>CANGXM010000203.1 GCA_947457845.1 Rhodospirillales bacterium | reverse complement strand
GACGCTCGACCTCCGCGACGACCGCGTCCGCGCCCTGCGGGCTGGCGGGGCGGGCGACCGTGGCGGCGAGGAGGAGGAAGAGCAGCGACCGCCGGCGCACGGGCGGGGTCAGCGGGCGAGGGGTTCCGCGGGGTCCGACCGGCGACCGCAGGGCCACGGTCCGGGCGCCGCGGGCATCGCCCAGCGCACCGCGTTCGCGATCACCCGCCGCACCTGGGGGTGGTGGTAGGCACGAAAGGTCTCATGCCCGGGGCGGAAGTAGAACACCCGCCCGCGCCCCCGCCGCCAGCCGCAACCGGACCGGAACACCTCGCCGCCCTGGAACCAGCTGACGAAGACGAGGTCGTCGGGTGGCGGCACGTCGAACGGCTCGCCATACATCTCCTCCGCCTCGATGACGAAGGGCGTCTCGACCCCCGCGGCGACCGGGTGCCCCGGGTCGACGCACCAGATCCGCTCCCGCTCGCCCGCGACCCGCCACGAGAGGCGACCGCTGGTGCCCATCAGCGCCAGGAAGGGTTTGGAGAAATGTGAGGAATGAAGGGCGACGAGCCCCATGCCGTCGAGAACCCGTGCCGTCACGCGGGCGACGGCCTCGTCCGACACCGCGGCGTGGTGACGGTGGCCCCACCAGACGAGCACGTCGGTCCGGGCGAGGTCGTCCGCGCCGAGGCCCTGGTCGGGATCGTCGAGGACGGCGGTCCGGGCCGGGATGCCCGCCTCGGCCAGCGCGTCGGCGAGGTGCCGGTGGATCCCGCCGGGATAGACGTCGGCGGCCGGCCCGGGTTCGCGCTCGTGACGGAATTCGTTCCAGATCGTGACCCGCGGTCCGTCCATCCGCCCGCCTCCCCCCCCCGTGATCCGGTCCCGTGATCCGGTCCCGTGATCCGGTCCCGTGCTCCGGTCCGGTCCGGAGCCTAGCGCATGCGGAACGCCGCCGCGAGACGCCCGGCGGCCCGTGCCGGCAGCGGCGCCGACGTCGGCACCCCGGTGCCGAGGCGGGCGAGGGCCTGCCGGTTCGACCGGTGTACGAAGACGAAGTTCCGGATGTATCGGGGATCAGCCGGTTCGCCGATCCGCTTCGCCAGACCCTTCGGCTGGTGGGTGCAGGGGATGAAGGTCGACACGTCGTGGAGCCGGTCCTCCCAGACGTAGACGCCGAAATAGTCGTGCGCCCCGAGGAAGCGGAAGATCGCGTCGGTGTGCCCTTCGCCGAACTTCTCCTCGGCCTCGATCATCAGGCTCGGCCGATGGCCGGTGAGCAGACCCCGCGCCCCGCGCAGCACCGCCAGCTCGTGCCCCTCCACGTCGATCTTCACGAAGCCGACGTCGGGCAGGGCGAGCTGGTCCAGTGTCCGGCGTGGAACGGTGACCCGACGCACCGGCAGGTCGCCGTCGGCGTCGGGCTCGAGGGAACTCCGCCCGGTCAGCTCCTGCCCGTCGGCCGAGGGGATGAGGAGGTCGGCGGTACCGGTCTCGTCGGACAGCGCATAAGGAAGGACCTCGACCCGCCGACCGCGGAACGCGCGGCGGAGGTTGTCGGCGAGAACCGGATTCGGCTCGACCGCATAGACGATGCGGGCGTGCCGGCACAGCAGATAGGTGACCATGCCGACGTTGGCCCCGACGTCGACGGCCGCCTTGCGGCGGTCGAAGGTCCGGGGCACCAGGCGAAGTTCGCCCTCGCCGGCGCGCATCTCCTTCCGCAGGAGCGGCTCGAAGCGAAGGAGGTTCACGAGGGGCGCGGGCAGGAAGCGCTTTGCGGCGCCGCGCAGGCTGGACAAAGGGTGGGCCATCGGGTGGAAGATCCGGATAAGGTCAGGGGTCGGGACAGATCCAACACACGTGGGTCCGTCCTTGCTGCATGGCAGGACGACTGACCATGGACGGTATGTCGAAGGGAGGGGCGGGGTGAAGCACCGGATCGTCGAATACGCGATCGACTATTTGGGTGAGGACGGGCGGCGGCGGGGGCAGGAGACCTGCACCCTGTCGGTCCATGCGGACGGGCGGCGGACGCTGCGCGCCCGGTCGGAGATCTTCGACAGCGAGGTCCTGCGCGACGTCGTCCAGACCGTCGACCGGGAATTCCGGCCCGTCGACGCGCTGGTGCGGGTGAGCGTCAAGGACCGGACGGTCGGAACGGCGTTCTTCCGCTTCGAGGCGGATCACGCGGAGTGCGAGGCGTTCACGTCGGCCGAGGGTCGCCTGTCGCAGCGCCTGCCGCTGCCCCGGCGGGCCGTGTCCTTCATCAGCCACGCGGTCTCCGGCGACGTGTGGCACGGGGCGGGGATCGAGCGCACCGACGGGATCGGGCCCCAGCCGCTGGAGCCCGTGCTGAGCTGCTCGCCGCTGCACAACGGGGCGTCGGGCCCGTCTCTCGTGCGCTGGCCGCTGCGGGCGCATTGGCTCGGCACCGAGACGATCGAGGTGCCCGCGGGCCGGTTCCTGGCCGAGCACATCCGCTACGAGGAGCCGAACGGCGACCTCTTTCTCGACACCTGGTGCACCGCCGACGGCGACCGGATCATGCTACGGATGTTCTACCCGCCCTACCGGTCGAGCTATCTGCTCCGCACGTGGACGCGATCCGCCGTTCCGCCCGAGGCGTGACGGCGTCCGGGTGGCGGCGGCAGGCTGGCGGCGGTCTGGTGCGGGCGGTCAGTCGTCGGCCAGCTCGACCACCAGCGGCGTGTGGTCGGACGCCTTCTCCTGGCCGCGCGGCCAGCGGTCGACCCACGCGCCCTTGATCCGGTCGGCCGCGGCCGGCGACAGGAGCACGTGGTCGATCCGGATGCCGTCGTCACGCTCCCACGCCCGCGCCTGATAGTCCCAGAAGGTGAACTGGTGCGGGCGGGCGTCGACGGCGCGGAACGCGTCGGTCCAGCCGAGGTGAAGGATCTCGCGGAAGGCGCGCCTTGTCTGCGGGCGGAAGAGGGCGTCCTCGGTCCAGGCGGACGGATCGGCCGCATCGGCGGCGGCGGGGATCACGTTCCAGTCGCCGCCGAGCGCCACGGGCCCGCCGCGCGCCAGCAGGTCGCGGGCGTGCGCCTTGAGCCGCGCCATCCAGCGCAGCTTGTAGGGATACTTCTCCGTGCCGACCGGATTTCCGTTCGGCAGATAGATCGCGGCGACGCGGACGCCCGCGACCGTCGCCTCCACGTAGCGCGCCTGCTCGTCCTCGGGCTCGCCGGGCAGCCGCTCGAGCACGGGTCCGTCGATGCCGCGCCGGGACAGGATGGCGACGCCGTTCCAGCTCTTCTGGCCGACCACGGCGCAGGCGTAGCCGCGCGCCTCGAACGGCTCGCGCGGGAAGGCCGCCGTCTCGCACTTCAGTTCCTGCAGGAGGAGCACGTCGGGCTCCGCCCGCTCGATCCAGGCGACGACGTTGTCGATCCGGGCCCGCAGCGAATTGACGTTGAACGTCGCGATCTTCACGCGGGCGCCGTCAGAGCGAGAAGGAGTTGCCGCAGCCGCAGGACGACGTGGCGTTCGGATTGCGGATCTGGAACGAGGCGCCCATCAGGTCCTCCACGAAATCGACCTCGGCGCCCGCGATCAGGTCCAGCGAGACATCGTCGACCAGGAGGTCGACCCCGTCGCGCGTGAAGACGTGGTCGCCGTCGTTGACGGCAGCGTCGAATGCGAAACCGTACTGGAAGCCGGAACAGCCGCCGCCGGACACCGTGAGCCGGAGCCGGAGCGCGGGGTTCCCCTCCTTCTCCCGCAGGACCGCGACGCGGCGGGCGGCGCTCGCGGAAAGGGCGACCGCGCGTTCGCCGGCGGCGGGCGGTTCCAGCGTGACCGTGTCGGGCATGGCGACCTCCTGGCGGCATCCGGAAAAATGCCGAACGCGACGCATGAGGTAAGCACGCCTGCTCCGGCCGTCAAAGGGCAGCGCGGGCCGAGGACCATAGCAATCGCGCGGGCGGCTGTAATAGGGTGCGGCACATGACGGAAGCGAAACCGGTCCGCACGCTGTCGATGACGCCGCCGTCGCCGGACGGGCGGGTGTGGGCGTCGTTCGCCACACGCCCCGACGCCTCGCGCGGGCGGCGGATCCGCGAGCCGGAAAGCCCGACCCGCTCGCCCTTCCAGCGCGACCGCGACCGTGTCATCCACGCCGGGGCGTTTCGCCGCCTCCAGTACAAGACGCAGGTCTTCGTCTATCACGAGGGCGACTATTTCCGGACGCGCCTGACGCACTCGCTCGAGGTCGCGCAGATCGCGCGTTCGATCAGCCGCTTCCTCGGCCTCGAGGAGGATCTGGCGGAGGCGGTGGCGCTGGCCCACGACCTCGGCCACACGCCGTTCGGGCACGCGGGCGAGGACGCGCTCGGCGAGTGCCTCGCGGCCTTCGGCGGGTTCGACCACAACGACCAGAGCCTGCGGATCGTCACCCGCCTGGAGCGGCGCTACGCCGGCTTCGACGGGCTGAACCTGACGTGGGAGGCGGTCGAGGGGCTCGTGAAGCACAATGGCCCGCTGGTGCCCCCACGCCCCGGACGCACGCTGCCGCAGACGATCGCCGCGGTCGACGCGGAATGGCCGCTCGACCTCGCCGCACAGCCCTCGGCCGAGGCCCAGGTGGCGGCCCTCTCCGACGACATCGCCTACAACAACCACGACATCGACGACGGGCTGCGCGCCGGCCTGTTCACGCTGGACGACCTGATCGAACTCCCGCTGGTCGGACCGGTCGCGCGGGATGTGCTGGACGCCCATCCGGGGCTGGAGCTCTCGCGCCTCGTGCACGAGATCGTGCGGCGGATGATCGACGCCATGGTCACCGACCTGCTGACCGAGACGCGGGCGCGCATCGCCGCCGACGGGATCGAGACGGCGGACGACGTCCGTGCGGCCGGTCGCGCGGTCGTGGCCTTCAGCGAGACGATGCGCGACCACGACCGGCGCTTGCGCACGTTCCTGCGCCAGCGCATGTACCGGCACTACAAGGTCAACCGGATGACGAGCAAGGCGCGGCGGGTCGTGAACGACCTCTACGGTCTCTTCACGGCGGAGCCGGAGTGCCTGCCGCCCGACTGGCAGGCCCGGGTCGCCGCACAGGCCGGCGAGGCGGGCCGCGCCCGGGTCGTGGCGGACTACATCGCCGGGATGACCGACCGGTTCGCGCTCGCGGAGCACGGCCGGCTGTTCGTGATGAATTCGCCGGATCTGAGAGCATGATGGACATCTACAAGTCGTTCCGGGTCGAGGTGGACCGTGCGCTCGACGCGATGACGGCCGCCGGCGACATGCCGGCGGGCGTCGACCGGTCGAAGGTCTCGGTCGAGCCGCCGCGCGATCCCGCGCACGGCGACATGTCGACCAACGCCGCGATGGTGCTGGCGAAGGCCGCCGGCAAGCCGCCCCGCGCCATCGCCGACGGCCTCGCGCGGCATCTGTCGGCGCACCCAGACGTGACCGAGGTGTCGGTCGCGGGGCCCGGGTTCCTGAACTGGCGCCTGCGGCCGTCGCGCTGGCGGGCGACGCTGCGCGACGTGCTCGCCGCCGGCCTCGGCTACGGCGACAGCGACGTCGGCGGCGGGCGGGCGGTCAACGTGGAGTACGTGTCGGCGAACCCGACCGGGCCGCTGCACACGGCCCACGCCCGCGGGGCCGTCGTCGGCGACGCGCTGGCCGCGCTCCTGGAGAAGGCGGGATATGCGGTCACGCGCGAGTACTACATCAACGACGCGGGCGCCCAGGTCGAGGTGCTCGCCCGCTCCACGCACCTGCGCTATCGCGAGGCGCTGGGGGAGACGATCGGCGGGATCCCGCCTGGCATGTATCCGGGCGAGTACCTGAAGGACGTGGGCCAGGCCATCGCCGACCGCGATGGCGACCGCTGGCTGTCGGTTCCCGAGGCGGCGTGGCTGCCGGCGATGCGGGCAGCGGCGGTCGAGATCATCATGTGCTGGATCCGCGAGGACCTCGGGCGGCTCGGCGTGGCCCACGACGTCTTCACCTCCGAGCGCGCGCTGGTCGACAGCGGTGCGGTCACCCGGGCGCTGACCGAGCTGGAGGCTCGCGACCTGGTCTACACCGGCGTGCTGGAGCCGCCGAAGGGCAAGACGCCGGACGACTGGGAGCCGCGACCGCAGACGCTCTTCCGCGCCACCTCCTTCGGCGACGACGTGGACCGGCCGCTCAAGAAGTCCGACGGTTCCTACACATACTTCGCCAACGACATCGCCTATCACCTCGACAAGGTCCGCCGCGGCTGTCCCACGCTGATCGACGTGTGGGGGGCGGACCACGGGGGCTACGTCAAGCGCATGCAGGCGGCCACCAGCGCGATCACGGGCGGGGAGGGGGCGCTGGACGTCAAGCTGTGCCAGCTCGTCCACCTGATGAAGGACGGGCAGCCGGTGAAGATGTCCAAGCGCGCCGGCACCTTCGTCACGCTGGCCGACGTGCTCGAGGCGGTCGGGCGCGATGTCCTGCGCTTCATCATGCTGACGCGGCGCAACGACCAGACGCTGGAATTCGACCTCGCCAAGGTGACGGAGCAGTCGAAGGAGAACCCGGTCTTCTACGTGCAGTACGCGCACGCGCGCTGCGCGTCGGTGCTGCGCCATGCGGCCGATTCGGGCCTGCCGACGGCCCCGGACGCGCTGTCCGCGGCCGATCTCGACCGGCTGGACCAGCCGGAGGAGATCGACCTCGTCCGCGTCCTCGCGGGATGGCCCCGGCTCGTGGAGGCCGCCGCCGAGGCCCACGAGCCCCATCGCGTGGCCTTCTACCTCCACGACCTCGCCGCCGCCTTCCACGCCCTCTGGAACCGGGGCAAGGACGATGCGACCCTTCGCTTCCTCATCGACGCCGACCCGAACCTGACCCGGGCACGGCTCGCGATGGTGGCGGCGACCAAGACCGTCGTCGCCTCGGGTCTGAAGGTGATGGGCGTCGTTCCCGTGGAGGAGCTTCGCGGTTGACCGTCTATCCGTCGCCAGACGAGGACCCGCTCGGCCCGGCGCCACCGCCGCCGCGTCGCCGCGGTCGCGCCCTTATCGGGGCCGTGCTCGTGCTGGCGGTCGCGGGCGGTGCGGGCGCGTGGATGCTGCTGGGCGGGTCCGACGGTCTGCGCGGGGACGGGACGGTCCCGCTGATCACCGCCGACGTGCGGCCCTACAAGTTCCGCCCCGAGGACCCGGGCGGCTACACCGTTCCGCACCAGGACCGGATGGTGTTCGACCGGCTGCACCCCGACCGGGCGCCCCAGCGGACGGTCGAGCGCCTGCTTCCCCCGCCGGAGGCGCCGCTCTCGCGCCCTCCGCCCCCGGCGCCGGTCGCGCCGCCGCTCCCTGTCGTCACGCCGCCGGTCGCCGAGGCGCCGCCCGCGACACCGTCCACACCCACAAACCCGTCGGCGCAGCGGCCGGCCGCCGCCCCGCTTCCGGAGGGATCGCCCCAGCTTCCGGCCCTGCCGCGCCCGGGCGTGACGGTCGACGGCGACGCGACACCGCCCCCCCAGTCCGTCTCGGCGCTGGGCTTGCGGCGGAGCCGGCTCCAGCTGGGATCCCTCGTCAGCGAGGACGCGGCGCGCTCCGAATGGCAGCGCCTCAGCCGCCGTTTCCCGGACGCGCTCGGCGACCTGTCGCCCACCTACCAGTCGGCGCGGGTCGGCGAGCGGACGGTCGTGCGCCTGATCGCCGGACCGGTCGACGACATCCGCGCGCTCGCCATCTGCGACGAACTGAAGTCCGCGAATGCACCCTGCATCATCGTCCGTCCTTGAGGCGGGACCGCTCGCCGTCGTCCTCGGCTGCGAGGGACCCCGGCTCACAGCCGCGGAGGCCGCGCTGTTCCGCGCCGCCGACCCGCTGGGCTTCATCCTGTTCCGCCGCAACGTCGAGAGCCCGGCGCAGGTCCGCGCGCTGGTCGGCGCCCTGCGCGCCGCCGTCGGCCGGCCGGACGCGCCGGTCCTCGTCGACCAGGAGGGCGGACGGGTGCAGCGGCT
>CANGXM010000202.1 GCA_947457845.1 Rhodospirillales bacterium | reverse complement strand
GACGCCGCCGGACCGCGGCCGCTGGCCGGGCTGCGCGCGCTGGTCACGTCCGGCCCGACGCACGAGCCGATCGACCCCGTCCGCTTCATCGCCAACCGGTCCTCGGGCAAGCAGGGGCACGCGGTGGCCGCGGCCCTGGCCCGGGCGGGTGCCGACGTGACCCTCGTCTCCGGCCCGGTGACGATCCCCGACCCGCCGGGCGTGCGGGTCGTGCGGGTGGAGACCGCGGCCGGGATGCTGGACGCCTGCCGCGCCGCTCTGCCGGTCGATCTGGCGGTGATGGCGGCGGCGGTCGCGGACTGGCGGGTGGAGGGGTCGGGCACCGCCAAGCTGAAGAAGGGCGACGGCGGCCCGCCCGCGCTGCGGCTGGTCGAGAACCCCGACATCCTCGCCACCCTCGCCCGACCCGGGCCCGATCGGCCGCGCCTCGTCGTCGGCTTCGCGGCCGAGACGGGGGACGTCGTGGCCTATGCGAAGGCCAAGGTCGCCCGCAAGGGCTGCGACTGGATCGTCGCCAACGACGTCTCGCCGGGCACCGGCACGTTCGGCGGCGACGAGAACCGGGTCCACCTGATCCGCGCCGACGGCACGGTCGAGGACTGGCCGCGCGCCAGCAAGGCGGCGATCGCCGGGCGTCTCGTCGCCGCGATCGCCGACCGCCTCGCATCGGCGGAGGGAACACGATGAGCGTGGACTTCGCCCCAGCGATCGAACTGCGCGTCCTCGATCCGCGGCTGGAGGACTGGGGCCTGCCGCGGTACCGCACCGACATGGCGGCGGCGGTCGACCTGCACGCCTGCGTCGAAGCACCCCTCTCCCTCCCCCCCGCGACGGCGCCGGTGCTGATCCCGGTCGGCTTCGCGCTGTCGATCGCCGATCCGCACGTGGCGGCGATCCTCCTCCCGCGGTCGGGCCTCGGGCACGGCAGGGGGCTCGTGCTGGGCAACCTCGTCGGGCTGATCGATGCGGACTATCAGGGCCCGGTGATGGTCAGCGCCTGGAACCGGAACCCCGGCGGAACCGACCCGATCGTCGTCGCACCCGGCGACCGCATCGCCCAGATGGCCTTCGTTCCGATCGTGCGCCCGACGTTCCGGGTGGTCGCGGACTTCACCCGGAGGACCGCCCGCGGGGCGGGCGGGTTCGGTTCCACCGGGCACGGGGGTTGATCGGAACGGGGATTGCCATCATTTCACCGGTGCCCGGGTGTTGTTTGCGTCAGGATCCACGGGTCGCCCGCAGCCGACGACAGGTTTCCATGCTCCGCGCCTCCCGCAAGCTCGTCTTCGCGATCGAAGCCCTTCTCGACATCGCCTACAACACGGCCGGCGAACCCGTGCAGAGCGCGGAGATCACCCGCCGGCAGGACATCCCCAAGCGCTATCTCGAGCCGGTGATGCAGCAGCTCGTCCGCTCCGGGATCCTCGAGAGCGTGCGCGGGCCGCGCGGCGGCTACCGCCTCGCGCGCGAGCGGGCGCGGATCACGCTGGGCGACATCGTCCGGGTGATCCGTTCGATGGAGACGGCACCCGACGTCATCGACGACCCGGCGGGCTCGATCCTCGGGCACAAGGTCGTCCGCCCGCTGTTCGCGGAACTGCAGGACGACGTGATGGACCGCCTCGACCGCATCACCCTCCACGACCTGTGCAGCCGGGCCCGCGGGGCCGGCATCGAGAGCGAAGCGGGGGAGCGCATCGATTTCGTCATTTGATTCCGGGGAACGAGTCCGTATTTTCACTGATGATCTGTTGAATCGCAGGTTCAACATAAATACGGAGTGAAATATGCCGGCGGCCCCCAGGACCGAAGCAGTCGCAGCGCCCGCGTTCCGCGGCAGGATCTACGACAGCATTCTCGACACGATCGGCGCGACGCCGCTGGTCCGCCTGTCGAAGCTCTCGGCGAAGCACGGCGTCGTCGCGGACCTCGTCGGCAAGGCCGAGTTCTTCAACCCGCTCGCCAGCGTGAAGGACCGCATCGGCTTCGCGATGATCGACGCGGCCGAAAAGGCGGGCAAGATCGCCCCCGGCGCCGTGCTGGTCGAGCCGACGTCGGGCAACACCGGCATCGCGCTCGCCTTCGTCGCCGCGGCGAAGGGCTACCGGCTGATCCTGACGATGCCCGAGAGCATGTCGATCGAGCGGCGCAAGATGCTGCGCCTCCTGGGCGCGGAGATCGAGCTGACCCCCGCGGCCCAGGGCATGAAGGGCGCCATCGCCAAGGCGGAGGAGCTGGTCGCCAGCATTCCCGGCGCCTTCATGCTCCAGCAGTTCAAGAACGCCGCGAACCCGGAGATCCACCGGCACACGACCGCCGAGGAGATCTGGAACGACACCCATGGAAAGGTGGACGTCCTGATCAGCGGCGTCGGGACCGGCGGCACGCTGACGGGCGTCGCCTCGGTGCTGAAGGCCCGCCGGCCCGGCTTCAAGGCGGTGGCGGTGGAGCCCGAGGACAGCCCCGTCCTGTCCGGCGGCGCGCCCGGCCCGCACAAGATCCAGGGCATCGGCGCGGGCTTCGTTCCCGACGTCCTCGACAAGGCGCTGATCGACGAGGTGGTGAAGGTCGGCAACGGCGAGGCGTTCGAGCAGGCGCGCGAGGCGGCCCGCCTGGAGGGCCTGCCGCTCGGCATCTCCGGCGGGGCCGCGGTGCGCGCGGGGATCCGCGTGGGCCAGCGGCCCGAAAACGCCGGCAAGCTGATCGTCGTCATCCTGCCCAGCTTCGCCGAACGCTATCTCTCCACCGCGCTGTTCGACGGGCTGGAGTGACGGACGACGCACGGGTGGGGTCCCGGCATCGACGGGACCCCACCGCGACGATTGAGATTTCATGTAAATTGGGCATCATGACGCCAGTGCGGCGTCGTCCCCTGCGTGGCGGTGCCGTGGTCCGGCCCTGCGGGAGCGCGTCATGGCGGAACGGTCGTTCAAGGAAGAGGTCCAGTCCCTCTACCTCGGCGAGGGCGAGGTGTTCCGGGGCGAGGGAATCCTCGCCATCACCAAGGCCCTGCTGCAGGCGGGCGTGTCCTACGTCGGCGGCTATCAGGGCGCGCCGATCTCGCACCTGATGGACGTGCTGTCGGACGCCAACGACATCCTCGCGGACCTCGGCGTCCATTTCGAGAGTTCGGCGTCGGAGGCGACGGCGGCGGCCACGCTCGCGGCGTCGGTCAACTATCCGCTGCGGGGTGCCGTCACCTTCAAGTCGACCGTGGGCACC
Source organism: Rhodospirillales bacterium (assembly GCA_947457845.1). Taxonomy (GTDB): domain Bacteria; phylum Pseudomonadota; class Alphaproteobacteria; order Azospirillales; family Azospirillaceae; genus CANGXM01. Next base: position 4,808 of record CANGXM010000202.1, on the reverse strand, counting down.
AACGTCGCGTCGGACGCGCTCGCCAACCTCGCGTCGGGCGGGGTGACGGGCGGCGCCATGATGATCGTGGGCGAGGACTACGGCGAGGGCTCCTCCATCATGCAGGAGCGCAGCCACGCCTTCGCGATGAAGAGCCAGGTGTGGCTGCTGGACCCGCGCCCGAACCTGCCCACCATCGTCAACATGGTGGAGAAGGGGTTCGAGCTGTCGGAGGCGTCGAACACGCCCGTGATGCTGGAGGTGCGGATCCGCGCCTGCCACGTCTACGGCAGCTTCGTGTGCAAGGACAACGTGCGCCCCTCCTTCACGCTGAAGGACGCGCTGGAGAACCCGCGGCGCGACGTGAACCGCATCGTGCTGCCGCCCGCAAGCTATCTCCACGAGAAGGAGAAGCTGGAGACGCGCTGGCCGGCGGCGGTGAAGTTCATCCAGGACAACGGGCTGAACGAGGTCTTCGCGGGCGACGTGGACGACGTCGGCATCGTGATGCAGGGCGGGATGTACAACACCGCGCTGCGTGCGCTGGAACTGCTCGACCTCGCCGACGCCTACGGCAACGCCCGCGTCCCGCTCTACGTGCTGAACGTCACCTATCCGCTGGTCGATGCGGAGTTCGTCAAGTTCTGCGCCGGCAAGAAGGCGATCCTGATCGTCGAGGAGGGCCAGCCGGAGTTCATCGAGCAGGCGGTGAACACCATCCTGCGCCGCGCCGACGTCCAGACCAGGGTGCACGGCAAGGACATGCTGCCCATGGGCGGCGAGTACACCGGCGGGGTGATGCGCGACGGCTTCGCCAGGTTCTTCGGCAAGTACCACGCCGGCCTGATCGCCCACGTGCCCAAGCCGGCGCCCGAGGTGAAGGACCGGGTGAAGGCGGCACTCGACCGGATCGACGGGCAGGTCCACGGCCGTCCGCCGTCGTTCTGCACCGGCTGCCCGGAGCGACCGATCTTCACGGCTATGAAGCTGGTGGAGCGGGACCTGGGGACCCACCATGTCAGCTGCGACATCGGCTGCCACCTGTTCTCGATCCTGCCGCCCTTCAACATCGGCGCGACCACGATGGGCTATGGCCTGGGCGGGGCGGGTGCCGCGGCGTTCAACACCAAGGAGACGAGCAAGCGCGCCATCTCGATCATGGGCGACGGCGGATTCTGGCACAACGGCATCGCCTCGTCGGTCGGCAACGCCGTCTTCAACAAGTCCGACAACGTCATCATCGTCGTCGACAACGGCTATTCGGCCGCGACCGGGGGGCAGGACATCCTGTCGTCGTCCGCCGCCAACCCGATCCGCGCCACCGGCAACCCGATCGAGAAGGCGGTGCGTGGCATGGGGGCCACGTGGGTGAAGACGCTCACGAACACCTACGACCTCAAGACCATGACCGCGACGCTGCGGGACGCGCTGACCACGCCGGCCAAGGGGCCGAAGGTCATCGTGGCGCAGTCCGAATGCATGCTGAACAAGCAGCGCCGGGTGAAGCCGCAGATCGCCAAGGCGGTGAAGGACGGCAAGCGCATGGTGCGCCAGCGCTTCGGCGTGGACGCCGACACCTGCACCGGCGACCACAGCTGCATCCGCCTGTCGGGGTGCCCGTCGCTCACCGTGGCGCCGAACCCGGACCCGCTGCGCAAGGACCCGGTGACCCAGGTCATCAACTCCTGCGTCGGCTGCGGCCTGTGCGGCGAGGTGAGCCACGCGGCCGTGCTGTGCCCGTCGTTCTTCCGCGCGTCGATCATCGACAATCCGACCGGCTGGGACCGCTTCAAGGCCCGCGTGCGCGACCGGGTGATCGGCTGGCTCCAGCGCCGGATGGCGCGCGACGAGATCGTGGCGGCGTGAGGATGACGCGTTCTGGCCTGCTCCAACCCCTCTCCCCCGCCCCCTCTCCCCGGGGGGGAGAGGGGAGAAGACCCTTCGCGGATACCACGTTCCGTCCCCTCCCCCCTCGGGGGGGGAATGGACCGCGAACAGCGGTCCATGGGAGAGGGGGTCGCGCGCGATGACCGCCCAACCCCTTCCGACGGCCCCCCCCGCCCCCACCGTCCCCGGGGCCGCCCGCGAACGCTCCATCCGCATCGCGGTCCTCGCCATGGGCGGCGAGGGTGGCGGCGTGCTGGCGGACTGGATCGTGAAGATGGCCGAGCGCGCCGGCCACCGGGCGCAGACGACCTCGGTCCCCGGCGTCGCCCAGCGCACGGGCGCCACGATCTACTACATCGAGCTGTTCCCGCCGAAGGCCGCCGGCTCCAACGCGCCGGACCCGGTGCTGGCGCTGATGCCGGTGCCGGGCGACGTGGACGTGGTGCTGGCGTCGGAACTGATGGAGGCGGGCCGCGCCATCCAGCGCGGCATCGTCACGCCCGACCGGACGACGCTGGTCACCTCCACCAACCGCGTCTTCGCCATGACGGAGAAGATCGCGCTGGGCGACGGACGGGTGGACGACGCCGCCCTGTTCGAGGCCTGCACGCTGGCCGCCAACCGCCTCGTCGCCTTCGACATGGCGGCACTGGCCGAGCGGAACGGCAGCGTGATCAGCGCAGCGCTCTTCGGCGCGCTCGCCGGCTCCCGCGCCCTGCCCTTCGCGCGGTCGGACTTCGAGGAGACGATCCGCGAGGGCGGGGTCGGCGTGGCGCCCAGCCTCCGGGCCTTCGGCGCCTCGTTCGAGGAGGCGGTGAAGCCGCCCGGCCTCTCCGCTCCCGACCGGACGATGCCCTCCGCCCCGGCCGACCGGCAGGACCTCGCCCACCTGATCGCGTCCGCGGAGGCCGCGGTGCCGGCCGCCGCGCGCGAGGTGATCCGCGCGGGCGTGCTGAAGACCGCCGACCACCAGGACCTCGCCTACGCCCGCGACTACGTCGCGCGGGTCGAGCGGATGGTCGCGGTGGATCGGGCGCACGGCGACGGCAGCCACCGCCTCGTCGTCGAGGTGGCGCGCTATCTGGCGCTCGGCATGGCCTACGAGGACACGATCCGCGTGGCCGAACTGAAGATCCGCGCGAGCCGGTTCCGCCGCGTGGCCGAGGAGGTCCGCCTCAAGGACGGCCAGATCCTGGAGATCGCGGAGTTCCTGCACCCGCGCCTGCAGGAGATCGCGGAGACGGTGCCGGCCCCCCTCGGCCGGTTTCTGCTGAACGTGCGCTGGGCGCGGAACATGGTCGAGGCGGCGACCTCGTCCGGCAAGGTCGTGACGACCACGTCGCTGCGCGGCTTCCTGATGCTCTACGCCGTCGCGCGGATGAAGCCGCTGCGCCGGCGCTCCATGCGCTGGGCCGAGGAGCAGGCGCACCTCGACCGCTGGCTCGCGGTGGTGGCGGAGACGGCGGCGCGTGACCACGACCTCGCGGTCGAGACGGCGGAGTGCCTCAACCTCGTGAAGGGCTACGGCGACACGCACATGCGCGGCAAGACGAACTACGCCCGCATCCTCGCGGTGCTGGCGCAGGTACCGTCCGCGGCCGTGCTGGCCGACCTCCGCAAGGCGGCGCTGGCCGACGAGCACGGCAACAAGCTGACCGAGGCGATGGCCCGCCACGGCCTCGCCCCTTGATTTCGATCGCCTGTCCGGCATTGGATGCGGGACGGGAACCAGAGGACCCCACGATGACCAACCGCACCCACAACGTCGGCCCCGGCACGGCTGAGCGCCACATCCGCCCGCAGATCCAGGATCTGGTGACGGAGAACATCGCCGACATGGCCGTCCGCGCCCAGCAGCTGGGCGGCGTCATCCCGCTCTGGTACGGCGAGGGCGACATGGTCACCCCCGCCTTCGTCCGCGACGCGGCCAAGACGGCGTTCGACGACGGCCTGACCTTCTACATTCCCGACATGCGCGGCCATCGCCCGCTGATCGACGCGCTGTCGGCGTACCAGACGAAGCTGCACGGAAAGCCCTTCGGCCTCGACCGGTCGACCGTGGCGCCGGGCGGCATGGCGGCGCTGCTGCTGGCGGTCGAACTCGTCTGCGACCTCGGCAACAACATCGTCTATGTCGAGCCCCAGTGGCCGAACATCAACCGCGTCATCCACCTCGTCGGCGGCGAGCCGCGGCCGGTGTCGCTGGACTACGCCGACGGCGCGTGGAAGCTCGACCTCGACAAGCTGTTCGCCGCCTGCGACGCGCGCACGCGCGCCATCTTCTTCTCCTCCCCCTCCAATCCCTGCGGCTGGGTGGCGAGCGAGGCCGAGATGCAGGCGATGCTGCAGTTCTCGCGCGAGCGGGGCATCTGGCTCATCCACGACGAGGTCTACAACCGCCTCTACTTCAAGGACGAGAGCGGCGTCGCCCCCTGCCTGTCGCGCCTCGCCGAGCCCGAGGATCTGGTGATGGGGGTGAACAGCTTTTCCAAGAGCTGGGCCATGACCGGCTGGCGCGTCGGCTGGCTGACGCACCCGCCGTCGGTCTCCCAGCGCCTGTCGGCCATGACCCAGTACATGAACAGCGGCACGTCCGGCCCGCTCCAGGCGGGCGCGGCGGTGGCGATCGCCCAGGGCGACGGGCTGATCGCGGAGATCCGGGAGCGGGCGAGGAACGGCATCAAGGCCGCCCACGCGGCGCTGGACGCCTGCTCGCAGATCGAGATGCCCAAGCCGGCGGACGGCGGCATGTACGTCTTCTTCAAGCTGAAGGGCGAGAGCGACAGCAGGGCCGCCGCGCGCCGCATCCTGGAGGAGTGCCGCGTGGGCCTGGCGCCGGGCTACATGTTCGGCAAGGCGGGGGCCGGCTTCATCCGCATGTGCATCCTGCGCAACCCCGACGACCTCAAGGTCGCGCTCGACCGGATGGCGACCGTCCTGCG
>CANGXM010000201.1 GCA_947457845.1 Rhodospirillales bacterium | reverse complement strand
GGGCGGGGCGCGCAGCATCATCAGCACCGGCAACGCGGCGAGCGCCAGCGCCGCCAGGCCGAGGAAGCTTCCGGCGAAGGGGGCGGCCGGGATGGCGTCGCGGGTCCAGATCACCACCTGCGGGCCGATGATCGCGGCGATCAGCCCGCCGATCATCACGGCGGAGATGGCCTTTGCGCGGTCCGGGCCGGTCGTGCTGTCGGCCGCCGCGAAGCGATAGCTCTGGACGAAGGCCCCGTAGAAGCCGGCGACGAAGGTGCCGACGCAGAAGAGCGCGAAGAGCGCCAGCCAGACGCCCGCGGTGGCGACGAGCGCGCCGCAGGCCCCGATCGAGGCGCCGAGGAGATAGCCCGCCCGCCGCCCGAACCGCTTCATCGTCAGCGCGGCCGGGATGGTGCCGGCGGCGAGGCCGAGGTTGAAGAGGCTGACGGGCAGGGTGGCGAGCGCCGGATCGGACGCGATCGTCTGGCCCACGATCCCGCCCAGCGAGATGATGATCGGCGGCCCCGAGGCGCCGAGCGCCTGTGCGGCCACCAGAACATGGACGTTGCGGCGGGCGAGGGCGTCGGCGGTCATCGAATGGGGCTCGGTGTCCGGATTTCACAGGGCCGCTCCGGACTACGACGATCGGCCCTCCCCCGCAACCGCCGCCGCGGCACGGCTGCTATGAGCCGCCGATCAGCACGCCGGCCGCGAACACCAGCACGCCGCCCAGCACCACCTGGAAGGCCGCGCGGGCGAACGGCGTCTGCATGTAGCGGTTCTGGATCCAGGCGATCGCCCAGAGCTCCACGAACACGACGGCGATGGCGATGACGGTCGCCGTCCAGAAGTCGGGGATGAGGTAGGGCAGCGCGTGGCCGAGGCCGCCGACGGTCGTCATCACGCCCGCCGCGATGCCCCGCTTCAGCGGCGACCCGCGACCCGACAGTTCCCCGTCGTCGGCCGCCGCCTCGGTGAAGCCCATCGAGATGCCGGCGCCGAGCGAGGCGGCGAGGCCGACGAGGAAGGTGGTCCAGGTGTCGTGGGTGGCGAAGGCGGTCGCGAAGATCGGGGCGAGCGTCGAGACCGACCCGTCCATCAGGCCGGCCAGCCCCGGCTGCACCCAGGTCAGCACGAACTGGCGGTGCGACTGCGCGTTCTCCTCCGCCTTGACGTCGGCGGGCAGGTGGCGGTCCTCGAGCCGGTCGGACAGCACCATGTGCCCGGCCTCCGCCGCGGCGAGGTCGCCCAGCAGCCTGCGCGTCGACGCGTCGCTCGCCCGCCGCGCGGCCGCCTCGTAGAAGCCCCGCGCCGTGCTTTCCATCGCCGAGACCTCGGCGCGGATGCGTTCGATGCCAAGGCTCTCGACGAGCCAGACCGGCCGGCGGGCGTAGTATCCGGCCACGTGCTCCCGCCGGATCAGGGGGATGACCTCGCCGAAGCGCGACCGATAGAGGTCGATCAGGCGTTGGCGATGGCCGTCCTCCTCCGCCGCCATGGCGTCCAGGACCTCGGCCGTCCCGGGATACTCGCCGCGCACGCGCTCGGCATAGGTGCGGTAGATCCGGGCGTCGTCCTCCTCCGACGAGATGGCGAGCGCCACGATCGACCGCTCGTCCAGGTCGCGGAATCGGGTCCGTCCCTGCAGCCACGCGAACATCGTCATGCCTTCTCACCCTCCATCGGCCGGGCGCCGCCCGCGCGCGCCGTCCCGCCCCGTTCCCCTAACCCGATGTGCGGAACATCGACAAGCCGCCCGTCGTCGCACGCGAATTGAGCGGCGCATCCCATCGTGTGGCGTTAATGTATAGAGAGTGAACGCTCTGCGGAGGGTCGGTGTCGCCGGAGGGCGTCCGGCCCGGGAGCCGGGGCGGACGACAGGGGGCGGGCAGGGACCCGACGGCGACAGGTGCCGATGATCGAGGATTTTCTCAGTTTCCTGGACGTCGGGCAGGGGCAGCAGTCGCTCCGGACGCTGAGCCGCCGGATCCTGCAGAAGTGCCGGAAGATCACCTGCGCCGAGGCCGGGACGATCTTTCTCGTGCGGCGCCGCGGACAAACGCGCGCGCTCGAATCGATGAGCGTCCAGAACGACCGCATCCGCCTTCCGGACCGGTCCTTCCTCGTCCCCTACGATACGCGCTCCATCGCGGGCTACGTCGCGGTGACCGGCGAGGTGGTCGTCATCGAGGACGTCTACGCTGTCCCGCTCGGCCGGCCCTACAGCTTCAACCGCGCGGTCGACATGGCGACCGGCTACCGCACCCGGTCGATCCTCACCTTCCCGCTCCGGAACTTCCAGGGCCGGGTGATCGGCGTTCTCCAACTGATCAACCGGCTGGGGGAGGGGGGCGAGAACCTCCCCTTCGAGCCGTCGCACGAGCAGATGATCGCGCCGGTCAACGCGGTCCTGGGGCGCGCGCTCGAGCAGGCCGAGATCCTCGATGTCGTCGCCGACGCCAACGAGAAGCTGCGTCAGCGGAACAAGGAACTGCGCGAGGAGCGGGCCCGCGTCGTCGCATTGCAGCAGGAGACGGAGGAGGCGTTCCGGACGTCGGTGCGCCTGCTCGCCCGCGCGGCCGAACTGCACGACAAGGACACGGGCCAGCACATCGTCCGCGTCAACGAATACGCCCACCTGCTGGCCCGCAAGGCCGGCCTGTCCAAGGTGTTCTGCGACGAGATCCGCTACACCGCCCAACTGCACGACGTCGGCAAGATGAGCGTGGACGCGGCCATCCTGCACAAGCAGGGACGGCTGACCGGGAACGAGATCACCGAGATGCAGCGCCACACCGTCTACGGGTGGGAGATCCTGCGCGCGTCCGACCGCCTGAGCATGGCGGCGGAGATCGCGCTCAGCCATCACGAGCAGTGGACCGGCGGCGGCTATCCGCGGGGCCTCGCGGGGGAGGCGATCCCCGTCGCCGCTCGCATCGTCGCCATCGCCGACGTCTACGACGCGCTGCGCAGCAACCGGCCGTACAAGGCCGCGTTCAGCCATGCCCGCGCCGTGGAGATCATGACCGCCGGCGACGATCGCATCCGGCCGGCGGACCATTTCGATCCGCGCCTGCTCTCGATCTTCGCCCGCCAGCACGCCGAGTTCGACGCCATCTGGACGCGCTTCGACGACGAGACCGCTGCCGCCGCCGCTGCCGCCGCCCAGCCGATCGTCCCGCCGCTGGCGTCGACCGGGCCCTGAGCCGCGGGTCAGCCGGTGCGCGCGGCGTTCCGTCGGGCCGCCGTGAGCTGGGTGGCCGCGGCGGTCAGCGGCCGGCTGTCGACGATCTCGAAGTCCAGCGAGGTCAGCCGCACCTTCAGTTGCCGATGGGCGTCCTCCACGGTCGGGGCGGCGACGACATAGGCCGGGTGCAGGTCCGGCAGCGTGTCCTCGGTGTTGACGGAGCCGACCGAGGCGATCGAGCGCTGGGTGCGCCCGTCCGTCCGGTCCGCCACCCGCAGGTACCACAGCGGCAGCGTCGCCGAGGGGTTCCGGTCGAGGATCCAGACCGAGACCGCCGGGATGCGCCGCACGTTCACGAGGCGCCGTCGCTCGGTGACGTAGCCGTCCTGGAGCTTCTGGATCCGGAGCTTCAGGTCCTCGACCAGCTTCTCCGCCCGCTCCGAGGCCTCCTTGCGCCGCTCCACCTCGACGGCCAGCGCCGTCGCTTCCCCCTTGAGGGTGCGGGTCCGCGCCTCGAAGATCCGGATCTCGCGGAGCACGTTCCGGTTGCGGTAGACGGTGATGGCGAGCAGCGCCAGGAGGGCGGCGAACTGGATCGACTCGATCATCGCACCATGCTCCGGTCGGCGTCGGAGGCGGGCTCGCCCGTCTCCCGATAGAGGTCCGCCGCCACCGGCACCGCCACCGGCCCCGGCACCGGCACCGGGACGGCGTCGAGCGGCGACGGGGCGTCCCCGCCCTCCGCGCCGTAGGTCGCATCGTCGTAGACCGCGTCGTCGCCGATCTCCTCCGACGCCTCGGCGCCGCCGCTGCCCCGGTCGAGGTTGACCGGCGCGTCGGGCGACACGCCGATGGGCGCGGGGAAGGCCACGCCGAACCGGTGCAGCGCCTCGCGTTGGCTTCCCGCCCAGACGAGGGCAAAGTTCGGCAGGCGCGCGATCTCGGGGTGGAGTTGACCGAGCCGCGTCCCCTCGGCCCCGCTGGCCCCCTTGCGGGCGCCGTTGCCGGCGGTCGACAGGAGGCGGATGCGGAAGCGACTGCGGGTCTTCCCCCTCGAGCCGATCTCGTGCTCCACGGTCAGCGCCTGGCCGAGTTCGATCTCGATCTCGTCGCGGACCCAGCGCAGGCGCTGTTCGAGGGTCGCCACGATCTGCTCCTGGGCGACGATCGACGCGCGCTGCACGTCCTGCGTCTCGATCTGCCGGCGGCGGTCCTCCTTCAGCTGGATGAGGAGATTCTCCTCGTCCCGGAGCCGGCCGAGGTGATGCACCCGCAGCGCGTGGCCGATGACGTCGGCGATCACCACGGCGGCCATCGCCAGCATCAGCAGAAGGATCCCGTGCCCTTCCAGAAAGCCGCCGCCCATCCATGCCTCCTCAGACGCCGTCCCGGCCGGCACCCCGCGCGCGGCCCCCGGGGGACGGATCAACAGTTCGAAAAATTACATACTATTTGGGAGCAATGCGAATCCGGATACCCGAAAAGAGCAGCTAACCCATACGGTCGCGCGCATTGACGTACGTCAACGCCCGGTCGGCGTGCCTGCGCCATCATCCCCACGGACAACAGCCGATCGAGGACGCGCGCGGATGGCCGGACCACGGAACACGATGACCAGCACGCTGGTCGGCGTCGCGGGGCTCGTCGCCCTGCTGATCTTCATCGTCGTCGAGGGGACGATCGATCCCGCCGCCTTCGTGAACTTTCCGGCGATCGTGATCGTGGTCGGCGGGAGTTTCGTCGCCCTGCTGATCTCCTTCCGGACCTCGGAGGTCGCGCGGGCGTGGCGTTCGGCCATGGCCGTGTTCCGCGAGGTGAGGGGTCTCGACCAGGAGATCGCGACCGTCGTCGCCTTCGTGACCGCGCGCCAGCGCGGCGACATCCGGGGGGCGGAGACGCTGGTCGAGGGGACCCGCGACCCGTTCCTGCGCCTGGGGCTCCAACTCGTGCTCGACGACACCCCGCTGGCCGACATCCAGCACGTGCTCGCCTGGCGGATCCAGAAGCTGACCGAGATCGAGATGTCCCAGGCGCGGATCTTCCGCTCCCTGTCCGATTTCGCGCCAGCGCTCGGGCTGCTCGGCACGATCATCGGGCTGATCGGTCTCCTCGACGGCCTGGGGACCCAGCCGATCGACGTCATCGGCAAGCAGATGTCGATCGCCTTCACCACCACGCTCTACGGCGTCCTCCTCGCCAACCTCCTGTTCCGTCCGATGGCGATCAAGCTGGAGCAGCGGATCCAGGTGCGCGTGCAGAAGATGAACGTCCTCGTCGAGGGCATCGCCCTCGCGCGCCTCGGCCGCGGGCCGATCATGCTTCGCGAGACGATGGCCGGCTTCGCCGCCGAGATCGACGAGGACGACAATGGTTGAGGACCCGGTCGGAACCGCCGACGGTCCCGTCGCTCCTCCGGTCGAGGGTGGCCGGCCGGGTGCCGTTCCGGCGTGGCGCCTAGCGCGCACGGCGGCCCGGCCCGACGAATCGTCCGGCCCGCCATGGCTGGTCACCTACAGCGACCTGATGACGAACCTGCTCGTGGTTTTCGTCATGCTGGTCGGCATAATGCTGATCCGACCGCTGGTCCCGCCGCCGCAGCCGCCCGTCACCGACCCCGACGCCCAGGCGACGCCGCTGGTCCTCCGGCCGTTCCCGGCCACGGTCGCCGATCCGCCGGAGAGCGCGGAGGATCCGGCGGGGCCCCCGGGCCGGCCCGCCACGCCTCCCCCGCCCCCCGTGGCGCCCTTGGCCGCTCCTGCCCCCCCGGTTCCGCCGCCCGTCGCCACCGCCCCGATCCCGGTGCCGACGCCGCCGGACGGCGTTCCCGTCGAGGCCTGGGCGAGCGGCGTCGCGCGATGGCTCTGGGACGCGATGGCGACGGACGCGATCGCCGCCGACGCCGCCGTCGCGGTCGACGACCGCGTGGTCACCGTCCGGCTCGGCGACCGGGTGCTGTTCGATCTCGGCAGCGCCGACCTGCGGCCCGACGCGGCCGCGACGCTGCACCGGGTGGGGATCGCGCTGGCCCGGGTCGGCGCGGAGGTGCGGGTGGAGGGGCACACCGACGATCTGCCCATCGCCACCGCGCGCTTCCCCTCGAACTGGGAACTCTCCACCGCCCGCGCGGCGGCGGTCGTCCGCGTGCTCGTCGGGGCCGGGATGGCGCCGTCCCGGCTGTCGGTGGCCGGTTTCGCCGACGCCCGGCCGCTGCGGCCCGAACCGACGGCCGAGGCCCGCGCCGCGAACCGGCGGGTGGAGATCGTCGTCACGCCGCGACCCTGACCCGCCGGCGCCGTCGGCGGGATGACATCCCGCGGCGCGCGCGCCATCATGGGGCGGTCGGCACGGGGAACGGTCCATGAAGATCATCGACGGGGGTCTTGACGACGAACGGGTTGTCGCGCTCCTGCGCCACCACCACGCCACCTGCCGCGCGGTGACCCCGGTCGGCAGCGCCCACGCCCTCGACCTGTCGGGCCTGCGCGTTCCGGCGATCCGATTCTGGTCCGCCTGGGACGGCGACACGGTGCTGGGCGTGGGGGCGCTGAAGACCCTGTCGCCCGACCACGGCGAGTTGAAGTCCATGCACACGACCGAGGCGGCGCGCCGTCGCGGCGTGGGATCGGCGATGGTGCGCCACATCGTCGAGGCGGGCCGGGCCCGCAGCATGCGGCGGCTCAGCCTCGAGACCGGCTCGTTCGACTTCTTCGCCCCGGCCCGTGCGCTCTATGCCCGCCACGGGTTCGTCGCGTGCGGCCCGTTCGGCGACTATCGCGCCGATCCCAACAGCACCTTCATGACCCTCGCGCTCTGACGCGGGCGGCGGGCGCCGCGCCCCGCGTTCCGGCGCCCCCGGCGGCTGGGGCGGCCGGTGGCCGGGGTTCCCGTCCGCTCCGATTTCCCTATGCGGAAAGGAGAACTGGCGGCACCCGGAACGATCGTCCACGCTTCCGCATGGTTAACCCCACCCGAACCGCGTCCGCCGGAATTCCCATGACCGAGGCGACGAACGCCACCCGACGTCGGGCACTTTCGGTCCGTCGCTATCTTCTTGCGCTCGTGCTGTCCCTGGCGCTGCCCTGCGCCGCCTTCGTCGCCGTGCTGATCTCCGTGTACGTGGACAGCGAGCGGGCCCGGCTCACCGAGGAGGCCCGGACCGCGGCCCTCGACCTCGCCCGCGCGATCGACCGCGACGTGACGTCGATCACCGCGATGCTCGGCATCATGATCGCCGCGCCGACGCTGCGGGCGGGGGAACTCGACCGGTACGCCGATCTTCTGCGTGTCGCCTCGGACCGTCTCGGCGGCCCCGTCGACCTGGTGTCCGTGGACGGCGACGCCGCGGGCGACGGTCCCCGTGTCTCGGGCGTCCTCTCCTCCGCGGACCGACCGCGGGCGTTCGAGATCGCCGTGCCCACCGACCGTCCGGGAACCGTCCTGCGGGCCGAGATCCCGGTCGAGCGGATCCGCGCGACGATCACGGCGGCGGGCCTTCCGCAGCCGTGGACCGTGGCGGTGGTGGACCGTGAGGGGCGCGTCGTCGCACGGTCGAGCCGGCACGACGAATTCGTCGGCAGGCTCGCGACGGCCGACCTTCGGCACGCGACCGCCGGCATGTCGGGGACCTGGTGGGGGACGACGCTCACCGGACAGAGCGTTTTCGGTGCCTACGCCCGCGCCCCGTCGTCGGACTGGCGCGTCGCGGTGGGGGTGGCGCGGACGACGCTGGAGGCCCCCCTCTATCGCGGTCTCGGGCTGCTCGCGCTCGTGGGCTTCGTCCTCTTCGCGCTCTCCACCGTCCTGGCCCGGCGGGTTCAGCGGCTGATCGTCGGGCCGCTCGCGGCGCTCACCGGGCGGGCGCGCGCGCTCGGGCGCGACGAGCCGGTGCCGCCGCTGGCCAGCGGCCTC
>CANGXM010000200.1 GCA_947457845.1 Rhodospirillales bacterium | reverse complement strand
GCCACGGACGCGGCGGCGGTCCTCGGCGCGCCGTCGGCCGAGGTCGCGGCGGCGTGGGCGGGCGGGCGGCTCGACGGCACGTCGGAGGAGACGATCATGCGCGTGGGCGCGGTGGTCGCGATCGACGAGGCCCTGTCGAACCTGCCCGAGCGCGACGACGCGCTCCGCTGGCTCGACATGCGCAACGCGCACCTGAAGGGCCGCCCGCCGCGCCGGGCGCTCCTGCGGGCGGACCTGCAGGATCTGGCGGACGTCAACGGCGCGGCGCAGTCGGTGGTGAACTGGTAGGGGGGGAGCCTGCCGTCCCCTCCCCTAGACCTTGACCACCGGCGCCGGCGTCTTCTCCTTCACCGGGCAGAGGTCCGCCACCGGGCAGCGCCAGCACTCCGGCCGCCGAGCCTTGCAGACGTAGCGCCCGTGCAGGATGAGCCAGTGGTGGGCGTGCATCTTCCACGTCGCGGGGATCACGCGGACGAGCCCCTGCTCCACCTGCTCCGGCGTCTTCCCCTTCGCGAGGCCGAGGCGGTTGGAGACGCGGAAGATGTGGGTGTCGACGGCGATCGTCGGCTCGCCAAACGCCACGTTCAGCACCACGTTCGCCGTCTTGCGCCCCACGCCCGGCAGACGCTCCAGGTCCTCGCGCCGACGCGGCACCTCGCCCCCGTGCTCCTCGACGAGAATGCGGGACAGCGCGATCACGTTCTTCGCCTTGGCGTTGAACAGCCCGATGGTGCGGATGTGCGCCTTCAGCCCCTCCTCGCCCAGCGCCAGCATCTGCGCCGGGGTGAGCACCTCCCGGAAGAGGCGCTCGGTCGCCCTGTTCACGCCCACGTCGGTCGCCTGCGCGGACATGACGACCGCGACGAGGAGCTGGTAGACGTTGCCCGACCGCAACTCCGTCGTGGGCGCCGGGTCGGCGGCGGAGAAGCGGGCGAACAGGTCGTCGACGTCGGCGCGTTTCATGGCCTCCGGGATAGCAGGCGGCGGCCCATCCGGCGAGGGGGCGCGTGCCCCCTGCGACCGAGCGTCGGAGGCGCTTTACCGGCCCCGGGCCCGGCCCATATCCTCCTCCTCATGGACGAGACCCGACCGCCAGATCCAGTCGACGGCGCGCCCGACGGGCGGACGCATTTCCACGCCGTCTTGCACCCCCACCGCAGCCTCGCCCGCCCGGGCTTCCTGGCGCTGATGGGCGTGCTGCTGGTAGTGAACGCCGGGCTCGGCACGCTCTTCTGGGTGCACGGCGCGTGGCCCGTCGCCGGGTTCCTCGGGCTCGACATGCTGGCCGTCTACGCCGCCTTCCGCGTCAACTATCGCGCCGGGCGCCTCTACGAGGAGGTGCGGCTGACCGATACGGTCCTGCGCGTCGACCGGGTGTGGCCCAGCCGGCGGATGCGGACGTGGCGGTTCGAGCCCTATTGGCTCAAGGTCCAGATCGACGACCCGCCGCGCCACGAGAGCCAGGTGACGCTCGTCTCCCACGGCCAGACGCTGACGGTGGGGGCCTTCCTGTCGCCGGACGAGCGGGCGGATTTCGCAAAGGCGCTGGGCGACGCGCTGTCGCGCTGGCGCGATCCCGACCATCTGCGGGCCCTGTCGCCCGCGTGAGGGCTTGACCGCGGTCCGGGCCCGTCCGATCAAGCGTCGGTTCCCCGGAACGGAGGCCGCCCCCTTGTCCACCGCCCCTTCGAGCGTCGTCGCCCTCGCGCGGCACGGCCGCATCGCCGTCGTCACCATCGACAGCCCGCCGGTCAACGCGCTGTCCCACGCCGTGCGCGCGGGCCTCGTGGCCGCGATGGCGGACCTCGCCGCCGACGACGGGCTCGACGGGGCGGTCCTGGCCTGTGCCGGGCGCACCTTCGTCGCCGGGGCCGACGTCGCGGAGTTCGGCAGGCCGCCGGTCCCGCCGCTGCTGCCGGCCGTGCTGGACGCGATCGAGGGACAGGGCAAGCCGGTGGTCGCCGCGCTCTTCGGCACGGCGCTGGGCGGCGGGTTCGAACTGGCGCTCGCGTGCCGCCTCCGCGTCGCCGTCGCGACGGCCGAGGTCGGCCTGCCGGAGGTGAAGCTCGGCCTGATCCCCGGTGCGGGCGGGACCCAGCGCCTGCCACGCCTGATCGGCATCCCGGCCGCCGCCGACCTGGCCACGTCCGGGCGCCGGGTGAAGGCGGCCGAAGCCCTGCGTCTCGGCATCGTCGACCGGGTGGTGGACGGCGACCTCCTCGAAGGCGCCCTCGCCGTCCTCGCCGAGCGGATCGCGGCCGGCGACCTGCCGCCCGCCGTCTCCGCCCGTCCCGTCCCGCCGGTCGACGCAGCCGCCGCCGACGCGCTCCTCGCCGACGTCCGGAAGAAGGCCCGCGGCATGGAGGCGCCGGTCGAGGCCGCGCGCGCCGTTCTGCGCGCGGCCGAACTGCCCTTCGCCGAGGGGATGGCGGCCGAGCGCGCGGCATTCGAGCGGCTGCGCGACGGTGACCAGTCGAAGGCGCTCCGCCACGTCTTCTTCGCCGAGCGCGAGGCGCCCAAGGTGGCGGGGCTGGAGGGGGTCGCGGCCCGGCCGGTCGACCGGGTGGGCGTGGTCGGCGGCGGGATGATGGGATCAGGCATCGCCATCGCGACGGCCGACGCAGGGCTGCCCGTCACGATCGCGGAAACCGACGCGGATGCCGCCGCACGGGCCGAGGCGCGGATCGCCGCCCACTATGCCGACCAGGCGAGGAAGGGGCGCCTGACCGAGGCACAGGCGGCCGAGCGCCGCGGGCGGATCGCGGTGGCGACGGGGGTCGAGGCCCTGTCGGACGCCGATCTCGTGATCGAGGCCGTGTTCGAGGACATGGGCGTGAAGCAGGACATCTTCGCACGCCTCGGCAAGGCGGCGAAGCCCGGCGCCGTGCTGGCCACCAACACCTCCTATCTCGACGTGAACGCGATCGCCGCCGCCAGCACCCGCCCGGGCGACGTGCTGGGCCTGCATTTCTTCGCGCCCGCGAACGTCATGCGCCTGCTGGAGGTCGTCCGCGCGAAGGCGACGGCGCCGGACGCGCTGGCGACCGGCCTGGCACTCGGCCGGCGGCTCGGCAAGCTCGCGGTCGTCGCCGGCGTGTGCGACGGGTTCATCGGCAACCGCATCTGGGCCTATTGGCGCCGGCACCTCGAGTATCTCGTGGAGGACGGGGCGTCGCCCGAGGCGATCGACGCAGCACTCCTCGACTGGGGCATGCCGATGGGGCCCTTCGCCGTCTACGACCTGTCGGGCCTCGACATCGCCTGGGCGACCCGCAAGCGCAAGGCGGCGACGCGCGACCCGGCCGAGCGCTGCGTGCGCATCGCCGACCGGCTGTGCGAGGCGGGACGGCTGGGGCGCAAGACGGCTGCCGGCTGGTACCGCTACGTCGACGGCAGGGCCGAGCCGGATCCCGCCGTCGCGGAGATCGTCGCCGACGAGCGCCGCCTGCGCGGGATCGCGCCACGGAACGTCTCGGCCGACGACATCCGCCGCCGCTCGCTCGCGGCGATCGCGAACGAGGCGGCGAAGATCCTGGAGGAGGGGATCGCCCAGCGGGCGTCGGACGTCGACATGGTGCTGGTCGCCGGCTACGGCTTCCCCAACTGGCGCGGCGGGCCGCTGTTCGAGGCCGACCGGGTCGGCCTGCCCGCCGTGCTGGCCGAGGTGGAGGCCGCGGCGGCGGTCGGCGGGGCGGGGTCGGAGCCCGCGGCGCTTCTGGTCGACCTCGTCCGCACGGGCCGGTCCTTCGCCGACCTGGGCCGCGGCGGATGACCGACGCCGAGGACGCCGCCCGCCACCGGGCCAAGATGGCCAAGCGCAAGGCGCTGCAGGACGCGCGCCTCGCGGAGCGGACCGACGAGAAGGGCCTCCTGATGGTCCACACCGGCCCCGGCAAGGGAAAGTCCACGGCGGCCTTCGGCCTCCTGCTGCGCGCGGTCGGGCACGGGATGCGGGTCGGCGTCGTCCAGTACGTGAAGGGGGCCTGGTCGACCGGCGAGACGGTGGCGCTGGAGCGCTTCGCCGACCTCGTCGACCGGCGCACCATGGGCGAGGGCTTCACCTGGGAGACGCAGGACCGGGACCGCGACGTGGCCGCGGCGCGGGCGGCGTGGGAGGTCTCCCGCCAGATGATGGCCGATCCGCGCTACGGCCTCGTGATCCTCGACGAGCTGAACATCGTGCTCCGCTACGGCTACCTCCCGATCGAGGAGGTGCTGGCCGGCCTCTCGGCCCGGCGCGAGGGTCTGCACGTGCTGGTCACCGGCCGTAACGCGCCCAAGGACCTGATCGAGGCGGCCGACCTCGTGACCGAGATGACGCTCGTCAAGCATCCCTTCCAGGCCGGCATCAAGGCCCAGCGCGGGATCGAGTTCTGATGGCGCGCCGCGCCCGGGCGATCATGCTGCAGGGGACGGGTTCGGACGTCGGCAAGTCCCTCGTGGTCGCCGCCCTGTGCCGGGCGTGGGCGCGGCAGGGGCTTTCGGTCCGGCCCTTCAAGCCGCAGAACATGTCGAACAACGCCGCCGCCACCGCCGACGGGGGCGAGATCGGCCGCGCGCAGGCGCTCCAGGCCCGCGCCGCCTTCGTCGAGCCGACGGTCGACATGAACCCGGTGCTGCTGAAGCCGCAGTCCGAGCGCGGGTCGCAGATCGTGGTGCAGGGTCGGGTGTGGGACACCGCCGACGCGCGCGACTATCAGGCGAGGAAACGCCTCCTCCTGCCGAAGGTGATGGAGAGCTTCGAGCGGCTCGCGGCCGGCTGCGACCTCGTGGTGGTGGAGGGGGCGGGCAGCCCGGCGGAGATCAACCTGCGCGCCAACGACATCGCCAACATGGGCTTCGCCCGCGCGGCCGGGGTTCCGGTGGTGCTGGTGGGCGACATCGACCGCGGGGGCGTCATCGCCAGCCTCGTCGGCATCCACGCCGTCCTCGACGCGCAGGACCGGGCGATGGTGGCGGGGTTCCTCATCAACAAGTTCCGCGGCGACCCGCGCCTGTTCGACGACGGGCTGACGGCGATCGTACGGCGAACGGGCTGGCCCTCCTTCGGCGTGCTCCCCTTCCTCAAGGACGCGTGGCGCCTTCCGGCCGAGGACGCGCAGGCGCTGGCCGGTGGGGGGGCGGCGGGCGGGCGGGCGGCGGGCGGCCTCGTGGTGGCCGTGCCGCTGCTGCCCCGCATCGCCAACTTCGACGACCTCGACCCGCTGCGGGCCGAGCCCAGCGTCGATCTCCGCATCGTGCGGCCGGGCGAACCGCTGCCGGTGGCCGACCTCGTGATCCTGCCGGGCAGCAAGACCACGATCGCCGACCTCGCCGCCTTCCGGGCGGAGGGGTGGGACGTGGACCTGAAGGCGCACGTGCGCCGCGGCGGGCGGGTGCTGGGCCTGTGCGGCGGCTATCAGATGCTGGGGCGGCGGATCGACGATCCCGACGGGCGGGAGGGTCCGGCGGGGTCGGTCGAGGGGCTGGGCCTGTTGGATGTCGCGACGGTGCTGGCGGCGGACAAGGTGGTGCGTCCCGCGTCGGGCCTCTCGGTGGCCGACGGGCAGCCGTTCCGCGGCTATGAGATCCACCTCGGCCGGACGACGGGGCCGGACTGCGCCCGCGCGCCCCTGCGACATGATGACGGGCGCCCCGATGGGGCCGCGTCGGCCGACGGGCGGGTGCGCGGCGTCTATGTCCACGGCCTTCTGGCCGACGACCGGCAACGCGACCGGTGGCTGAGATGGGCCGGCGGGGCCGGGGCGACCGCGACCTTCGACGCCGGTGTGGAGGAGGCGCTGGACGCCATCGCAGCCGCCGTGGCGGACGCCCTCGATCTCTCAGGGCTCCTCGCCGTCGCACAACACTAGGCGGTGCGACTCCGATCTCCCGGGGCTCGTCCCCGCCCCATGGCATAGGTCGGGGACGGCACCTGGAAGAAGGGTCCAGAGGGGCAACGTTCTGGAGAGTTGCGAAAAAGTAGCATATTATTAACTCCCTACACGCAATCCTTGGGTTGCAGACGGACGCAAAAGGGCCGGCGACGGCCCCCGATCCTGCGAGGGAGCAGCCGGCGTCCGCGGGAATCGCGGCCCAGGGCCAAGTGACGGGAGTTGGGAGGACGACATGAAGAAGATCGCGGTGATGACGATGGCGCTGGCGGGCTTCGCCGCGGCGCCGGCCATGGCGCAGCAGACGGCGGCGCTGGTCGAGGACGTGAGCGCGGGCGTCGCGGGGGTCGAGGCGCTGGACTACGTGTCCGCAGGACAGACGATCACGCTGGGCGCCGGCCGCACCCTGGTCCTCAGCTACCTCGGCTCCTGCCGGCGCGAGACGATCAAGGGCGGGACGGTCGTCGTGGGTCCGACCCAGTCGACGGTCACCGACGGGCAGGTCGAGACCCAGACGATGAAGTGCGACCGGGCGGCCCTGCGCCTCGCCTCGGCGCAGGCGTCGCAGTCGGGTGCCGCCGCCATCCGCGTGGCGCCCCCGGCGATCCCGGGCATGCTGCCGCGGCCGGAGATCACCGTGCACTCGGTGTCGCCGGTCATCCGCATGAAGGAGCCGGCGGCGGTGCAGATCGTCCGCATGGACCGCGACGGCCAGGCGCCGGTGAGCGTCCCGGCCTCGGCCCGGGTCGTCGACCTCGCGAAGGCCGGGGTGAAGCTGGACAAGGGCGGCCTCTACCGCTTCAGCCAGGGCGAGCGGACGCTGGTGGTGAAGATCGACGACACGGCCCGCGCCGACGCCGGCCCGCTCGGCGACCGCATCATCCCGTTCTGATCGGAAGGCCTCGCGCCCCCGACCCGGCTTGCCCGCCGGGTCGGGATCTGCCTTGATCGCCCGGTTCCGATGATCAGAACCGAACCGGGAGGTCCCGATGGCCGAGCCGTTCGAGGCGATGGTGGCGGAGGAGGTGGACGGGAAGGTCGTGGCGCGGCTCGCCACGCTGACCTTCGCCGACCTGCCCGACCACGACGTGCTGGTGGAGATCGCCTGCTCCACCCTCAACTACAAGGACGGTCTCTGCGTCTCCGGCGCGGGGCGCATCGCCCGCCGGTTGCCGATGGTCTGCGGCATCGACCTTGCGGGCACGGTGGTCGACAGCCGCTCGCCCGACTGGAAGCCCGGCGACCGGGTTGTCGTGAACGGCTGGGGCCTGTCGGAGACCGAGTGGGGCGGCTACAGCCGCTACCAGTGCCTGAAGTCCCAATGGCTGATGCGCCTGCCCGACGGCTTCACCCCCGAACAGGCGATGGCGATCGGCACCGCGGGCTACACCGCGGCGCTGGCGGTCGACGCGCTGGAACGGCACGGGATCGACAAAGGCCGCGACGTGCTGGTCACCGGGGCGGCGGGCGGCGTCGGCTCGGTCGCGATCGCGCTGCTGGCCAAGGCCGGCTACCGGGTCGTCGCCTCCACCGGCCGGCCCGGGGAGGCGGACTATCTCCGGGCGCTGGGTGCCGCGGAGGTGATCGACCGCGCCACGCTCGCCGGCAAGGGCGGGCCGCTCCAGAAGGAGCGCTGGGGTGCGGCGGTGGATTCGGTGGGCGGCCAGACGCTCGCGACCGTTCTGGCCCAGGCGACGACGAACGGGGCCGTCGCCGCCTGCGGCCTCGCGGGGGGCAACGATCTTCCCGGCAGCGTCTTTCCCTTCATCCTGCGCGGCGTGGCGCTGCTCGGCATCGACAGCGTCTATGCGGCGATGCCGCGCCGGGTCGCGGCGTGGAACCGGCTCGACCGTGATCTCGACCGCGGGCTGCTGGCCCGCATGACGACCGTCGCCGGCCTCACCGACGTGCCCCGCCTCGCCCACGAGATCGTGGCGGGTCAGGTACGCGGGCGCGTGGTGATCGACGTCGCGCGGTGAGCCTGCGCCGAACCGGACCGCATCGGGGGACCCCGACCGGGGGACCCCGGCCGCGCCGTTGCCGTTCGGCGCGCACTCCGTTGCCATGTCGGCTTCGCTGACGGATCGGAGGATGCCGCCGTGGCCGCCCATGCGCCCTTTCTGTTCGCCGGCCCCCCCGGACGGCGCCGCCGCCGTCGCCGCTCGGCGCGCCGGCGGCTGGTGCTTATCGCGCTGGCCGCGCTCCTCGTC
>CANGXM010000199.1 GCA_947457845.1 Rhodospirillales bacterium | reverse complement strand
CGTGCGCGGGTCGTCGGGGCCGGCGACGTCGGCACGCTCGGCGAGCCAGTCCGTCGCCTCGGGCGCGATGGGGTCGATGACGCAGACGAGCGGACGCCCCGTCATGCCGCCCGGGCCTCGATGATGCCGAGCGGCGTGCCGGTGCGCGCGTCCACCTCGGTCAGACGGACCGGAAAGCCCCAGAGGTCGCGAACATGGCCGAGCACCTTTTCCGCGGTCGAGCGGTTCAGCGTGATGCCGTCGTGGACCGTGTGGGTGAGGATGAGGCGCCGGTCGCCCAGCAGGTCGGCGTCGCTCACCTGGATGTCGGGCTCCCGCCGCGCCAGTTCATAGTGCCGCGCCAGCGATCGGCGGATGCGGCGATAGCCCTCGTCGTCGTGGATGGCGCTGACCGCCAGTTCCGGCTCCACGCGCTCGTCGGACACGGCGAAGAGGCGGAAGTCCCGGATCACCTTCGGCGTGAGATACTGGAGGATGAAGGATTCGTCCCGGAATTCCGCCCATGCGGTCCGCAGCGTCCCGTACGGATCGCCGTTCCCGGCGATCTCCGGCAGCCAGGCCCTGTCCTCGTCGGTGGGTTCCGTGCAGACGCGCTTGATGTCGGCCATCATGGCGTAGCCGAGCGCGTAGGGGTTGATGCCCGAGTAATGGCGGCTGTCGTAGCCCGGCTGATAGATCACGTTCGTATGCGAATGCAGGAATTCGAGGAAGTGACCATCAGAAATCATGCTGCGCTCGTGCAACCGGGTCATGATCTCGTAATGCACGAAGGTGGCACAACCCTCGTTCATCAGCTTCGTCTGCTTCATTGGATAAAAATACTGGGAGATCAGGCGGATGATGCGTAGAATCTCCCGTTCCCAATCGCGCAGCTTGGGCGCGTTCTTCTCGAGGAAGTAGAGAAGGTTCTCCTCCGGGAGGTTGAGGCGGGCCCGGATGGCCTCCTCCTCCGCCGCCTTGGCCCCCTTGGTTCCCTTGCGTCCCGTCGGCACGGTCGACCACAGGGGATTGAAGCTCTCCTGCTCGTGCTGAAGGCGCGCGTCCTGACGCCGCCGTTCTTCGGCGAGGCTCGGCTTGGGGCGGCGGGCGTAGCGGTTCACGCCCTGGGCGGACAGCGCGTGGCCGGCGTCGAGGATGCGCTCCACAGCGTCCAGGCCGTACCGTTCCTCGCACTTCGAGACGTAATCGCGCGCGAAACCCAGATAGTCGAGGAGTCCCTCGGCGTCCGTCCACTCCTTGAACATGTGGTTGTTCTTGAAGAAGTGGTTATGGCCATAGCAAGCGTGCGCAATGACCAGCGTCTGCATCGTCATGGTATTCTCTTCCATGATGTAGGAGATGCAGGGGTCGCTGTTGATCACGATCTCGTAGGCGAGGCCCTGATAGCCCTTGCGGTAGAGGGCCTCGTTCTGGGCGAAGTGCTTGCCATAGGACCAGTGCCGATACATCAGCGGCAGGCCGTTCGACGCGTAGGCGTCGAGCATCTGCTCGGCCGTGATGACCTCGATCTGGTTGGGATAGATGTCGAGGCCGAGTTCGCCGAGCGCGATCTCGCCCATCGCGTCGTAGACGCGCTTGAGCGTCCCGAAGTCCCAGTCCGCACCTTCATAGAGAAGCGGCATGTTCGGTCCCCCTTCAGGCGCCCGCGCGGGCGTTCGATTTGGAGAACAGGTCACGGAACACGCCGAAGATCTCGGTCGGTGCCGTGACCTTGCGCGCGGCGAAGTTCTTCTGCCGTTCCGCCACCGCGCCGTAGTGGCGCCAAAGGTCGCTGTCGAAGGACGCCCGCAGTCCCTCGCCGCCCTCGCGCACCTCGATGTAGGCGTAGTGCTGCACGATCGGCAGGATCCGGGTCTCGAGCAGCGAGACGCAGTACTCGCTGTCGTTGCCGAAATTGTCCCCGTCCGACGCCTGGGCGACGTAGAGGTTCCAGTCCGAGGTTGGGAACCGCGCCTTCTGGACGGTCAGCATCTCCTCCAGCGCGGTCGAGACGACGGTGCCGCCGGTCTCGCGCGAGCGGAAGAACGTGTCCTCGTCCACCTCCTGCGCCACCTCGGTGTGGCGGATGAACACGACGGCCACGTGCTCGTAGCGGGTCTCCAGGAACAGGTGGAGGAGCATGAAGAATCGCTTGGCGAGATCTTTGCGGAATTCGGACATCGAGCCCGAGACGTCCATCAGGCAGAACATCACCGCCCGCGTCTGGGGCTTCGGCACCCGCTCGAACCGGTTGTAGCGGACGTCCACGGGATCGATGAAGGGGACCGCGCGGGACTTGCGCGCCGCCGCCTCCAGCCGCTCGCGGACCTCGGCGATGCGGTCGGGATCGCCCGCCTCCTTCGCCGCCTCCAGTTCCGCGCGGAGCCGCTCCACCTCGTCCCGGCGCGGCCGGTCGAGGGCGATGCGGCGGGCGAGGCTGTTGCGCATCGTGCGGACGACGTTGAGGCTGGACGGCGTCCCCGAAACCGAATAGCCGGCGCGCGCCGGCTGGCTCGACTTCGTCTCGGCCAGCGTCTTGCGCACGAGGTCGGGGAGTTCGAGGTCGTCGAAGAAGACCTGGAGGAACTCCTCGCGGGTGAGGGTGAACAGGAACTCGTCCTCGCCACCGCCCTGGTCGCTCGCCTGCGAGCCGCCTCCGCTGCCGTCGCCGTCCTCGGGGCGGGGGATGTGGTCGCCGGACGCGTACTTCTTGTTCCCCGGAAGGACATATTCGCGATCGCCGTCGCGACCCAGTGCGAACGAGGGCTCGCCCACGCCCTTGGCGCGGACCGTCACCTTCTCGTCGCTCGAATTGATGTCGGACACCTTGCGGCGGGACACGGCCTCCGACACGGCCTGACGGACCTGATCCTTCGCACGGCGCAGGAAGCGCTGGCGGTTCGCCATGCTCTTTCCCTGCGGGTTGCGGCGGCGGTCGACGACGTTCATTCGGTCTCCGGTTCCAGGGCCCGCCGTCGACGTCCGCCGGCGGCGGGCCGCGGGCTCAGCCCGCCTTGTTGACCCGCCGCGGGCTCAGCCCGCTTTGTTGACCCGCCGCGGGCTCAGCCCGCTTTGTTGACCCGCCACGGGCTCAGCCCGCTTTGTTGACCCGCCGCGGGCTCAGCCCGCTTTGTTGACCCGCCACGGGCTCAGCCCGCTTTGTTGACCCGCATGTACCATTCCACGAGGCGGCGGACCTGCCGCTCGGTGTAGCCGCGCGACAGCATCCGCTCGACGAAATCGTTGTGCTTCTTCTCGGTCTCGCTGTCGCGCTTCGAGCCGAAGCTGATGACGGGCAGCAGATCCTCGACCTGGCTGAACATCCGCTTCTCGATCACCTCGCGGATCTTCTCGTAGGACGTCCAGGGCGGGTTGACGCCGTTGTTGTTCGCCTTCGCGCGGAGGGTGAACTTCACCACCTCGTTGCGGAAGTCCTTGGGGTTCGCGATTCCGGCCGGCTTCTCGATCTTCGACAGTTCCTGGTTCAGCAGTTCCCGGTTCATCAGCTGGCCGGTGTCGGGATCCTTGAAGTCCTGGTCCTCGATCCAGGCGTCGGCATAGACGACGTAGCGTTCGAACAGGTTCTGCCCGTAGTCGCTGTAGCTCTCGAGGTAGGCCTTCTGGATTTCGTTGCCGATCAGCTCGGCGTACTTCGGCGCGAGGAAGGCCTTGATGAAGTTGAGGTAGCGGCTCTCGACCTCGCCCGGGAACTGCTCCCGCTTGACCGACTGTTCCAGGACGTACATCAGGTGGACGGGATCGGCCGCGATCTCGGTCACGTCGTAATTGAACGTCTGGCTGAGGATCTTGAAGGCGAAGCGGGTGGAGATCCCGTCCATCCCCTCGTCCACGCCGGCGGCGTCGCGATACTCCTGCACCGACTTCGCCTTGGTGTCGGTCTCCTTCAGGCTCTCGCCGTCGTAGACCCGCATCTTAGAGTAGAGGTTGGAGTTCTCGTGCTCGCGCAGACGCGACAGCACGCAGAACCGGGCCAGCATCTCCAGCGTCCCCGGTGCGCAGGGCGTGCCCGACAGTTCGGAGGTCGACAGGAGCTTGCGGTAGACCTGCACCTCCTCCGTCATCCGCAGACAATAGGGGACCTTGATGACGTTGATGCGGTCGATGAAGGCTTCGTTGTTCTTATTGTTCTTGAACGTCTGCCACTCGGCCTCGTTGGAGTGCGCGAGGATCAGGCCCTGGAACGGGATCGCGCCGATGTTCTCTGTGCCGTTGTAGTTGCCTTCCTGCGTCGCCGTGAGCAGCGGGTGCAGCATCTTGATCGGCGCCTTGAACATCTCGACGAATTCGAGGATGCCCTGGTTCGCGCGGTTCAGGCCGCCGGAGTAGCTGTAGGCGTCGGGATCGTTCTGGCTGTAGGCCTCGAGCTTGCGGATGTCCACCTTGCCGACGAGGGAGGAGATGTCCTGATTGTTCTCGTCGCCGGGCTCCACCTTCGCCACGCCGATCTGCCGCAGCTTCGACGGATAGACCTTGCAGACGGTGAAGCGGTTGATGTCGCCGCGGAACTCGTCGAGCCGTTTCGCCGCCCAGGGGCTCATCAGGCCGGTCAGCGCGCGGCGGGGGATGCGGTATTCCCTCTCCAGCACCGCGCCCATCTCGTCCGGATCGAACAGCCCGAGCGGGCTCTCGAACACGGGGCTGACCTCCTTGCCGGCCTTGAGCACATAGACGGGCTGTCGCTCCATCAGGGTCTTCAGCCGCTCGGCCAGCGAGGATTTGCCGCCGCCGACGGGCCCGAGGAGGTAGAGGATCTGCTTGCGTTCCTCGAGCCCCTGCGCGGCATGGCGGAAGAAGCCGACGATCCGCTCGATCGTCTCCTCCATGCCGAAGAAGTCGTGGAAGGCGGGGTAGACCTTGATCGTCCGGTTCATGAACACGCGGCCGAGCCGCGGATCCTTCGCCGTGTCGATGGTCTGCGCCTCCCCGATGACCGCGAGCATGCGCTCGGCCGCCGGGGCGTACATCGTCGGATCCTCGCGGCAGCCGTCGAGGTACGCCGCGAGCGACATCTCCGTCTCGCGGCGTCCTTCGAACCGTTGCCTGTAGAGATCAGCAAGGCTGCTCTGGGCCATCCGTGCCTCCACCCGTTCCGCGCGTCGCATTCCGGATCAGGGACGGGCGTCCGACCGGGTCCGCGCGCCGCAGCCCCGCCCCATCGTGTAAACAGGAACCGGACCCCCGAAGGTTCTTCGCCTCGGCTGAAATCCCGAACGGGACGCTCGCACCGCCCGTCGTCGCGGTCCTCCCGTCCCGGCTCCTCGCCAAGACATGGGGTCGGTCGCCTTCGCCGACGATGCCGTCCACCGGATCGCTTCCCGTCCGGCGTTCCGCCCGCCGCCGGTCCGAGGGTGACCCGACCCGGGAACCTTACGCCATGCTTGGTGGCGAAGTTGGGGCATCGTACCGGCAACCTTCCGAGACGTCCCTCCAGCGATGCGATCCGTGCGCAGGGCGCCGGGTCAGATCCAGCCGCCCAGTTCGCGGCGCACGATCCCGGCCAGCAGCGCGAGGTGATCGGGCTCGGCGTTCAGGCAGGGGATGTAGGTGAAGTGCTCGCCGCCGTTGTGCAGGAAGGCTTCCCGGATCTCGCCGTCGAGTTCCTCCAGCGTCTCCAGACAATCGGCCGAGAAGCCGGGCGCCACGACCGCCAGCCGCTTGATGCCCGACTTCGCGAGGCCTTCGACCGTCTCGTCCGTGTACGGCTTCAGCCACTCGTCCGGCCCGAACCGCGACTGGAACGTGACGACGAGGCGGCGGTCGGTCCAGCCGAGCCGCTCCTTCAGCAGCCGGGTCGTCTTCGCGCAGAAGCAGTGATACGGGTCGCCCTTCAGAAGATATTCCTTCGGAAGCCCGTGATACGACGTCACGACGACCTCGGGATCCCAGCCGAGCCCGGCCAGGTGCCTCTCGATCGAGCGCGCGAGGGCGTCGATGTAGGTGGAATCGTCGTAGTATTGCGGCACCACCCGCACGGCGGGCTGCCAGCGCATCTTCATCAGCGCGCGGAAGGCGGCATCGCAGGCCGTCGCGGTTGTCGTCGCGCTGTACTGGGGGTAGAGCGGGAACAGCAGGATGCGTCGGCAGCCGGCGTCGGCCAGCGCCTTGATCCGCGACTCGGTCGACGGGTTGCCGTAGCGCATTCCCCAGTCGAGGACGACCTTGTCGCCCAGCTCGTCGCCCAGGATCCGGGCGATCCCCTCCGCCTGATCGCGGCTGATCGTCCGCAGGGGGCTCTCGTCGCGCTCCCGGTTCCAGATCGCCTCGTACAGCCGGCCGCTCCGACGGGGGCGGGTCGTCAGGATGATCAGGTTGAGGATCAGCGACCAGACGACCGGGTTGGCCTCGATCACCCGTCGGTCGCTCAGGAATTCCTTGAGGTACCGGCGCATCGGCCAGTACGACGTGCCGTCCGGGGTGCCCAGATTCAACAGGAGCACGCCGACCTTGTCGGACGCGAACGTGGGATGGTCGACGGGACGACGGGTCAAGGTGTCCGTCGGCGGGATCGGGGGGGCAAGGTCGCGGGGCATCTGCACGGACTCGTCTCGGGACGGGCCGGCGCCCTGCGGACGCCGATTACCCGATTGAGGTGGTGCGTGGACGCCGTCCGGCAAACCCGCCGCCGGTCCGGATCAGTCGAAAAGTCCGTCGTCGATCGGCTGGGACACGCGCGACAGCATCTTCAGCGTCTCGTTCCGGCCGAAAACCTTGATGAAGCTGCGCAGCGCCATCGTCATCTGCACCGCGGCGACGGTCTGCTCCTGGATGCCCACGTCGTGGGACTGCCGCACGGCGTCGGCCAGTTTGTCGGCGGCGAAGCTGGTATGGACGCCCGCCATGACCTGGATGAGCGCGAAATCGTCGTTGGTGGGCGTCGTGGTCATCGTGGGGCTCGTCTTCCATGCACCGTTGGCATTCGGCGGAATATCACGTCAGGGTGCGGGTGGGTCAATCCTTTAGACCCGTCGGCGCCGTGACCTGTCCAGGCGCGAACGTCTGGACGTCGTTCCGGGCGGCGTGCATCGTCGGCCGGCCGCCCGTTCGGGGAGACATGCCCATGCTGCCGCAGGATCTGCGCGACCACCTCCGCCTTCCGGTGATCGCGTCGCCCATGTTCCTCGTCTCGGGGCCGGATCTGGTCCTGGCGTCCTGCCGCGCCGGCGTGCTGGGCACCGTTCCCGCGCTGAACCAGCGGACGAGCGAGGGGTTCGAGGACTGGCTGGTCCGCATCGACGCCGGCATCCGGCTGATGCGCCAGACGACGCCGGACCGCAAGGTCGCGCCCTATGGCGTCAACCTGATCGTCCACCGGTCGAACGCCCGGCTGGAGGCCGACCTCGAAGTCTGCGCGAAGCATCGCGTGCCGCTGATCATCACGTCGCTGGGCGCGGTGCCGGAACTGGTCGCCAAGGTCCACGCCTACGGCGGGCGGGTGTTCCACGACGTGATCAACGCCCGCCACGCGAAGAAGGCGATGGACGCGGGCGTCGATGGCCTGATCCTCGTCGCGGCCGGGGCGGGCGGCCATGCGGGAACGACCAGCCCCTTCGCGCTGGTCGACGAGATCCGTCGCTTCTTCCCCGGGACGCTCTGCCTCGCCGGATCGATTTCCGACGGGCGCGGCGTCGCGGCGGCGCAGATGATGGGCGCCGATCTCGCCTACATGGGCACCCGCTTCATCGCCACGCGGGAGAGTGCGGCCGACGAGGCCTACAAGCGGATGATCCTCGACGCGTCGGCCGCTGACGTGGTGTACACGCCGGCCGTCTCGGGCGTGCACGGCAACTTCCTGCGCGAGAGCCTCGTCCGCGCCGGCCTCGACCCCGAGCGCATGCCCGCGGAAAAGCCGAAGATGGACTTCGGCGACGAGCGCGAGGCGAAGGCCTGGCGGGACATCTGGTCGGCCGGCCACGGCGTGGGCGGCATCACGGACGTCCCGGCCACGGGGGAACTCGTCGATCGGCTGGAGGCCGAATACCGGGCCGCGATCGCGCGGTTCGGCGCCGAGGCCTACTGAGCGGCCAGGGCCGCCGCCAGGGCCGCCGCGTCCGGCGGGTCGGCGCCCCGACGGCCGCAGGTGATCCCCGCCGCCGTCACCGCCGTCGCCAATGCCTCG
>CANGXM010000198.1 GCA_947457845.1 Rhodospirillales bacterium | reverse complement strand
GCAGGTGCGCGGCCGGCGGATCGTGCTGGTCGACGACGTGCTGACGACGGGGGCCACGGTCACGGCGTGCGCCCGCGCGCTGCTGTCGGCGGGGGCCGCGTCGGTCGACGTGCTGGCCCTCGCCCGGGTGGTGCGCGGCGGGTGGAACCGTGCCGTCGCCGATCCCACTCTGTTGTGATCGGCTGCGCGACACGACACGGAAACGGCCATGGCCCACGTCCTCATCTATTCCAGCGCCTGGTGCGGCTACTGCGCCCGGGCGAAGAAGCTCCTGTCCGGCAAGGGCGTCGCCTACGAGGACGTCGACGTCGACGCCGCGCCGCGCCGCCGGACCGAGATGCGGGAGAAGGCGGGGGGCCGGACCTCGGTCCCGCAGATCTTCATCGACGGCGTGCACGTCGGCGGCTGCGACGACATCCACGCCCTCGACGAGACCGGAAAGCTGGACGAGATGCTGGGCGTGGGGCGCTGAGGCGCCCTCACGCGGTCGGCAGGGGCCGCGGTTCCGGGTCGCCGTCGAGACCGTGGCCCGGCGACAGGTCGGCGACGGCGCAGATCCGCTGCACGACCGCGGCCTTGGGCGAGGACACCTCGCCCTGCTCGAACGCGACGATCTGGAGCCGCCCCGCGGTCCGCTCCAGCAGTTCCCCGCTGCCCAGCAGGAACGCCGCCGCCGACGGGCGCCCGAACCGGGCGTTGCCCCGCATGAACGTCTCGTAGAGCAGGACCCCGCCCGGCTCCAGCGCGTCCAGAAGCGCCGGGAACAGCGGCCGGTGCAGGTAGTTGGTCACCACGATGCCGGCGAAGCGTCGGTCGCCCAGGGGCCAGGGCCGCCCGTTCTCCAGGTCGGCCGGCACGATCTCGACCGTCCCGCGCAGATCCTCGACCCCGCGGACGTCGAGGTCGACCGCCGTCACCGGGTGCCCGTGCGCGGCGAACAGGCGCGAATGGCGCCCCCCGCCGCAGGCGAGGTCGAGCACCGGCCCGCCCGGGCGGACGAGGGGCGCGAACCGTTCGACCCAGGGCGATGGGGGGGACGGGCCGAGGTGCGGCGTTCCGGTGAGCCCTTGCGTCATGGGAGTGCCATGTTTCGTCTTGCCCCGGGGGGCCGGTTCACCACCTTCTAGGGCGTTCGTCGAGTGGACGCGAGGCATGATCAAGTTCGAACTCAGGTGCGCGGACGGCCACGGTTTCGAAGGCTGGTTCCGCGACGGGGCGACCTATGGCGCGCAGGTGGCGGGGCACGAGGTCGCGTGCCCGGTCTGCGGCTCGACCGACGTGTCCAAGGCCCTCATGGCCCCGCGCATCGCCAAGGGCGGCCCCTCGCCCGAGGAGGTCCGCGCGGCGAAGGCGATGGTGGTCGAGAAGCTGCAGGAGATGCGCAGGGAGATCGAGGCCAACGCCGAGTACGTCGGCCCGTCCTTCGCCGAGGAGGCGCGCAAGATCCACTACGGCGAGACCGAGACCAAGGCGATCTATGGCGAGGCGTCAGACACCGAGGCCGAGGCCCTGCGGGACGAGGGCATCGAGTTCGCCCGCATCCCGTGGCTGCCGCCGACGAATTGACGGCCCGTCCCGGCCGCTCCGTCCGGCCGACCGGATCCCGGGAATGCGCCCGGGCGAGAGAGGGTGAGGGTCGGGCCTCGGCCCCTCACCCCGACGCCCACCCCATCCAGTTCACGTCCATGTCGCGGGCCGAGAGGCGGAAGCGGTCGGCGAAGGGGTCGTAGACGACGCCCGTCGTCCCCCCGATCCTCAGGCCCGCGCGACGCAGCGACGCCGCCATCTCCGACGGGCGGCGGAACTTGCGCCAGTCGTGCGTTCCCCGCGGGACCCAGCGCAGGATCCATTCCGCCGCGACGATGCCGAGCGCGAGCGACTTGGGCGTGCGGTTGAGGGTGGAGAACAGGAACGTCCCGCCGGGGGCGAGACGGGCGGCGCAGTGGGCGACGAACAGGTCGAGGTCGGCCACGTGCTCCACCACCTCCATCGCGACGACCGCGTCGTACCGCCGCTCGGGCAGGTCCTCGATCCGGCCGGCGCGGTAGTCCACGCCCACCCCCTCGGCGGCGGCGTGAGCGGCGGCGATGCGGATCGTCTCCGCCTCGGCGTCTAGCCCGGTCACCACGGCGCCCATGCGGGCCAGCGGCTCCGACACGAGCCCCCCGCCGCAGCCGACGTCGAGGATCGCGAGCCCGTCGAGCGGGCGCGGCGCGTTCGGGTCGCGCCCGGTCCGCGCGCATATCGTGTCGCGCAACCACGCGAGGCGCAGCGGGTTCAGCTTGTGCAGCGGGCGGAACTCGCCCTTCGGGTCCCACCATCCGGCGGCGATGCGGGCGAAGCGCTCGACCTCGGCGGGGTCGACGGTGGTGGTGGGGGTCATGGTGAGGGTTCCGCCGTCGGCGCACGCCGACCAAGGGGTTTGTCGTCGGCGCACGCCGACCAAGGGGTTTGTCGTCGGCGCACGCCGACCAAGGGGTTTGTCGTCGGCGCACGCCGACCAAGGGGTTCGTCGTCGGCGCACGCCGACCAAGGGGTTCGTCATCGGCGCACGCCGACCAAGGGGTTCGTCATCGGCGCACGCCGACGAAAGGGGGGTGCCGGGCCGCCTTGCTTCGGCACCGCGGCAGAGAGTATGGAAGGGGTGCCTCTCTCCTCAAGAGCCCGTGTGATGTCGCGTCTGGTCCTCAAGTTCGGCGGTACCTCGGTCGGCGACGTCGACCGCATCAAGAACGTCGCCCGCAAGGTCGAGGCCGAGGTGCAGGCCGGCCATCAGGTGGCCGTGGTCGTTTCCGCGATGTCGGGCGTGACGAACCAGCTCGTCAAGTACTGCAACGCGATCGACCCTCTGCACGATGCGGCCGAGTACGACGTGGTGGTCGCGTCGGGCGAACAGGTGACGAGCGGCCTCCTCGCGATGGCGCTCCAGTCGATCGGGATCCGGTCACGCAGCTGGCAGGGCTGGCAGGTGCCGATCCGCAGCGACGACACCTTCGGCAAGGCCCGCATCGCCGACGTCGGGACCGACGCGCTCCTCGCCGCCATGGCCGGGGGCGTGGTGCCGGTCGTCCCCGGGTTCCAGGGCGTCACCGACGGCGGGCGGATCACCACCCTCGGCCGCGGCGGGTCCGACACCTCGGCGGTGGCGCTGGCGGCGGCGCTGAAGGCCGACCGCTGCGACATCTACACCGACGTCGACGGCGTCTACACCACCGACCCCCGGATCGTGCCCGCCGCGCGCAAGATGAACCGGGTGACCTACGAGGAGATGCTGGAGATGGCGTCGCTCGGCGCCAAGGTCCTGCAGACCCGGTCGGTCGAACTCGCCATGAACCATGGCGTGCGCGTGCAGGTGCTCTCCAGCTTCGAGGCGGCGCCCGGCAGCGACCTGCCCGGAACCCTTGTGGTCAGCGAGGACGAGATCGTGGAACAGGAAGTGGTGAGCGGCATCGCCTACAGCCGCGACGAGGCGAAGATCACCCTGCGCAAGGTCGCGGACCGGCCGGGCGTGGCCGCGCGCATCTTCGGCCCGCTGGCCGCGGCGGCGATCAACGTGGACATGATCGTCCAGAACGTGTCCGAGGACGGGCGGACGACCGACCTGACCTTCACCGTGGGCCGGGCCGACCTCGACCGCACGAACGCGGTTCTGGAGACGTCGAAGGACGACATCGGCTTCGACCGCCTCGCCTCCGACCCGACCGTGGTCAAGATCTCGATCATCGGCGTCGGCATGCGCAGCCACACCGGCGTCGCCCAGACCATGTTCAAGACGCTTGCCGACGAGGGGATCAACATCCAGGTGATCACCACCTCCGAGATCAAGGTCAGCGTCCTGATCGCCGAAAAGTACACCGAGCTGGCGCTGCGGGCGCTCCACACGGCCTACGGCCTGGACAGGACATGACGCCGGACGTCGCCGCCGCCCGTCGCCACCTCGACCGTCTGTGGGACCGCGGACGCGCGTTCCTGGGCACCGAGGTCGCGATCATGGGCGGGGCGATGACCTGGGTGTCGGAGCGCAATCTCGTCGCCGCGATCTCCAACGGCGGCGGCTTCGGCGTCATCGCCTGCGGCTCCTTGTCGCCCGACCGGCTGGCCGAGGAGATCGCGCAAACCCGCGCGCTCACGGCACGCCCGTTCGGCGTCAACCTGATCACCATGCACCCGGACCTCGACCGCCACATCGACGTGTGCGGCGAGATGGGGGTCAGGACGGTGGTACTGGCCGGCGGCCTGCCGCCGTCGGCCGCGGTCCGCCGGGTCAAGGACACGGGTGCGCGGGTCGTCGCCTTCGCCCCGGCGCTGGTGATCGCGCGCAAGCTGGTGCGCATGGGCGTGGACGCGATCGTGGTCGAGGGCATGGAGGCGGGCGGGCACATCGGGCCGGTCGCGACGTCGGTGCTGGCGCAGGAGATCCTGCCCGTGGTGACCGAGGTGCCCGTCTTCGTCGCCGGCGGCATCGGCCGGGGCGAGGCCATCCTCGCCTTCCTGGAGATGGGGGCGGCGGGCGTGCAGCTCGGCACCCGCTTCGTCTGCGCGACCGAATGCATCGCCCACCCGCGCTTCAAGCAGGCCTTCATCCGGGCGGAGGCCCGCGACGCGGTCCCCTCGCTCCAGATCGACCAGCGCTTTCCGGTCATCCCGGTCCGTGCCATCGCCAACGAGGGGACGCGCCGCTTCGCCGTCTTCCAGCGCGAGGTGATCGACCGGTTCGGCCGGGGCGAGATCGGGCAGAAGGAGGCGCAGCTCGAGATCGAGCACTATTGGGCGGGTGCTCTCCGCCGCGCGGTCGTGGAGGGCGACATCGAGACCGGGTCGCTGATGGCGGGCCAGTCGGTCGGCATGGTGACGCGCGTGCAGCCGGTGGCGGAGATCCTCGCCGAACTGGCCACCCAGGCGGCGATCGCGCTCAAGAGGCGCGACGATCTCCACCATGCGCTCCCGGGGGCGGCGGACTGAGATGACGGACGCCCCGGGAATGAAGGGCCCGGGGCGGATCGCCCCGCGGACGGCGACGGAGCGGCGGCGGGACGGCGCCGTCGACACGCTGCGCCGCCTGCTCGCCAGCCTGCGCGACGTCATGGCGGGCTCCGGCTCCGCCCAGCGCAAGCTCGACAAGATCGTCCAGCTGATCGCGGCCGAGATGGGGGCGGAGGTCTGCTCCTGCTACGTGCTGCGCGCGGGCGAGGTGCTGGAACTGTTCGCCACCAAGGGCCTCAACCCGGAGGCGGTGCACAACACCCGCCTGCGGGTGGGCGAGGGCCTCGTGGGCGACATCGCCGCCCACGCCCGGCCGGTGGCGCTGGCGAACGCGCCGAGCCACCCGAACTTCGCCTATCGCCCGGAGACGGGCGAGGATCCCTACCAGTCGCTGGCCGGCGTGCCGATCATGCGCGGTGGCAAGGTGCGGGGCGTGCTGGTCATCCAGCACATGGACCGGCGCGACTACGTGGAGGAGGAGGTCGAGGCCCTCCAGACCATCGCCATGGTGGTGGCGGAACTGGTCGCCGCCGGCGAACTCGTCGCCACGCAGGAGATCGGCCACGGCGCGGACGAGGCGCTCCTGCCCTCCCGCCTCGTCGGCGTCGCCGTCAACGACGGCGTCGCGCGCGGCTTCGCCGTGCTGCACCGTCCGACGCCCACGATCCGGCAGACCGTCGCCGACGACCCCGAGCGCGAGCTGGAGCGCCTGGAGGAGGCCGTCGCGACCATGCGCGTCTCGATCGACGAGCTGATCGAGCGCGGCTCGGCCGCCGGCCATGGCGAGCACCAGGACGTGCTCGAGACGTACCGCATGTTCGCCGCCGACCGCGGCTGGATGGGACGGCTGCGGGAGGCCGTGCGCAGCGGCCTGACGGCCGAGGCGGCCGTCCTGCGCGTGCAGAACGAGACCCGCGCCCGCCTCGCCCAGGCGGCCGACCCCTATCTGCGCGAGCGGCTGCACGACCTCGACGACCTGACCAACCGCCTCCTCCAGCATCTCGCGGGAAAGGCGTCGGACGCCGCGACCGCCACGTTGCCGGACGACGTGATCCTCATCGCCCGGACGCTGGGCCCGGCGGAACTGCTCGATTACGACCGCGGACGGCTCCGGGCGCTGGCGCTGGAGGAGGGGTCGTCGTCCAGCCACGTGGCGATCGTCGCCCGGGCGCTGGGCATCCCCGTCGTCGGGCAGGTGCCGGAGCTGATGGCCCGGGTCGACCCGCTCGACCAGCTGATCGTGGACGGCGACAACGGCACCCTCCTGGTAAGGCCGGGTGAGGATGTGCTCCAGGCGTTCGAGACCTCGATGCGGGCGCGCGAGGCGCGGGAACGCACCTTCGCCGGCCTGCGCGACCAGCCGGCGGTGACGCGGGACGGGGTGCGGGTCGCGCTTGACCTGAACTGCGGCCTTCTGATGGACCTGCCGCACCTCGACGGGACGGGGGCGGACGGCATCGGCCTCTACCGGACCGAGATCAGCTTCATGATGCGGCCGGCCTTCCCGGACGTGGACCAGCAGGCCGAACACTACGGCCGCGTCCTCGACGTGGCGGGGGACCGGCCGGTCGTGTTCCGCACCCTCGACGTCGGGGCGGACAAGAAGCTGCCCTACCTCGCCCTTCCGGCCGAGGAGAACCCGGCGCTCGGCTGGCGGGCCATCCGCATCGGGCTCGACCGGCCGGCGGTCCTGCGCCGGCAGCTCCGGGCGATGATCCGGGCCGCGGCCGGCCGGGGCCTGAGCGTCATGTTCCCGATGGTCGCCGAGGTGGCGGAGTTCGATGCCGCCCGCAGGATCCTCGACATGGAGGTGACGCGGGCCGCGCGGGCCGGCCAGCCGCTGCCTGCCGACCTGCGGGTCGGCGTCATGTTCGAGGTGCCGTCGCTCTGGTTCCAGATCGACGCGCTGCTGTCGCGCGTGGACTTCGTCTCGGTCGGGTCGAACGACCTCGCGCAGTACCTGTTCGCCATCGACCGCGGCAACGCGGTCACGGCGGCGCGCTACGATCCGCTTTCGCCCGGCATGCTTCGGCTCCTGCGCGAACTCGTGCTGCGCTGCGACGGACGGGGCGTCCCGCTGTGCGTCTGCGGCGAGATGGCCGGGCGCCCGGTGGACGCGATGGCGCTCGTCGCCATCGGCGTGCGGCGGATCTCGATGTCGCCGGCGGCCCTCGGTCCGGTCAAGGCCATGATCCGGTCACTGGACAGCCGGGCCGTGGCCGATTATCTGCTACCCCTCATCGATCGGGTGGATCATTCCCTTCGCGGCGGATTGCGGGCGTTCGCACGCGATCACGGTTTCGCAACCTGAGGGTTGGTGTCGGGCGTTGCGGTGTCCGACGGGATTTTGGTAAGGGTGACGGACCAAGGTCGTATGCCGCGAATGGATTGCCGTGGTAGGATCGGACGTTCGTCATAGGTAATGCATGTCTGAGGTCCACGGGCGGGGCGAGGGCGGAAACCGGGTGTTCGGGCGCGATCGCAAGCGAAAGAGCCCTTGGATGGAGGGCGACCCCCTGCCGCCGGGCGAGGCGGCGAACGGCGACGGCCCCGTCCGGACCGACGTCGGAACGCTCCTGCGCGACCGCCGCAGGGAACTCGGCCTCGAACTGCGCGACGTGGTCGGCTCCACGCGCATCCGCCGGGTCCATCTCGCCGCGATCGAGGACGGGCAGTTCGACCAGCTTCCCGGGCACACCTACGTCGTCGGGTTCCTGCGCAACTATGCCACCTTCCTCGGCCTCGACCCCGACGAGGTCGTCCGGCGCTACCGCTCGGGCAACGGCGATCCGCCGGAGCCCGCCTACAACCCGCCCAAGCCCATCCCCGAGGGCGGCGTGCCGACGGGGGCCATCGTCCTGATCGCGCTGCTGCTCGCCGCGTTGGGTTACGGCGGCTGGTACTATCTCTCCGCGACCGACCGGTCCGTCGCCGACCTGACCGGGCCGCTGCCGCAGCGGTTGCAGGAACTGGTGGCCGGCTGGGGCGGGTCGGACGGGGCGGCACGCGACCTCGCCATCGCCGCCGTGAACCCGTCCGCGACGATCGCGCAGGCCCCCCTCGCGCCGGGCATGGCGGTCGAGAACGGACCCGCCCCGCCGGCGTCGGTCGCCGACGTCCGGCTGCCCACGGCCGTGGCCCGGCCGTC
>CANGXM010000197.1 GCA_947457845.1 Rhodospirillales bacterium | reverse complement strand
GGCCTCGGCGTCGGCGGCGTGGTGCCGGCAGGGGCCGGCTGGGTCGCCCTCGCGACCGAGGGCGGACACGTCACGATGGCGGCCGCCGACGATCGCGAGGCCGCGGTCCTGGGCGATCTGCGCCGCCGGTTCGGCCACGTGTCGGCGGAGCGCGTCGTCTCCGGCATGGGCCTCCCGAACCTCCACCGGGCACTCGCCGCCGTCGACGGGGCCGAGACCCCCGACCTCGACGCGGCGGCGATCAGCGAGGCGGCGCTGGCCGGGACCGACCCGCGCTGCGTCGAGGCGCTGACGATGTTCTGCGCGATGCTCGGCACGGTCGCCGGCAACC
The DNA here is from genome assembly GCA_947457845.1 of Rhodospirillales bacterium. Taxonomy (GTDB): domain Bacteria; phylum Pseudomonadota; class Alphaproteobacteria; order Azospirillales; family Azospirillaceae; genus CANGXM01. The sequence goes on along the minus strand of CANGXM010000197.1, from coordinate 7,839 downwards.
TGGCCCTCTCGCTCGGCGCGCAGGGCGGGGTTTACGTGGCCGGCGGGATCGTGCCGCGGCTCGGCGACTGGTTCGACCGCTCGCCCTTCCGTGCCCGGTTCGAGGCCAAGGGACGCATGAGCGCCTACCTCGCCCCCATCCCCACCCACGTGGTGACCCACCCCCTGCCCGCCTTCGTCGGCCTCGCCGCGGCGATCGCGGCGGGACGACGGATCCAGGACGACGCCCCCCATGACCGGTGACCTCTTCGACGCCACGGCCACGCCCGCCGACGAGCGGTTTCCCTTCGTCCCCTACGCGGGCCCCACCGACCCGTCGGGCCCGAAGATCGCGCTGATCGGCGAGGCGCCCGGTGCGGACGAGGCGCGGATGGGGGTCCCCTTCGTCGGGCGTGCGGGCCAGCTTCTGGACGAGGCCCTGCGGACCGCCGGCATCGACCGCCGCGCCTGCCTCGTGGGCAACACGTTCCGCTTCCGCCCGCCCGACAACAAGGTCGCGCACTTCTTCGCCTCCCGCGCCCGGGCGAAGAAGGAGGGCTTCGCCGTCGCCGAGGCGTGGGGCCCGTTCAACGCCCAGTACGTGAAGACCGCCTACGCCGGGGAGATCGAGCACCTGCGCGCGACGCTCGCCGCCTTCGGCCCGCGGGTGGTGGTGGCACTGGGCGGGACGCCGCTCTGGGCGCTGACCGGCCTGTCGGGGATCACCAGGGAACGCGGGCGGCGGCTGGAGAACCGGCTCCTGCCCGACGTGCCGGTCGTGGCGACCTTCCACCCCAGCTTCGTGCTGCGCGGGAACCGGGCCGACCTCCCGACCCTCGAGGCGGACCTGATCCTCGCGCTCGCCGTCGCCCGCGACTGAGATCGTTGTAAGGTTCGCAACGATGCAGTTCGCGTTGTCCGGATTATCAGGACAGCGAGGGGAGAGCATCGTCTCACAACCCCGGCGGCCTGTCCGCCGGGGTCCTGTCCCGTGGAGGACCCCGCGATGGACCGATTTCCCGCCCTCTTCATCTCCCACGGCTCGCCGATGCTGGCGATCGAGGACAGCCCCGCCCGGCGCTTCCTCGCGAGCTACGGCGAGGCCCTGGGCCGGCCGAGGGCGATCGTCGTCGTCTCCGCCCACTGGGAGACGCGCAGCCCGGCGGTGAGCGCCGCCCCGCGGCCGGAGACGATCCACGATTTCGCTGGCTTCCCCGACGCGCTCCATCGCCTCGGCTATCCGGCGGCCGGCGCACCCGACCTCGCGGAGCGGATCGCCGGCCTCATGCGCGACGCGGGCGCGCCGGTGACCGTCCACCCCACGCGCGGCCTCGACCACGGCGCCTGGGTCCCGCTCATGCTCCTGTATCCGGCGCACGACGTGCCAGTGCTCCAGGTCTCGGTGCAGACGCAGGCCGGTCCGGAGTGGCACCTGCGGCTCGGCGGGATCCTGCGGCCGCTCCGCGACGAGGGCGTGCTGATCGTCGGGTCGGGCGCCATGACGCACAACCTCCACGCATTCTTCCGCGGCGGCTACGGGCCGGACAGCCCGGCGCCGGCATGGGTCACCGGCTTCGCCGACTGGATGGCCGACGCGATCGGGGCGGACCGGCGCGACGACCTCCTGGCCTATCGGGCCCGCGCGCCCCACGGGGCGGAGAACCACCCGACGGAGGAACACCTCCTGCCGCTGTTCGCGGCCCTCGGGGCGGCCACGCCGGGGGGCGCGCGCAGCCGCGTCCACGCCAGCAACAGCCACGGCGTGCTGGCGATGGACGCCTACGCCTTCGCCTGACCGGGGCCCGGACGGGTCCGGGCAACCCAGACATGCGGGGCGGGGGGGTGGGGATCGGGCATCGACAGGTTAGATTGTGGTCGACCGACCGCCATCAGGACCGGGCGATGACCCTTGCCGTCACCGAGCGCCAGTCGGAGACCCTGCCGATGGGCGCCCGCCCCTCGATCCTGCTGCTCGTGGTGATGGTGGCCCTGAGCCCCTTCGCCATCAACGTGATCGCCCCGTCCCTTCCGGGCCTCGCCGAGGCGTTCCGGACGGACTACGGGACGGCGCAGCTCACCCTCACCTGGTATCTGGCGGGCGTGGCGGCGGGCCAGCTGGTCTTCGGCCCCCTGTCGGACCGGTTCGGCCGGCGGCCCGTCCTTCTCGTCGGCCTGACCACCTACGTCGTCGGCAGCCTCGCCTGCCTCCTCGCCCCCACGATCGACCTGCTGATCGCCGGACGCGTCGCGCAGGCGCTGGGCGGCTGCGCCGGCATGGTCCTCAGCCGGGCGATCGTGCGCGACGTGTGGGGCCGCGACAGGGCGGCCAGCGTGCTGGGCTACGTCACCATGGGGATGGCGCTGGCGCCCATGCTGGCGCCCACGATCGGCGGGCTCCTGGAGAGCTGGTTCGGTTGGCGGGCCGCCTATTGGGCGATGCTGGGCGGGGGCATCGCGGTCGTCGTCTTCGCGACCGCCCGCCTTCCCGAGACCCATTTCGACCGCACCCGCTCCATCAGCCCCGGGGCGCTGGCGTCGGGCTACGCGGTGCTGCTGCGCAACCCGCTCTTCGTCGCCTACACGGCGACCGGCATGTTCAACACCTGCCAGTTCTTCGCCTTCCTCGGCGCCGCGCCCTTCGTCGCGATGTCGATCATCGGGGTCGAGCCCTACGTCTACGGGCTCTACTTCATGATGATCTCCGTCGGCTACATGATGGGGAACTTCGTCAGCGGCCGGTTCGCCACGCGGTTCGGCGTCCAGCGGATGCTGCTGCTGGGCTGCTCCACCTGCCTCGTCGCCACCCTGATCCTCGCGGTCTGCGTCCACGTCGGACCGCTCACGGCGCTCGACATCTTCCTGCCGATGTCGCTGGGCGCGATGGGCAGCGGCATGATCCTGCCGAGCGCCATGGCCGGTGCGGTCGGCGTCACCGCGCGGGCCGCCGGCGCCGCATCGGGGCTGATGGGCTTCGTGCAGATGGCCGCGGGGGCGATGGCCAGCTTCGCCGTCTCGCATTTCGAGGGCGTGATGCTGGAGGCGATGGTGGTCGCCGTCGTGCTGTCCGCCTCGGCCGCCTTCGTGAGCCAGCTCTTCACCCGCGCGCTCGTCGCACGCCAGGCCATCGCCGCGGCCGGCTGAACGCCCCGGGCGGATCCCGGCGTTCGGCCACAAGGACGCCGATCCCGGCGCGCCGCGGCGTTCCGCACCCCTTGCCGAACTCGCCCGCGCGCCCCACAACCATCCCATGGGCGCACCGCCCGCTGGAGCTTCCCGCGATGCCCGACACCCACGCCGCCGCCGACCCCCGCGACCTCCTCGCCGACCTGATCGCGCGGGCCCGGGCGAAGGGCGCCGACACCGCGGACGCCGTCCTGTTCGAGGGAACGTCGCTGTCGCTGTCGCAGCGCCTGGGCAAGCCGGAGCGGCTGGAGCGGAGCGAGGGACGCGATCTCGGCCTGCGGGTCTTCGTCGGTCGCCGGCAGGCGGTCGTGTCCACCACCGACCAGCGCCCGGCGCTGCTGGAGGAGATGGTGGAGCGGGCGGTCGCCATGGCCCGCGCCGTTCCGGAGGATCCGTTCTGCGGCATCGCCGATCCCGACGCGATCGCGACCGGGCCGACGCCGGACCTCGACGCCGAGGACCCGGTGGAGCCGGCGGCCGAAGCGTTGATCGAGCGCACGAAGGCGGCGGAGGCGGCGGCGCTGGCCGTGGCCGGGGTCACCAACTCGGAAGGGGCCGAGGCGGGATGGAGCCGGTCGGCGGTCTGGATGGCGGCCAGCAACGGATTCGTCGGCGGCTACGCCGCCACCCGTCACAGCGTCTCGGTCTCGGTCATCGCCGGCGCGGGCACGGCGATGGAGGTCGACTACGACTTCGACACCACCGTCCACGGCGCCGACCTCGACGATCCCGAGGCCCTCGGGCGGCGGGCCGGCGAGCGGGCGGTCCGCGCGCTGAACCCGCGCCGGGTGCCGACCACGAAGGTGCCCGTGATCCTCGATCCGCGCGTCTCCCGCGGGCTGCTTTCCAGCTTCGCGGGCGCCGTCAACGCCGCCTCGATCGCGCGCGGCGTCAGCTTCCTCAAGGACCGGATGGGCCAGCGCGTGTTCGCGCCCGGCATCACCATCGTCGACGACCCCTTCCTCGCCCGCGGCCTGCGCTCCAAGCCCTTCGACGGCGAAGGGGTGCGGCCGCGGCGGCGCGCGGTGATCGAGGACGGCGTGCTCACGACCTGGTTCGTGGACCTGCGCGCCGGCCGCCAGCTCGGCATCCCCACGACCGGCCACGCGAGCCGCGGCACCGGCGGCCCGCCCTCGCCCGCGCCGACCAACCTCTGGCTGGAGCCGGGCCCGCGCAGCCCCGAGGCCATGATCCGCGACGTCGGCACGGGCTTCTACGTCACCAAGCTGCTGGGCCACGGCGCCAACGTCGTCACCGGCGACTACAGCCGCGGGGCCGCCGGCTTCTGGATCGAGAACGGCGAGATCGCCTATCCGGTGGCCGAGCTGACGATCGCGGGCAACCTCAAGGACATGTTCGCGACGCTGGAGTCCGCGTCGGACCTGCGCATCCGGTTCGGCATGGACGCGCCGACGGTGCTGCTGCAGGGGATGACGGTCGCCGGAAGCTGACGGTCGCCGGACGCTGACGGTCGCCGGACGCTGACGGCCCGGCGCCCGGTGCCGGGACGGCGGGGGCGCGCCCGGGGCCCGGCTATTCCTGGTCCTCGGTCGGGACGCCCTGGCGGAACGGCGCGTATTCGGCCAGATCCTCGATCTGCCGCGCCACCGCCCGCCGCTCGCGCTCGAGATAGTCGTCGATCGCCGCGCGGAACCCCGGATCGCGGACCCAGTGGGCGCTGTAGGTGGTGACCGGCAGATAGCCGCGCTGGATCTTGTGCTCCCCCTGCGCGCCCGCCTCCACCCGCGCGAGGCCGCGGGCGATCGCGACGTCCATCGCCTGATAGTAGCAGGCCTCGAAATGCAGGAAGGGCACGTCGACCACGGCACCCCAGTTGCGGCCGTAGAGCGTGTCGGTGCCGAGCAGGTTCAGCGCCCCGCACACCCATTCGCCCCCCCGCCGGCCGAGGATGAGCACGACCCGGTCCGCCATCACCTCGCCCAGCCGGCGGAAGAAGGCGCGGTTGAGGTAGGGCGTGCCCCACTTCCGCCCCGCCGTGTCCATGTAGAAGCGGTGGAAGGCGTCCCAGTGCTCCGGCGCGAGGTCGCCGCCGGAGAGCGCGGCGAAGGATATGCCGGCGTCCGCCACGTCGCGCCGTTCGCGGCGGATGGACTTGCGCTTGCGGGAATTGAGGGCGCCGAGGAAGTCGTCGAAGGTGGCGTAGCCGGCGTTGTCCCAATGGTACTGCTGGCCGGTCCGGCGCAGCCACCCCGCGCGCCCGAGCGCGTCCCACTCGCCCTCGGTCGGGAACGTCACGTGCAGCGAGGAGACGCCCATCTGGGCGGCGACCGTCTCCAGCGCCGCCGTCATCAGGGCGAAGGTGTCCTCGGGCGCCCCGGGACGGAGCATGATCCGCGGACCTGTGACGGGGGTGAAGGGAACCGCCGCCTGGAGCTTGGGATAGTAGGCCCCGCCCGCCCGCTCGTACGCGTTCGCCCAGCCGTGGTCGAACACGTACTCCCCGTACGAGTGGGACTTGAGGTACAGCGGAACGACGCCGACCGTACGCCCGTCCGGGGCGGTCGCGACGAGATGCTGGGGCTTCCAGCCCGTCCGGCCGCCGACGCACCCCGTCTCCTCCATCGCCTTCAGGAAGGCATGGCCGACGAACGGATTGTCGGGTCCGGCGCAGGCGTCCCAATCCGCCGCGGAAACGGCGTCGAGGGTCGCGATCAGGCGAAAGGTCGGCGTGTCCGGTCCATCGGGCATTCGCGGCTCGCGGTGGCGGAAGGGACGGGCGAGGCGCCCGGCAGCACCAAGGTGGACCACCGTCGCGCCCCGCCAAGACCGCCCTGCGGTCAGAGGAGTTCGAAGACGCCCTCGACCTCGACCGCGACGCCGAGCGGGAGCGAAACGCTGCCCACGGCCGAGCGGGCGTGGTGCCCCGCCTCGCCGAAGACCTGGACGATCAGCTCCGACGCGCCGTTGATCACCTTCGGCTGGTCGCCGAAGTCGGGCGGGCAGTTCACGAAGCCGACCAGCTTGAGCGCGTGGCTCACCCGGTCGAGGTCGCCGCCCGCCGCCACCTTGAGGTGGGCGAGGAGGTTGAGGGCGCACAGGCGGGCGGCCTGATAGCCCTCCTCGACCGTGTAGGTCCCGCCCACCTTGCCGACGAACCGCCGCTCGCCGTTCCACTGGGGGATCTGGCCGGCGATCCAGACCTGCTTGCCCGACAGCCGCCAGGGCACGTAGGCCGCGGCCGGCGCCCCCGGCGTGGGCAGCTCGATCCCGAGTTCCTTGAGGCGCGCCTCGATCCGTCCGGCCATGTCCCGTTTCCCGTCGTCAGCGGTTAGTGTGGTGGGGGACGTTAGCGGCGGGGCCGGCGTTCGTCGAGGGCACCGGAACGGAAAGGACGACAAGATGCGGACGATCGTGATGCCGGACGGGACGACGATGCCGGCGCTGGGCATCGGCACCTGGCGGATGGGGGAGCGGGCGGCGGCACGGGCGGCCGAGGTCGCGGCGGTGCGCCTCGCCCTCGACCTCGGCGCGACGCTGATCGACACGGCCGAGATGTACGGCGAGGGCGAGGCGGAGCGCATCGTCGGCGAGGCGGTCGCCGGCCGGCGCGACGGGCTGTTCATCGTCTCCAAGATCTATCCCAGCAACGCCCACACCGCGGCGTCGGTCCGGCAGGCGTGCGAGCGCTCGCTCAAGCGCCTCGGCACCGACCGGATCGATCTCTACCTGCTGCACTGGCGCGGCGGCGAAGACCTGCGGGCGACGGTTGAGGCGTTCGAGACGCTGCGGCGCGAGGGGAAGATCGGCCATTGGGGCGTCAGCAACTTCGACGTCGACGACATGGCCGAGCTCGACCGGATCGCGGCCGGCCGGGCGTGCGCGGCGAACCAGGTCCTCTACAACCTCGCCCGCCGGTCGATCGAGGCGGGCGTGCTGGCCGACTGCCGGCGGCGCGGCGTGCCGGTGATGGCCTATTCGCCGCTGGAGCAGGGCCGGATCCTGAAGGACGGGACGCTGGCCGCCATCGCCGACCGCCACGGCGCGACGCCGGCACAGGTGGCGCTCGCCTGGGTGCTGGCGCAGGACGGGGTCATGACGATCCCCAAATCGTCCGACCCCGACCGGCTGCGGGAGAATCTCGCGGCCGCGGAGCTTCGGCTGACGGCCGACGATCTGGCGGAGATCGACCGCGCGTTTCCGCCGCCGCGGCGGAAGCGGCCGCTGGAGATGCTGTAGGGGGGGCCCTCAACGCTCGAAGATCGCCCCCGCCTCAACGTTCCACGCGATACACCGCCAGCCGTCGGCCCCGCGCTCGAACCGCGCCGCATGCCCCGTGCCGAACTTGAGCCGCCCGTCCCGGCAGGCGGCCTCGTAGGCGGCCGGGACCAGCGCACGCAAAAGATAGCGCAGCGTCCCGGCGCTGGAGACAGCGATCACCGTCCCCTCCCCGACCGACGCGCCGAAGGCGGCGCAGCGGGCGGTCACGGTCGCCTCGTCCTCGCCGAACCCGGCGTCGGCCGGCCAGACGCCCGACCGGTTCCAGGCCTCCAGCGGCACCGCACCGAACCGCTCGGCGATGACGGCGTCGGTCAGGCCGGACCAGCGGCCGTAGTCCATCTCGTTCAGCCGCCCGTCGACCTCCGCATCCGGGCCGCCGAGGCGCCCGGCGATCGTGCCGGCGAAGGTGCGGGCGCGCAGCAGCGGGCTGGTCGCGATC
>CANGXM010000196.1 GCA_947457845.1 Rhodospirillales bacterium | reverse complement strand
GCCCAGGGCGCGCGCCGCATCGCGCTGATCGCCCCGTCGGGCGCCTACGGCGACCAGGTGGAGGCCGCGCTGCGCGCCACCCTCGACCGCGCGGGCGGCACGCTCGTCCGCACCGGGCGGCTGGAGGGTACCGGCGCGCCGGAGGTCCGGGCGGGAATCGCGCGGGTCCTCGACCGCCCGGCCATCCTGGGCCCCGGCGGCGACATGTCGATCCGGCAGGGGCTGGCGGAACCCGATTTCGACGCGCTGATGATCGCCGACGGCGGCCCGCGTCTGCGCGAGATCGCGGGGCAGCTGGCCTCGCTCGGCCTCCAGCCCGGACGCGTGCGCATCCTTGGCACCGGCCTGTGGGACGAGCCGGGCCTCGGCCGGGAGGCGCTGCTGGTCGGCGGCTGGTACGCCGCCCCCGATCCGGCCGCGCGGCAGGAGTTCGAGAGCCGCTACGCCGCGGTCTATGGCCGGCGGCCGCCGCGCATCGGGACGATCGCGTTCGACGCGGTGCAGCTCGCGGCCGTGCTCGCGCGCGGGCCGGTGCCCATCGGGCTGGTGCCGGAGACCATCATGGGGCCGGACGGCTTCGCGGGCGTCGACGGGATCTTCCGCTTCCGCCCGGGCGGCGAGGTCGACCGGGGCCTCGCCGTGATCGAGGTCACGCCGGAGGGGACGTCGGTCGCGGATCCGGCACCGCAGTCCTTCGCACCCCGCCTGTTCTGAGGCGGGTCAGCGACGGTTGAGGATGCCGTAGAGGCTCGATCCGGGCTTCTTGTCCTTGGCGGGGGGCTTCTGGTCCTTGGCGACGGGCTTGACCGGTGCCGCGAGCGTCGGGGCCGGCGACTCGACGGGCTTGTCCGGCTTGTCGCCCGACTGGTCCTTCGCCGACTTCTCCGACGCGGCCGCGACCCTGCTGCGCAGCGGAACCTCGAGCCGGTTGAACTGGCGGGCCGCCTCGAACAGGTCGGCGCTGTTGTCGCCAGCCTGATGCGCCCGCAGAAGCTTCACGACGCCCTTGGCCTCCTGATCGGCGGCCGGCGACGCGGTTTCCAGCGCGTCGGCGATGATGCCGATGGCCTTGCGGGTGATCTCGAGACCCTTGGACATGGGGACACTTGCGAAAGATTGAGGCGATGCGGCGGACCGCGGTGAAGTGTGCATCCAAACGGGGGAGAACTGCAATCCTCGGTGACGCCCCGGCGCCGCGTCCGGAACGTCCGCGTCGGACGTTCGTCGGGCTTGACCGTGACTCCGCCCGACGCACCCCGGGAATCGCCCGCCAAGGCCCGGCGGCGCATGGGGACTCCCAGGCTTTTCCACAGAGTTGTTCCCTGATTCTGTGGAAAACCCGCCCTCATCCCACGTCCATCCGCACGGCCGCGAACTTGAACTCGGGGATGCGGCCGTGGGGGTCGAGACGGGGGTTGGTGAGCACGTTCGCCGCCGCCTCGGCGTAGGCGAAGGGCAGGAACAGCGTGCCGGGCTGGATGCGGGCATCGGCCCGCGCGTCCAGCGTGATCGTCCCGCGCCGGGTCGTCAGCCGCACCCGGTCGCCGGCGGCGAGGCCGAGGCGCCGGAGGTCGGCCGGCGACACGTAGACGGTGGGTGACGGCTCCAACGCGTCGAGCACGGCCGTGCGCCGCGTCATGGTGCCGGTGTGCCAGTGCTCGAGCTGGCGTCCGGTTATCAGCACCATGGGATAGGCGTCGTCGGGAAGCTCCGCCGGGTCGACGAGGTCGGCCGGGACGAGGTGCGCCCGCCCGTCGTCGGTGGGAAAGGCGTCGGCGAAGACGATCGCGGCCCCCGGGGCGTCGGGTGCCGCGCAGGGATAGGTGACGCTCCCCTCCCGGTCGAGGCGGTCCCACCCGATGTTGGCGAAGGACGGCATCGCCCGCGCCATCTCCGCGAACACGTCGGCCGGTCCCCCGTAGGTCCAGGGCAGGCCGAGGCGCCGGGCGAGGTCGACCAGCACGTCGAGGTCGCGCCGCGCGGCACCAGGCGGCGGCAGGGCGGCGCGGCCCCGCTGCACCTGCCGGTTCGTGTTGGTGACCGTGCCGTCCTTCTCCGGCCAGGCGGAGGCGGGCAGCACGACGTCGGCGAAGGCCGCCGTCTCGGTCAGGAAGATGTCCTGCACCACCAGGTGCTCCAGCCGGGCCAGAGCCTCGCGCACATGGACGAGGTCGGGGTCGGACATGGCCGGGTTCTCGCCCATCACGTAGAGGCCCCGGATGCGCCCGGCGCCGATCGCCTCCATGATCTCGACCACGGTCAGCCCTCGGTTCGGGTCGATCGGCGCGCCCCAGAGATCCTCCAGCCGCGCGCGGGCGTCGGCGTCCTCCACCCGGGCGTAGTCGGGCAGGAACATGGGGATGAGGCCGGCGTCCGACGCGCCCTGCACGTTGTTCTGGCCGCGCAGCGGGTGCAGCCCCGTGCCCGGCCGCCCGACGTGCCCGCAGATCGTCGCCAGCGCGATGAGGCAGCGGGCGTTGTCGGTGCCGTGGACGTGCTGCGACACGCCCATGCCCCAGAAGACGATGGCGGCGCCGGCGCGGGCGTAGAGGCGGGCGACCGTGCGGATCGTCTCCGCCGGCACGCCGCAGACCTCCGCCATCGCCTCGGGCGGGAAGGCGCGGACGTGGTCGGCCAGCGCGCGGAAGTCCCGCGTGCGCGCCTCCACGAAGGCGCGGTTCCACAGCCCCTCCTCCACGATCGTGTGGAGCATGGCGTTGAGCAGCGCCACGTCGCGCCCGGGGCGGAAGCGGACGATCTGGGTTGCGAACCGGTCGAGCGCCGTGCCCCGCGGGTCCATCACGATCAGCTTCGCCCCGCGGGCGACCGCGTTCTTCAGGAAGGTGGCGGCGACGGGGTGGTTCTCGGCCGGGTTCGCGCCGATCACGACGATCACGTCCGCGTCAGCCGCGGCCATGAAGGGCGCCGTCACCGAACCCGACCCGATCCCCTCCATCAGCGCCGCGACGGAGGAGGCGTGGCAGAGGCGGGTGCAATGGTCGACGTTGTTCGTGCCGAACCCGGTCCGCACCAGCTTCTGGAAAAGATAGGCCTCCTCGTTCGTCCCCTTGGCCGAACCGAAGCCCGCCAGCGCCGACCCGCCTGCCGTGTCGCGGATGCGGGCGAGCCCGCCCGCGGCCCGCGCCATCGCCTCCTCCCACGTCGCCTCGCGGAAGTGGGTGAAGGGGTTCGCGGGGTCGATGTCCGTGTCGCCCTTGGGCACGCCGTCACGGCGGATCAGCGGCACGGTCAGGCGCTGGGGGCTGTGGACGTAGTCGAAGCCGAATCGGCCCTTCACGCACAGCCGGCCGCGGTTCGACGGCCCGTCGCGCCCCTCCACCGTCAGGATCCGGTCGTCCTTGATCGAATAGGTCAGCTGGCAGCCGACCCCGCAATAGGGGCAGACGCTGTCGACGGTGCGGTCGGGCCGGACCGCGACGCGCCCGGCGTCGTCCACCGTGGCGGCCGGCAGCAGCGCGCCCGTCGGGCAGGCCTGCACGCATTCCCCGCAGGCGACGCAGGTGCTGGCGCCCATCGGATCGTCCAGGTCGAAGACCACGTGGGCCGCGGCGCCACGGCCGGCGGTGCCGATGACGTCGTTCCCCTGCACCTCGCGGCAGGCCCGCTCGCACAGGCCGCACTGGATGCAGGCGTCCAGCCGCACGGCGATGGCGGGGTGGCTGCGGTCGGGCGGCGGAGCGGGACGGCAATCGCCGAACCGGTCCGCGTCCGCCCCCGTCCGCTCCGCCCAGCGCCAGAGCGGCGCGTCCGGGTCGGGGGCGGCGCCGCGCGCCGGCCGGTCGGCCAGGAGGAGTTCCATCACGAGGCGCCGGGCGCGGGCCGCCCGCTCGCTCCCCGTCCGCACGACCATCGCGGGCTTCGGCGTGCGCAGGCAGGAGGGGGCGAGCGCGCGCTCCCCCTCGATCTCCACCACGCAGACGCGGCAATTGCCGTCGGGCCGGTAGCCCGGCTCCGGCCGGTGGCAGAGGTGGGGGATCTCCGTCCCCTCCCGCCGCGCCACCTGCCAGACCGTCTCGCCCGGCGCGGCCTCGACCGTCCGGCCGTCCAGCGTGAAGGACACGGTCATGGCACATCCTCCGGGAAGTGGCGCCAGAGGGAGCGGACGGGGTTCATCGCCGCCTGCCCCAGCCCGCAGATCGACGCGTCGACCATCACGGCCGTCAGATCGTCCAGCCGCCCCCGGTCCCAGCGGTCGGCGGCCAGAAGGTGCTCCGCCTTCTCGGTGCCCACCCGGCAGGGGGTGCACTGGCCGCAACTCTCGTCGGCGAAGAAGCGGACGAGGTTGCGGGCGACGGCCCGCAGGTCGTCGCGGTCGGACAGCACCACGACGGCGGCCGAGCCGATGAACGACCCGTGCGGCTCCAGCGTCCCGAAATCGAGCGGCAGGTCGGCGAGCGAGGCCGGAAGGATGCCGCCCGACGCCCCGCCGGGAAGATAGGCGCGGAACGCGTGCCCCTCGGCCATGCCGCCGCAGTGTTCGTCGATCAGCTCCCGCGCGGTGATGCCGGCCGGTGCGACCTTCACGCCCGGCGACCGGACACGGCCCGAGACGGAGAAGCTGCGCAGCCCCTTGCGCCCCCGCCGGCCCTGCCCCGCCCACCAGTCGGCCCCGCGCTCCACGATGTCGCGCACCCACCAGAGCGTCTCGACGTTGTTGATCAGCGTCGGGCGGCCGAAGAGGCCCGCCTCCGACGGATAGGGCGGCTTGTTGCGCGGCAGCGGGCGGCGGCCCTCGATGCTCTCCAGCATCGCCGACTCCTCCCCGCAGATGTAGGCGCCCGCACCCCGGCGCAGCCGGATCGCGACGTGGGGCGCGAGGCCGGCGGCGCGGACCGCCTCGAACGCGCGCGACAGGATGGCGCGGGCGTCCGGATACTCGTCGCGCAGATAGACGTGGACGGCCTCGGCCCCCACGGCCCAGGCGCCGATCAGCATCCCTTCCACGAAGCGGTGGGGGTCGGTCTCCAGGAACCAGCGGTCCTTGAAGGTCCCGGGCTCCCCCTCGTCGGCGTTGACCGCCATCAGGCGGGGGCCCGCCTCCCTGGCCACGAGGTCCCACTTGGTCCCGGTCGGAAAGCCCGCGCCGCCCATGCCGCGCAGGCCGGAGGCCTTCAGCGTCCCGACCACGGCCTCCACCGGCGTCCGCCCGTCGAGGCAGTCGGCGAGGAGGCGGTATCCGCCCCCGGCGCGGTAGGCGTCGAAGCCGACGGCGGGGTCCGTCCGCTCGGCCCGCCCGACCGTCACCGCGACGGGCGCCCGGTCGCACCCGCCCATGCAGGGCGCGGCGACCACCCGCACGTCCGGGCCGTGCCGGGCGGCGAGGTCGGCGCGCAGCGCGTCCCCCCCCGCCAGCATGCAGGCGATCCCGTCGCAGACGCGGATCGTGACCGGCGGCGGGTCGGGCGCCTCGTCGGTGAGGATCTCGAAATGGGCGTAGAAGGAGGCGACCTCGAACACCTCCACCATCGACAGCCGCATGGCGTGGGCGAGTGCCACGAGATGGGCGTGGCGCAGGCCGCCGTGGGCGTCGTTCAGCGCGTGGAGGTGGTCGAGCAACCGGTCGCGCGGATGCGGCCCGTCGCCGATCCGCCGGATGACCGCGTCGAGGACGGCGGGATCCACCTGCCGCCCCTTGGGCGTCGCCCGCGCGCGTCGCCGCGCCGGGGCCGTCGCCTGCCCGTCCATCGCTTCGTTCCCCCCGCCCGACCCTTGGCTGCGGCCGGTCCTTCTTCCAGGGTGAATCCAACGCCTTAAGCGGATCGGATGCAAGGGAGCGGTGGCGGGCGGCCCCCGCCCCCCGCCGCCCCCGGCCCGACGGGCTCACCATGCGGCGCGCGGTGCCGGTTCGCTCACTCCACGTGGTCGGCCCGGCAGGTGCCGAGCGTCTGGATCGCCCAGGACGAGCCCGCGAGCGACACGCGCCACGCCTCGGGACCCAGGGCCGGCACCCGCACCGCGACCGTCCGCCCCCGGGCGTAGGGGGCCAGCATGGCGCTCACGTCGGTCCCGCTCTCCATCAGCCCGAGGATGGTCGGCGTCACCGGCCGGGCGGGACGGCGGACCCCGCCCGCCCCGTCGACCGCGATCTCCAGGGCATAGGTGCCGCCCGCCTCGAGTTCGGGCGGCCCGAGGTCGATCAGCAGGCCGACCGTCGCGCGGGTCGTCATGAAGCCGAGGCGCGGCGGCGGGTCCTGGGGGCGGGAGGCGACGCAGTAGCGGATCTCGCCCGTTTCGCCGAGGGGAATGGTGTAGGCCTCCACCAGCCACCCCCCGCGCTCGCCGACGATCCGCGCCTCCTGGGCGGCGGCCGGACCGGCGGCGAGGAGGAGGAGGGCGAAGAGGGCGGCGGCGAGAAACGGAGAGCGTCGTGCGGCGCCCCCCTCTCCCCCGTCCCCTCCCCCCGGGGGGGGGAGGGGAGTGAAGTCGAAGCCGCGTCCCCTCCCCCCCCCGGGGGGAGGGACAGGGAGAGGGGGTTCGCCGCCGCTCATCCCGCCCTCACGCGCTCCGCCGCACCCCGCCGCCGAGCGGGCGCCCCTGCCCCGGGCGGCCGCGCGCGTCCTCGTCGAACAGCTCGGCCAGCTTCTCCATCATCGTGCCGCCCAGCTGCTCGGCGTCGACGATGGTGACGGCGCGGCGGTAGTAGCGGGTGACGTCGTGGCCGATGCCGATGGCCACCAGTTCCACCGGGCTCCGGGTCTCGATGAACTCGATGGACTGCCGCAGATGGCGTTCCAGGTAGTTCCCCGCGTTGACCGACAGCGTGCTGTCGTCCACCGGCGCGCCGTCGGAGATCACCATCAGGATCTTGCGCTGCTCGGGCCGGCCGACGATGCGGTTGTGCGCCCACATCAGCGCCTCGCCGTCGATGTTCTCCTTGAGGATGCCCTCGCGCAGCATCAGCCCGAGGTTCCGGCGCACCCGCCGCCAGGGGGCGTCGGCCCCCTTGTAGACGATGTGGCGCAGGTCGTTCAGCCGCCCGGGGTTGGGCGTCTTGCCGGACTGGAGCCACAGGTCGCGCGACTGCCCGCCCTTCCACGCGCGGGTGGTGAAGCCGAGGATCTCCACCTTCACACCGCAGCGCTCCAGCGTGCGGGCGAGGATGTCGGCGCTCATCGCCGCGATGGTGATGGGCCGCCCGCGCATCGAGCCCGAATTGTCGATCAGCAGCGAGACGACCGTGTCGCGGAAGTCCGTCTCCTTCTCCTGCTTGTAGGAGAGGGGGAGGAGCGGGTTGACCACGATGCGGGCGAGGCGGGAGGCGTCGAGGATCCCCTCCTCGAGGTCGAAGCTCCAGCTGCGCTGCTGCTTGGCGAGCAGGCGGCGCTGAAGCCGGTTCGCGAGCTTGGAGATCACGCCCTGCAGGTGCTGGAGCTGCTGGTCGAGCAGCAGGCGCAGGCGCGCCAGCTCGTCCGTGTCGCACAGCGCGTCCGCCTCCACCACCTCGTCGAACTTCGTCGTGAAGGTCTTGTAGGCCGACGGGTCGGTCTCGTTGCGGCGGTCGTTCTCCGGGCGCCAGGGACGGCCGGGGTTGCCCGGCTCCTCGCCCCCGTCGCCGTCGGCCATCTCGCCGTCCTGCTGCTCGCCCCCTTCGTCGCTCCCGTCGCCGTCGGAGGGCTGCTGCTCGGCGCCCTGGGCCATCTGCTCGTCGTCGCTGTCCTTCTCGCCGCCGCGGGCCTGGCCGTCGGAGGGTTCGCTCTCGCTCTCCCCGTCCTTCTCCTCCTCGTTCTCGTCCTCGCTCGGATCGGGCTCGGGCTCCGCGCCGATCTCCATCTCCATGTCGCGCAGCAGCGTGCGGGTCGCCTTCGCATAGGCGTCCTGGTCGTCCAGCACGCCGGAGAGGCCCTCCATCCGGTCGCCGACCCGCTTCTCGATCCAGTCGCGCCAGAGGTCGACCGCGGGCCGCGCGATGTCGGGCGGCGGCTCCCCGGTCAGGGCCTCGCGCGCCATCAGGCGGATGACCTCGGCCAGCGGCGCCTGTTCGCGCGTGGTGATGCGGTCGAAGCCCTGGCGGCGGTAGCGCTCGTCCAGCGCCTGCCCCAGGTTCGCCGCCACGCCCGCCATGGCGCGCGCGCCAATCGCCTCGACCCGCGCCTGCTCCATCGCCTCGAACGCGGCCCGCGCCGTCTCGCCCGTCGGCATGCGGGTCGCGTGGACGCGCGCGTCGTGGTGGCG
>CANGXM010000195.1 GCA_947457845.1 Rhodospirillales bacterium | reverse complement strand
GACGCCCGGGCCGGCCCCGCGCCCGCCGGACCTGCAGACGGCCGGGGCGGTCACGCCGCTGTCCGGCCGGGCGGGGACGGGGGGCGTCGCGGTCGATGGCGTGATCCTCTCGGCCCCCGCCGTCTGGGCGACCGGGACGATGCCCGTCCTGCACCGCGCCGCCCTGTGGGTGACGCGGAACACCGTCCCCTGGCTGGCGCTGACCGCCCCGCGGGAGCTGAACATCTGGCCCTCCGACAACATCGAGATGCTGCGGGCGCTCGGCCGCGATCCGCTGGTGATCAAGGCCACGCGGGTCGACGCCGTGGCCGGGCTGACGGAGTTGATGAACCGCGCGTTCGACGCGGCCGGCCGTCTCGATGGCCCACCGACGCTGGTGATGTACGGGCTGAACGAGCAGGTGATCCCCAAGCGGCCGATCGCCGAGGTCCTGTCCCGGCTGCCGCGGGCGATGAACCGCGTCGCGGTCTACGACACCGGCTGGCACATGCTGCTGCGCGACCTGAACGCGGAGCGGGTGCTGACCGACGTCGCGGCCTGGATCGACGATCCGGCGGCACCCCTGCCGAGCGGGGCGGACGGGCGGGGCTGGCCCGGGTCCTGACACCCGGCTGAACGACCGTGCCCGGGGGGCTTTTCCGAGCGGTCCGTCGCGGGAGCGGCGCCGTCGCCCGCCGCCTGTGATCGCCGCCTTCCGGCGCCCGTCGGGCGGCGCTATGGTCCGGCACCGCGCCACGGGACGCACCCATGACCACCGCCGCCGACGACGAGGACGACGGCCCGGCCCTTCCGGCCGGGACCCGGAACTACATGACGCCCGCCGGGCACGCGCGGATGCGCGAAGAGCTGCGCCGCCTGCTCCGGGAGGAGAGGCCCAAGGTGGTGGAGATCGTCTCCTGGGCCGCCGGGAACGGGGACCGGTCCGAGAATGGCGACTATCTCTACGGCAAGAAGCGCCTTCGCGAGATCGACCGCCGCGCCCGCTTCCTGACCAAGCGGCTGGAGAGCGCCGAAGTGGTGGACCCGACGCGCCAGACCCGTCGCGACCGGGTCTTCTTCGGCGCGACGGTCACCTACGCGAACGGTCGCGACGAGGAGGTCACGGTGACGCTCGTCGGGATCGACGAGGCGAACCTGGAGGCGGGCCGCATCAGCTGGATCTCTCCCGTCGCGCGGGCGCTGCTCAAGGCGCAGGTCGGCGACCTGGTCACGGTGCGGACGCCCGCCGGGCCGGAGGAACTGGAGGTGCTCGCGATCGGCTACCCGCCCGGCTGACCGGCCCCCACCACGAGCAGGATCAGGACGACGGCCACCACCATCGATCCGATGGCCAGCACGGTGGGGGAGACCTCCCACGCCGCGCCGTGATGGTGCCCGAGCGGCGGAGACAGTTCGGCCGGGCGCCCGTGCGTTGCCGTGGAGACCCCGTTCGCCGGGGCCGGCCGGGGAAAGACGCCGATGCGCGCGCCGGCCGCCGCGGTCGCGTCCGGCCCACGCGGACCCGTCGAGCGGCCGTTGGCGGCGGGGCCCCTGGCCACGAGGAGACGCGGGTCGATCCCGACCGCCACCCCGGCGTCCTCCAGCCGGTCGATCAGGTCGGCGAGGTCGAGGACGGACAGGCTGTCGAGCGGGACGGCCGCGGCGAGATCGGCGGGTTCCAGCCACCCCGTCGGACGGCCGAGGGCGACGAGGCGTTCGACGACGGCGTTCTCGACGGGCATGGGTCTCTCCTCCGGCGGCGGGCGGACGGGTGTCGGCCGGGACACAACGGGCCGGTCGCCCGCCCGGTTCACGGGCCCCGAACCCGAAGAAAGACCGCTTGCACGGCGCCGCGTTTCGGCTAGTCTATCAGCCCGGCTTGGACCCGTAGCTCAGCTGGATAGAGCGTTGCCCTCCGAAGGCAAAGGTCGTACGTTCGAATCGTATCGGGTCCGCCATCCACTTTGCTGGGTCGGCGCAAGTTGGGCATAGGGCCGGGACATGGTCCCGTGCTTCCGCCGCCCCGGGGCATAGTGGGGCGATCACTCTCCCGATCATCCGCCGCCGACGTCGCAGCGGACGGACCGCGTCGATGGGTTCGCGCCGGGCACGGACGTCGCGGTGGGCGCTTCAGGGCCGGCGGGCGTCGAGGATCCTGCGCATGCGTTCCAGCGTGTCCAGGCTGCCGGCCACCTCGGCCGGGGGCACGAGGCGCCCGAGCGCCGCGAGCTCCGGTGCGATCGCAGCGATGGCCGCCGCCCGCGCCGCGTGGCCCCGTGGCGTGAGGGTCACCCGTTTCGATCGCCGATCCGCCTCGTCGGGCGTGATGCGGACGTGGCCCGCGCGTTCGAGGTGGCCGAGGGTGTTGGTGATCGCACCCTTGGTCACCTGCATCGCGCGGGCGATGGCGAGCGGCGTCTGCCCGTCGCCGACGCGGGCCAGATGGTTGAGGACGCCGAACTGGGAGGCGGTCATCCCCTCCGGCAGGACGCTTTCCAGTAGCCGTCCCGACAGCTGGGCGAGGATCGCCACCTCGGTGAACCAGCGGAACAGGGTCGCGACCGCCGTTCCGTCGTCCTCTCGCGTCATGCCGTCCTGATCCGTGACCCGGCGGGCCACCGGGGGGCGCCCTTCACCGGCGCACCATAGCCCAGCCGGGCGAACATCTGCAGCGTCTCTCCGTCCCCGACGTCGAGCGCCGCCCGCATCCCGGCGAATTGCTGCGCCATCTCGGGAAACTCCTGCAGGGCCTGGCTGAACGGCTGCATCGCCACCCCGGCCGCCGTCGCGGCCAGATTGAGCCGCACGTAGTCCCGCCCCGCCGCGACCTGATGCGCCCGGCTGTTCCCCGGCGTCCGGATCCAGACGAAGGCCATCGCCGTGTCGTACGCCACGCGCACGGCGTCGATCTGGGCGCGGAAGGTCGCCGATCCGGTGTCGAGCATTGCCGCCCGGTCGAGGAACCCCACCGTCTCCAGCGCCTCCATCATCGGGCCGGCGAGAGAGATTCCATCGGGGTTCGCCTCGATCTCCGCCCGCCCGATCCGGATCAGATCGACGCTCTCCTTCGCCGTGGCATGGGTGTAGAGTTCCAGTTCCATCGCCGCCCACGCGCGCCGCCGCAGCGCGGCGACCCGTACGGGATCGCCGGTGAAGCCCGTCGCCGTGCGCGCCGCCGCCGCCACGATCGACCGCAGCGTTCCGTCCGGCACCGGGCGGCTGGTGTCGTAGGGATTGCGGTTGGTGCGCCGCGCCAGCACGTGCGCGAACAGGGGGTCGGGCGCCATGCCCGGATCGCGGCGGAGCATGAGCGTCGCGACCGGGCGGTCGTCCAGCCTCGGCGCGGGCTCGCCCTCGGGGAAGAGCACGACGTCGGTCGCGTAGCCGTCGGCCGCCGCGGCCTGCACGAACAGTTCGACGAAGCAGCCGAGACCGATCGTGATCTGCCGGTCGAAGGGGTCCGTGTGCGGCAGCCGCCGGTCCGCCTGGCAGAGGAGGGTCACCGTGTCCGGGCGCGACAGGTCGACCAGCCAGGGCTGACGGTTGTGCGGGTTGGGCGCGAGGATCGCATGGGACAGCGCCCGGCGGCGGGGGTCGCTCTCCGCCCCGCCGGCTTCGGCCCAGGGCCGGCGCGCGGCCACCGGATCGCGGGTCGTGGCCCAGAAACCGAGGCCGCCGGCCGAC
Organism: Rhodospirillales bacterium; assembly: GCA_947457845.1. Lineage (GTDB taxonomy): Bacteria > Pseudomonadota > Alphaproteobacteria > Azospirillales > Azospirillaceae > CANGXM01. The sequence continues at coordinate 4,584 of CANGXM010000195.1, read as the reverse complement.
AGGACGACGCCGCCGCCGGCGAGTGCGAGAAACGTTCGACGCGAGGACATGGCTGCTCCTTTGTTCAATGTTCAACTATCTAGTTGAACATTGAACTAACTGCAAGGGCCGGACGCCGCGTTCTCTTCGGGAGCGGGGGAAGGGGAGGGGGAGGGACGGACCGCCGACCCTCAGCCCCGGCCGGTCACTCCGGGCCGCCGCGCCGCCCAGGGGGCCGCCGCCTCCAACTGGGCCGACAGGGCCAGCACCCGGTCGTCGCGGCCGTGGGCGCAGGCGATCTGGACGCCGATCGGCAGACCGTCCGCGGTCCACCCCAACGGAAGCGAGGCCGCCGGGCAGCCGGCCGCGTTGTGCCAGGAGGTGAAGGGCATGCCCGCCCGGGCCTCCGCGACGTAGTCGTCGAGCGACGGCGTCGCCATCGAGAAGCAGCCGAGCGGCAGCGGCGGGTCGGCGAAGACGGGGGAGAGGATCACGTCGTACCGGGCGAAGACCGCCCCCAGGTCCCGCCCCGTCAGGTGGAGGCGCTGGATCGCCGCGTAATGCGCGACGGCGCTCGCCCGGTTGGCGTGGTCGACCAGCGCGCGGGTCACGGGCTCCAACTCGTCCTCCCGAGGCGGCCGCCCGATCGCCGCCGTGCGGGCCGCGACCTGCGCCGCCGCCGCGGTGCCGACCACAAGCCAGAAGTCGTCCGCGTGCCGCTCCAGGTCGAAGGGCATCGCCCAGGGTTCGACCGCGTGGCCCAGCCCCGCCAGCAGCCGTCCCGTCGCCTCCACCGCGGCGACGACCGCCGGATCGACCCGCCCGCCGCCGGGTGCGGCCGTCACCATCGCCACGCCGAGGCGCCCGGGGTCGGCACGCAGCACCTCCTCGATGTAGGGCCGGACGGGGGACGGGGCGGCATAGGGGTCGCCCGGGGCGGGACCGTGGGTGGCGTCCAGCAGCGCCGCGGAATCCCGCACCGTGCGGGTCAGCGCATGGGTGCACACGAGGCCGCTCCAGCTCTCCCCCGCCAGCGGGCCGGCGGGCGTGCGCCCCCGCGTCGGCTTGAGCCCGTAGACCCCGCAATGCGCGGCCGGCAGGCGGATGGACCCGCCGCCGTCGCCCCCCTGGGCCATCGGCACGTAGCGGGCGGCGACGGCCGCCGCCGCCCCGCCGGAGGAGCCGCCGGCCTGCCGCTCCGGGTCCCAGGGGTTGCGGGTAGGGCGGCCGAAGGCGGGCTCTGTCGCCGGGCAGAGGCCGAGTTCCGGGGAATTGGTCCGCCCGAGGATCACGAGCCCCGCCGCCCGGTGCCGCTCGACGATCGTGCCGGTGGCCTTGGCGACGTTGCCGTCGAAGAAGCGCGAATTGCTGGTGATCGGCCGGCCCGCGTCGCCGGGCCCGACCTCCTTGAGAAGGAACGGCACGCCGCGGAAGGGGCCGTCCGGCAGGCCCCGGCCGATCTCCGCGAAGGCCCCTTCGGGATCGGTGCGGACGACGGCGCCGATCCGCCCGTCGTGCCGGTCGATGCGCGCCAGCGCGGCCTCCGCCAGTTCCCGCGCGGTCACGGCACCCCGGCGGACGAGGTCGGCCAGGGCGAGCCCGTCGGCGGCGTCCCATTCGGCATCGGTCAGCGGCATCGGGTGGCCTCCAGGATCAGGCGCGGCGGGCGGGGAGCGTCGGGCCGGGCGGCGGGGCCGTCCGCGCGGCGTTCATCACCTGCGCGATCGTGGCGTAGTAGCCGACGGTGGCGATCAGGTCGATCAGGCCCGCCTCCCCGAACCGGGCGACGGCGGCGGCCCAGGCGGCGTCGGACAGCCCGCCCTCGTCCCAGAGCGCGCGCACCGTGTCGAACACCAGCGCCTCGTCCTCCGTCATCCCTGCCGGCCGGCGGTCGGCGGCGAGGTCGTCGATCACCGACGCCGCGGTTCCGGCCGTGGCGGCGAGCGGCGCGTGGATCGCCCATTCGACCGGCTGGTCGTGCCGGCGCGCCACCATCAGGATCGCGAACTCCGTCAGCCGGTGGCCGATGGCCGAGCGGTAGCGGCAGTACTCCCCCACCATCTGCAGGCGCAGCATCAGCTCCGGCGAGCGCAGCAGCGGCACGAACGGGCCGAAGACCGCGTTGCCCCGCACCGCGCGGAACCGTTCGCACGCCGCCGCCTGCTCGGGCGTCTGCACGCCCGGCGGGATCGGCGGAAGCCGGTCGGGGCCGCTCACGGCGTCGCCCGGGCCGTGTGGAAGACGTAGTACTTGCGCACCGGCACCGGGTTCTCCCACGTGCCCTTGAAGCCGGCGGGGATCAGAAAGGCGTCGCCCGCCTTGTGGGTGGTCGCGTGGCCGTCGGCGTCGGTCAGCGTCACTTCGCCCTCCAGCAGCACGCAGAACTCGTCGGACGTGTAGGCGATCTCCACCCGCTTGGGCTCGGACGCCCAGACGCCGGCCTTGAGCGCGCCGGAGGGGTCCTTGTAGAGGCCCGTGGCGCCTGACAGGCCGTTCAGCGTGACGGGGGTGGCAGGATCGAAGGGGATGGCGCGGACGGTGGTCATGGCGGGCCTCATGGAACGGTGTCGAAGGCGTGGGCGAGGGCGGAGAAGAGGGTGCGGATCTCGTCATCGGCGATGATCAGCGGCGGGGACAGGACGATCATGTCGCCGCTCGCCCGGACCAGCACGCCGGCCTCCAGGCAGGCGGCCGCCACGTCCGCCCCGCGCGACCCGGCCGCGGCCCCCGGGCGGGGTGCCACGTCGATCGCGCACAGCAGGCCGATGGTCCGCACGTCGGTGACGTTGCGGGCGCCGTCCAGCGCGTGGGCGGCCGCGTTCCACGACGGCCAGAGCGCACCCGCCCGCGCGAACAGCCCTTCGGCCCGGTAGACCTCCAGCGTCGCGAGGCCGGCGGCACAGGCCAGCGGGTGGGCGGAATAGGTGTAGCCGTGGTTGAACTCGATGCCTTCGGCGCTCTTCGACATGAAGACGTCGAAGACCCGGGCATGGGCCAGAACGGCGCCCATCGGCACGGCCCCGTTGGTGATGCCCTTGGCCAGCGTCATCAGGTCGGGCGTCACGCCTGCCCACTGGGCCGCGAAGGGCGTGCCCATCCGGCCGAACCCGGTGATCACCTCGTCGAACACCAGGAGGATGCCGTGCCGGTCGCAGATCTCGCGGATGCGCGTCAGATAGCCTTGCGGCGGGGGATAGACGCCGCCCGAGCCGGTGACCGGCTCGATCACCACGGCGGCCACCGTGGCCGGGTCGTGGACAGTCAAAAGGAACTCCAGCGCGTCCGCCATCTCCGCCCCCTCGGCCGGGCAGCCGTGGGGAAAGCGCATGCGGGCTGGGTCGTAGGGGAGCGGCAGGTGCGCCGTCTCGGGCAGCAGCGGTCCGAAGTCGCGCCGGTGGCGGCCGATGCCGCTGACCGACAGCCCGCCGAAGCCCATGCCGTGATAGCCCTTGGCCCGGCCGATCAGCTTGGTCCGCGAGCCCTGGCCGATCAGGCGCTGGTACGCCCGGGCCATCTTGATCGCGGTGTCGACCGCCTCGGAGCCCGAGTTGGTGAAGAACGCGTGGTCGAGCCCGTCCGGGGCCAGCGCGGTCAGCGCCTCGGTGAAGGCGAAGGCGCCCTTGTGCGACATGCGGAAGGAGGAGACGAAGTCGAGCGTGCCGGCGGCCGTGCGGATCGCCTCGACGATGGGCGGGCGGGCGTGGCCGGCGTTCACGCACCACAGCCCCGCCATCGCGTCCAGCACGCGGCGCCCGTCGGCGAGCGTGTAGTGCATCCCCTCCGCCGCCTCGATCAGCAGCGGGGCCTCGCGGAACTGGCGGACCGACGTGAACGGCAGCCAGAAGGCGTCGCCGACGTCGTTTGCGGGAACCATGCGGTCGTCGGGCATCGGGCGTCTCCGGACGTTCAGGCGCTGTCGTCAGGCACTTTGGGGGGCGGCGAAGCGGTCCTGCAGGCGCAGCCACAGGCTGCCGGCCGCCGCATAGACCGTCTTCATCGCGTGGAAGGGGATGGTGCGCATCGGCTCCTCGGGCGGGAGCGCTAGGTCGGCCGCCGGCGTGCCGGTCACGAGGTCGGCCAGGACGGGGCCCAGCGCCGTGCACCAGGCGACGCCCTTGCCGTTGCAGCCGTAGCTGGCCCACACGCCCGGCGCCAGGGCGAAGAGGCGCGGCAGCCGGTCGAGCGTCACCGCCACCTGCCCGCCCCACCAGTGCTCGAACGGCGCGTCGGCCAGCGCGGGGAACAGGCGGCCCAGCATGCGCCGCTGGAGGTCGAAGTCCGCGACCGACCGCGGCGCGCGCAGCAACCCCTTGCCGCCCACGATCACTCGGCCGGCGGCGTCGCGCCGGAAATAGCGGAGCACCCGGCGGGTGTCGGAGACGACGCCGCCCCCGGGCAGGATGCCGTGGGCCTCGGCCGTGCCGGGGCCGGTCGACGCCTGATAGCTCCAGACGGGCAGGATGGTGCGGGCGAGGCCCGGCCAGAGCCGGCCGGTCAGCGCGTTGGTCGCGATCAGCACCCGGCGCGCGGTCACCCGGCCCCTCGGCGTCTCGACCCGCCAGCCGGCGCCGTCGCCCAGGATGCCCGTCGCCGGGCTGTCGCCGT
>CANGXM010000194.1 GCA_947457845.1 Rhodospirillales bacterium | reverse complement strand
GTCCCGACCGCGGGCGGCCGCAACCTCGTCGTCCCGGCCGGGACGCTGGACCAGGCGCCGCTGGCGGGACGGGCCGACGTGCTGGTGTTCCGCGACGACGCCCTGACGGCGCCGCTGGTCCTCGCCGGGCCGGTGAGCCTGACGGTCGAACTCGCGGCGACGGCGCCGGACGCGGATCTCGTGGTCCGGCTGGTCGAGGCGAAGGCGGACGGCGTCCTGCGGCTCGTCGCCGAAAACCTCGCCCGCGCCCGCTATCGCGAGGGGCGCGAGGCCCCGTCGCCGCTCGTCCCCGGCAATCCGGTGGTCCTGACGGTCGAGGTCGGGCAGGTGGCCGACCGTCTGTCGGCGGGAAGCCGGCTGGAGGTCCACCTCTCCGGCTCGAACGCGCCGCGCTGGGACGTCAACCCGCACCGGGCGGGCGATCCGGCGCTGGCCGACGGCGCCGACCCGGTGGCGACCACGTTGATGACGGGGCCCCGTACGCCCGCCCGGCTGCGGGTCACCGTGCTCCCGGATCGTCGCTGACGGCGGGACCGTCGCCGGCGGGGTCGGCGGCGAGCGGGAGCCGGATCCGGAAGACGTTGCCCCGCCGCCCGTCGGCGGCGGGGCGCCATCCGGTCTCCCCGTCCAGCGCCACGGCGATCTGCCGGACGATCGACAGCCCGAGCCCGGCCCCGGGACGGCCGCGGTCGAGGCGGACGAAGGGGTCGAACAGGGTGCGGGCCGCGTCCACGTCGAGCGGCTCGCCGTCGTCCTCGACCGCCAGCGTCCCGTCCTCCTCCACCCGGACGCACGCCCGCGATCCTTTCGGCGCGTGGACCAGCACGTTGTCGAGCAGGTTGCGCAGCGCGATGCCCACCAGCACGGCGTCGCCCGTCACGGGAACCGGCCGCGGCGCGCGACAAAGGGCGAGGTCGCCGCCCGCGACGACGAAGGCGGGCGCCATGTCGCGCGCGACCTCCGCCGCCAGATCGTCGAGCACGATGCGACGCCGGTCGATCGCGACGCCCGCCTCGATGTCGGCGAGGCGCAGCAGCTGGGTGACGGCGTGCCCGCTCTGGCGCGCGATCGCGGCGAGATCGGCGTCGCCCGGCGCGCGCGCGAGCGACGCCGCCAGGACGGCGAGCGGCGTCTTCAGCTCGTGCGCCGCGTTCGCGTTGAACCGGCGCTGCGCGGCGAACGCGGCGTCGAGGCGCCCCAGCAGGTCGTTGATGGCGCCGACGAGGGGCTGGACCTCGCGCGGGACGCCCTCGCCCGGCAGGCGCCGCCCGAGCGTGTCCGCCCCCATGGCGGAGGCCGCGTCGGCGATCCGGTTCACCGGCGCGAGCGTGGTGCGCACCGTCAAGTGGATGGCCGCCAGCATCAGCGCGAGCATCGCGACGAAGTAGGGCCAGCTCTTCTCGAACCAGAGCCGGACGACGGTCGCGAACAGCGTCAGCAGGTCCTCGACCGACCGGGACAGCTCGATCTCGACCGGGACGCCCCCCAGCAGCGCCGTCCGCCGGGCGGCGACCAGCCTTGCGCCGCTGGAGCGGTCGATGGCCGTCAGGAACACGTCCCCGTCCCCGTCGTCGTCGGCGATCGCCGCGTCGACGTCCGGTCGCAGCGTGCCGGCGACCAGCAGGGGGCGGCGGTCGGGCAGGGCCCGCACGACGAGCCCGAAGGGCCCGGGCCCGAGGTCCGCGGCCCACGGTCCGGGGGGGCGCAGGGCGACGCCCCCGTCGGGCGTGCGCTCGAGCCGGTCGGCGACCTCGGCGGTGCGGGCGAAAAGGCTGCGCCCCTCGATCGCTTCGGCCCCCAATCGGAATTCGAGCAGGACGAGCGCGGAGATGACGGCGAAGGACAGCAGATAGACGACGAAGCACCGCACGACCAGCGCGCGGGAGAGCGAGCGGGCCCCGCGCGTCACGACGCGGCCAGCATGTAGCCGAGCCCCCGCAGGGTGCGGATGGTGACGGTGCTGTTCGCCGCGGCCAGCTTCCGGCGCAGACGGGAGACGGCGAGCTGCACCGCGTTATCGCTCCAGTCCTCTTCCAGGGTGTAGAGGCTGTCGGCCAGCGCCTCCTTGGCCGTCACCCGGCCCTGGTTGCGCAGGAGCCGCTGGAGGACGAGGAACTCGCCACGGGTGAGCGGGACCGCGACGTCGCCGACGGCGACGCGGCGCCCCTCCACGTCCATCGCGACGTCGGCGAAGCTCAGCCGATCGCCCAGCACGGCGCCCGGGCGGCGCAGCAGCGCCTTCAGCCGGGCGACCAGCTCGTCCGGGTCGAACGGCTTTCCCAGGTAGTCGTCGGCACCGACGTCGAGGCCGGCGACACGGTCGCGCACGCCGTCCAGCGCGGTCAGCATGATCGCCGGTTCCGGCCGGCCCTGTCGGCGCATCCGGCGCAGCAGGTCGAGCCCGCTGCCGTCGGGCAGCATGATGTCGAGGACGACCGCGTCGTAGCGGTAGACGGTCCAGGCGTGCTCGGCGTCGGCGACGTCGCCCATCACGTCGACGACGAACCCATCCTCGGTCAGCCGCGCGCTGACGGACGCGGCGAGCCCGGCGTTGTCCTCGACCATCAGGATGCGCATCGCGGCCCCGGCACGTTCGGGAGCCACTTCTGCGGGAGAAAGCGGACCCTTGGGAACGATCGCACGCCGGGGCGGCGCTGTCGAGACGGGACGGCCGCCGGACTGAACCCCGCACCGGCCCGGCGGCCGGCGATCAGCCGTGGGCCTTGGCGAAGGCCGCGACCTCGGCGTGGGTGGCGAACCAGACGTCGCCCTTGGCCTTCGCGTGGCGGATCAGGCTCTCGAGGATCCACAGCCGCGACCGATAGCCGATGACGAACGGGTGGCAGACCAGCTGGAAGACCCCGCCCTCCGCCCACGCCGCCTCGAACTCGCGCAGGAAGATCGCGTGGACGTCGTCGGGCGTGGCGTAGGGGCGGGTTGCCGGGTTGCGGTTGAAGAGGAAGTAGACCGCATCGTCGCGCAGCCACTCCACCGGCACCTCGACCACGCCGGTCGGCCGGCCGTCGAGTTCCAGTTCGTAGCACTCCTCGTCGGCCATCAGCGAGCTGTCGTAGAGGAGGCCCATCTCCTCCACGATCCGCACCGTGTTCGGGCTCGTGTCCCAGTTGGCCGAGCGCAGGCCGACGGGATCGCGGCCGACGAGGCCCGCCAGCGCGTCACGGGCGCGCAGCATCAACGCGCGCTCCGTCTCGTAGGGCAGGAGCGAATTGTTCTCGTGGATCCAGCCGTGGATGCCGACCTCGTGCCCCTCGGCGGCGATGCGGCGGGGCTCGTCGGGGTCGAGGAGGGCGGCCACCGCGGGGCAGAAGAAGCTCGCCGGCACGCTCTCCCGCCCCAGCAGGTCGAGGATCTTGGGCACGCCCACCCGGCGGCCGAACTGCCCCCAGGCGAGGCGGCCGACCGTGCGGCCACCGGCCCCCATCTCGAACGTCTCGTGGTCGCAGTCGAACGACAGCGCGAAGGCGCAGCGCGCCCCGTCCTTCCAGCGCGCGGGCTTGAGCCGCCGGCCGGCGCGCACCCGGCCGACCAGCGCCCGCCACTCCGCCTCGGGCCATTCGTGCGGCGGGACGCCGGTCACCTCACAGGTCCCCGCGGAGGCGCAGCATCTCCCGGAACCCGGGCCGCGCCGTCGCCGCCGCGTACCAGTCGCGGATCGCGGGCCAGCGGGCGAGGAAGTCGGGCACCGCGCGCAGATAGAAGGCGACGCAGGCGACGTTCAGGTCGGCGACCGTGAACCGCCCGCCCATCAGATGCCCGCCCCCCGCCGCCAGCGCGCCCGCAAGCGCGTCCATCGGCCGGGCGAGCCGGGCCTCGGCCGCCGCGCGCACGGCGGGGTCGCGCCGGTCCTCGGGCAGGTTGACGGTGTGGAGCAGGACGAGGTGGGCGTCCGGCTCGAGGCTCGTGGCGGCCCAGAGGCTCCACATGGTCGCGCGCGTCTCTTCCGTGCCGTCGCGGGGTGCCAGCGGCCCGCCGAAGCGGCGCGCGAGGTGCAGGTTGATGGCGAGCGATTCGAAGACGACGAGCCCGTCGTCGTCCAGCGCCGGCACCTGCCCCATCGGGTTGACGGCGAGGAATGCCGGCGTCCGCGTGCCCTCGTCGCCGGGCACGGTGGGAACGTGCGCGTAGGGCACGCCGAGTTCGGCCAGCATCCACAAGGTGCGGGAGGTACGGGTGCGGGGGGTGCCGTAGAGGGTGAGCGCCATGGTCGTCTCCGAGGGTTGGGGAGCGGGTGAGGCGGGTGGAAGACCCCTCGCCCCGTCCTCCTCCCGCGCCGCGGGAGAGGGACAGGGCGAGGGCCATCCGCGCCCCTACTCCGCCGCCTTGGCCGGGGCCTTGGCGTGCTTGCGGCGATAGGCGCGCCAGGTGGTGGCCCAGCGGGCGGGATCGTCGAGGCCGCTGCCGTCGAGCTGGCGGATCGCCTGATTGTGCGGTGCCGTCTTCACGATCTCCGGATCGCTGTAGGCCTCGGCGCAGACGTGGGCGAGCACATCGACCCACAGGTCGATGTCCTCCTTGCCGTACATCTCGCCGGCCTCCGGCGTGAAGGGCTCCGGCACCACCCACGGTTCGTGGCTGAGCCAGTAGGCGTCGATGCCGAAGTCGGTCATCCGGTTCTGGACGTGCAGCGTCCCGACCCCGGTCTCCTCCTTCAGCGGGCCGAGGCCCCAGCGCGTCATCTCCATCCGCCACATGGCGTTGGCGGGGTTCGACTTGGCGAGGCCGCGGATCTCCGACAGGCGCTTGTCCATGTAGTTGTTGGCCAGCACCGAGATGTCCGACGCCTCGCGGATGCCGTCCGCCCCCATCGCACGGGCCCAGGCGTAGGCCTTCAGCACCTGGGGCACGTTCCCCCAGAACTCCCGAACCTTGCCGACCGTCTGCGCGCCGTCCTTCAGCGTGTAGCGGTCGCCCTCCTTCGCCACGATCGGGCCGGGCATGAAGGGCGCCAGCTCGGCCGTGCAGCCATAGGCGCCCACCGCCGGGCCGCCGCCGCCCTTCGGCGCGCCGAAGGTCTTGTGCAGCATGAACATGCAGGCGTCGAAGCCGAGGTCGCGGGCGCGGATCTTGCCCATCACGCCGTTGAAGTTGGCGTGGTCGTAGAAGCACAAGGCACCCGCCGCCTTGGCGAGGCGCACCCACTCTTTGATCTCGGGGTTGTAGATGCCCATGTCGTCGGGGTTGTTGAGGACGAGGGCCGCCGTCCGGTCGGAGAGCGCGGCCTTCAGCGCCTCGATCGAGGGATAGCCGTTCTCCTCCACCATCAGCGTGACGACCTTGAACCCCGCCGCGGCGGCCGTCGCCGGGTTGCAGGGGTGCGACTGGATCGTGGTCACGATCTCGTTGCGCCGGCCGAGTTCGCCCTTGGCCGCCCAATAGCCGCGCATCACGCACATGTTCGTGAAGGCCGCGTCGGCGCCGCCGCCCGCCTGGAACACGAACTGGTCCATGCCCGACAGCTCGCGCAGGATCGTGTCGAACCCGTGGACCAGCTCCAGCGTGCCCTGGAGCGTCTCCTCCGGCTGGTAGGGGTGGGTCTCGGCCACCTGGGGCCGCATCGCCACCTGCTCGGAGACGGGCGCGTTGTACTTCATCGTGCAGGTGCCGAAGAGGCTGACGCCCATCATGCCCAGCGTCATCTGCGACAGGTGCAGGTAATGGCGCAGCACCTCGGGCTCGCTCATCTCCGGCAGGGCGGGTGCTTCGGCGCGGGCGGCACCGGCGGGGATCAGCGCGCGCACGTCGGCGGCGACGCCGGGCTCGGCCTGCGGGAAGACGAGGCCGCGACGGCCCGGATGGCCCATCTCCATCACCACGGGCTCGTCCCACACCGCCGCGTGATAGGCGGGCAGGGTCGTGTTGGGGCGGGTCCCGGTCATCGGCAGATCTCCTCGAGGGCGGCGGCGAGCCGGTCGATGTCGTCCTTCGTGTGGATCTCGGTCACGCAGTAGAGGGCCATCGGCCCGAATCCCTCGGCCGAGACGTCCTTGCCGCCGAAGATCCCGTGGTCGCGCAGCGCGCGGTTGATCTCGGCGACGGTCCGGCCGGTGCCGGCGAAGTCGACCAGGAACTCCTTGAAGAAGCCGGTCGTGTGCGGCACCCGCACGCACCTGACCGCGGCGAGGCGGCCGGCGGCGTAGTGCGCGCGCTGGAGGATCAGCCCGCCCACCTCGCGGAAGCCCTGCGGACCCAGCAGCGACATGTAGACCGCGTTCGCCACCGCCCACATGTAGACCGAGTTGCCGGTCCAGTCCTTCCCCTCCTCCCGCATCCCGTAGGACGACTGGTGGAAGAGGCTGAGGCCGAAGCCGTGCTTGCCGTCGGCGGTCGGCGCGATGGAGACGTTCAGCGTCGGGTACTCCCGCGCGTAGCGCTCCTCGTCGCGGGACGCGATGTAGCCGCCCACCCCGCCGCCGCAGTTCATGTGGACGCCCAGCGGCTGGGTCGGGCCGACGGCGATGTCGGCGCCGAAGCTGCCGGGCGGGGCCAGCACGCCCAGCGCGATCGGGTCGCAGCCGGCGATCGTCTCCGCCCCCGCGGCGCGGGCCAGCGCCGCGATCTCGGCCGCGCGCGGCTCGATCATGCCGTTGTAGCCGGGCGTCTCGAAATAGACGGCGGCGACGTCGGTCCCCACCGCGGCCTTCAGCGCCGCCATGTCGACGAGGCCCGTGCGCGGGTCGTGCGGGACGTGGACGATCGCGATGTGGGTCGCCGTCTCCCGCGGCTCGCAATAGGTGCGCACGACCGAGAGGCGCTCGGGGTCCATCGCCCCGGCGAGCACGACCTTGCGCCGCCCGGTCATGCGGGCCGCCATGCGGATCGCGTGCCCGATGGCGCAGCCCCAGGAATAGACGGGCAGGCCGACGAACTCCATGTCGACCAGCTCGCCCAGCTGGGCGCCGAACTCGAACCAGGCCTGGTTGCGGCCGTGGTCGGAGCTGGGGCCGCCGAAGACGGACGTCAGCCACTCGGTCCGGCCGTAGACCGTGTCGCAGATCGCCGGCACGTGGTGCTGCCAGACGCCGGCGCCGAGGAAGCTCAGGGTCTCCTCGCAGGTCGCGTTCTTCGACAGCGTGCGGACGAGGTGCCGCTTCAGCTCCGGCTCGGACCGCAGCGAGGGCGGAAGCCGCAGCTCGCCCCGGAACCGGTGGTCCTCGGGGATCTGGTGGAACAGCTCCTCGATCGAGGAGGCGCCGACGGCCTCCAGCATCCGCCGCTTCAGGTCGGCGACGGAGTTGGCCATCCACGGATGCGCGGATGCTTCGTTCTCTCTCACGGTCCCTGCCTCCCCTCGAACCCGGCCGATCAGGCCGCCACTTTCATCCCCGGCCGTTCAGGCCGCGACCTTCATCCCCGGCCGATCAGGCCGCGACCTTCATCATCGTCGACCGGTCCGGCCCGGTGCGCACGCGGATCCATCCCGCCAGCGCCCGGTCCGTCTCGGGATCGCCGGTGTCCACGAACAGCCGCGGCTCCGCCAGCGACAGAAGCTTCTCCATCGTGGTCAGCACGACCACGTTCTCCCGGCCCACCCGGCGCAGGATCTCCGGCCCGAACTGCTGGTTCCCGCGGCCGAACAGGAAGCCCTGCCCGCCCGTCACGCTGACCACGATCCGCGCCGGACCGCCGTCCGCCAGCAGGGCCGCGATCTGCCCGCGGGTCAGGTCGCGGCCGACGAGGCGGCCGTCGCGCACCGCGTCGACGCCCAGCAGCGTGCCCTCCAGCCCCAGCGCCTCGGCCACCCGCCGGCATGTGGTCCCCGGACCGAGCAGATACAGCGTCCCCGGCTCCGTCTCGCGCGCGAAGGCGGCGGCGATCGCGGCGGCCGCCTCCTCGTCGGACACGCGCGGCCCGGCCTTGGCGTTCTGGACCAGCGAGCGCTCGTAGGGCGTGCGCACGTAGCCGTGGAGGCGTGCGGAGACGCGGCCCGCGCGCACGGCGTCCTCGTCGATGTCCATCACCTCCGCCTCGCGCAGGCGGACCTGCGCCCGTCCGCGGCCGAGATAGAGGCCGGCGAGGTTGCCGGCGGCCTCCGGGCTGCGGGCGAAGACGGCGGAGTGCATCTTGACCCCGGTCGGGATGCCCAGCACCGGCACCCGCCCGCCGACCGTGTCCAGCACGTCGCGCGCGGTGCCGTCGCCCCCGGCGAACAGGATGAGATCGACGTCGCGGGCCGCGAACGCGGCCGCGGCGGCGCGGGTGTCGGCGGCGGTCGTCGCCTCGCCCGACGGGACG
>CANGXM010000193.1 GCA_947457845.1 Rhodospirillales bacterium | reverse complement strand
CGAGCGCGGTGGCGACCGGCCCCGCGGCGGCGGCGGCGGCGGGCGGCGCCCGTTCTTCCGGCGGCGCAAGACCTGCCCGTTCTCCGGCGCGAACGCGCCGGCGATCGACTACAAGGACGTGAAGCTGCTCTCCCGCTTCATCTCCGAGCGCGGGAAGATCGTCCCGTCGCGCATCACCGCCGTCTCGGCGAAGAAGCAGCGTGAACTGGCCCGCGCGATCAAGCGCGCCCGGTTCCTCGCCCTTCTGCCGTACGTGGTGAAGTGACGGCGTGAGCGGGACGGACCGGACATGTCCGCACGGCGGCTCCTGACGGCGTTGGTGATGGGCGCGCTCGCCGCGCTCATCCTCATGTCGCTGTTCGCCGCACCGGCGGCCGGTCTCATCCTTCTCAACATCGCGTGGACGCCCCTGATCCTCGCCGCGCTGACGGCGGGTCTTACGGGCGGGCTGGTGGCCGGTGCCACCGCGATGGGCGTCGGCTACGTCGCCGGCGGCGTGCTCGTCGCGGTGCTGATCCTCGTCTCGATGGCGCTCCCGGCGCTGTTCGTCGCCTGGCTGGCGCTCGGACGGCGCACGATGCCGGACGGCACCGTCGTCTGGCGGGACGCCTCCTCGGCGGCCGTCTGGCTGGCGGGGGGCGGCGTGGCGATCATCGGCGCGGCCGGGCTCATGACGCTGGGCACGCCCGACGGGCTGCGGGGCTTCCTCCGGCTGGCCTTCACCGTCAACGCCGAGACGGCGTGGCGGATGATGCCGATGGGGACCGGCAGCATGACGCAGGTGGTCGATCTCATGCTGTGGTTCGCGCCCGGCATGGCGATCGCGTTCCTGACCGTCGGGCTCGTCATGAACGCGGCGCTGGCGCAGGGCCTCGCCATGCGCTTCGGGACCAACCTCCGCCCGCCGATGCGGCTGGCGGAGCTGGACCTCCCGGAGTGGATGGCGCTTGCCCTCGGCATCGCCCTGTTCGCGGCGGTCGCCTCGCCCAGCCTCGTGGGCTGGTACGGCTGGCACGTGGCCATGGTGCTCGCGGGCGTCTACCTGCTCGCCGGCCTCTCGGTCGTCCACGCGGCGACGCGGGGGCGGGCGGGCCGCGGTCTGACGCTCGGCCTTCTCTACGCGACGCTCGTGCTCTTCTGGCCGGCGGCGATCCTGGTGGTCGTCCTCGGCGTGATCGAAACGTGGGCCCGGCTGAAGCGGCGCTTCGGCTCCCCGGGCCGGACCCTGGAGGACTGAACGATGGACGTGATCCTGTTGGAGCGGGTCGAGAAGCTCGGCCAGATGGGGCAGGTGGTGAAGGTTCGCCCCGGCTTCGCGCGCAATTATCTCCTGCCGCAGAAGAAGGCGCTGCGGGCCACGAAGGAGAACCTCGCCGTCTTCGAGAAGCAGCGCGCCAACCTCGAGGCCCAGAACCTCAAGGCCCGCGAGGAGGCGACCTACGTCGCCGGCAAGATGAAGGGCGTCTCGGTGGTGGTCATCCGCCAGTCGGGCGAGACCGGCATCCTCTACGGCTCGGTCAGCGCCCGCGACGTCGCCGACGGCGTGATCGCCCAGGGCTTCAAGGTGGACCGCCAGCAGGTGGCGATCGACCGCCCGATCAAGACGCTCGGCCTGTTCGACGTCCGCGTCGTCCTCCATCCGGAGGTGGTCGTGGGCGTGAAGGTAAACGTCGCCCGCTCGCAGGAGGAGGCCCGCCTCCAGGCCGAGCGCGGCGGGATGGTCACCGCGGCCGACCTCGTCGAGGAGGACGAGGCCGAGGACGAGGCGCCGGCGGCCGAGGGCGACGCCGCCGCGGCGTGATCGACGGATGAGCCCGTCCGGCCCCCTCGCGAGGGGCCGGACGGCGTTTTCGCGCGTCCGCCCGCCGCCCCCGGTCCGGCCGACGTCGCCCGGACCGTGGCATCGGCGCCCGACCGTCCGCCCGCCCCTTGCGCCCGCTGTTGGCTTCCCCTAACGTCCCGGCGCTTTTCGAGCGGCGGACAAATCCATGCGCAAAGACATCAAGAAGATCGTGCTCGCCTATTCCGGCGGCCTCGACACCTCGGTCATCCTCAAGTGGCTGCAGGAGAACTACCGCTGCGAGGTGGTGACCTTCACCGCCGACCTCGGGCAGGGCGAGGAGCTGGAGCCGGCGCGCAAGAAGGCCGAGATGTTCGGCATCAAGCAGATCTACATCGACGATCTGCGCGAGGAGTTCGTGCGCGACTTCGTGTTCCCGATGTTCCGCGCGAACGCGCTCTACGAGGGGGTCTACCTCCTCGGCACCTCGATCGCCCGGCCGCTGATCGCCAAGCGCCAGATCGAGATCGTGAACGAGACCGGCGCCGACGCGGTCGCCCACGGCGCCACCGGCAAGGGCAACGACCAGGTCCGGTTCGAGCTGACCTATTACGCGCTGAAGCCCGACATCAAGGTCGTGGCGCCCTGGCGCCTGTGGGACCTGTCGAGCCGCACGCGTCTGCTCGACTATGCCGAGAAGCACCAGATCCCGATCGCCAAGGGCAAGGAGGGCGAGCCGCCCTACTCGACCGACGCGAACCTCCTGCACATCAGCTACGAGGGCAAGCTTCTCGAGGACCCGTGGATCGAGCCGCCGGCGGACATCTACACCCGCTCGGTCGACCCGGTGACGGCCCCCGACCAGCCCACCTACGTCGAGATCGAGTTCGAGAAGGGCAACCCGGTCGCCGTCGACGGCGTGCGGATGAGCCCGGCGACCCTGCTGACGATGCTGAACGAGCTGGGCGGCAAGAACGGCGTCGGCCGGATCGACCTCGTCGAGAACCGCTTCGTCGGCATGAAGAGCCGCGGGATCTACGAGACGCCGGGCGGTACGGTCCTCTACCACGCCCACCGGGCGATGGAATCGATCACGCTCGACCGCGAGGCCGCGCACCTGAAGGACGGGATCGCGGCCAAGTACGCGGAGCTCGTCTACAACGGCTTCTGGTTCTCGCCCGAACGCGAGGCGCTCCAGGCGCTGGTCGACAAGACGCAGGAGCGCGTGTCGGGCGTCGTGCGCATGAAGCTCTGGAAGGGCAACGTCATCACCGCCGGCCGCAAGAGCCCGAACAGCCTCTACCGCCTCGACTACGTGACGTTCGAGGAGGATTCGGTCTACGACCAGAAGGACGCGCACGGCTTCATCCGCCTGAACGCGCTGCGCCTGCGCCTGGGCGCCATGGCCCGCGGCGTGAAGTGATGGAGGGCCGCCGGCCGGCCCTGCGCGGGCCGGCGGACCTGATCGCCGCCGGCCTCGCCCCGCCCGCCGACCTCGCGGTGCTGGAGCGGGTGGCGGCCCGCTTCGCCGTCGCCGTCACGCCGGCGATGGCCGACCTGATCGACCCGGCCGATCCCGCCGACCCGATCGCCCGCCAGTTCGTCCCCGACGGGCGCGAACTGACGGAGGATCCGGCGGAACTGGCCGATCCCATCGGCGACGCCCCCCACACGCCCGTCCGCGGCGTGGTCCACCGCTATCCGGACCGGGTGCTGCTGAAGCCCGTGTCGGTCTGCCCGGTCTATTGCCGCTTCTGCTTCCGGCGCGAGACGGTGGGGCCCGACGGCGACGGAACGCTGACCGAGGACGAGCTGGACGCCGCGGCCTCCTACGTCGCCGGCCGGCCCGAGGTGTGGGAGGTGATCCTGTCGGGCGGCGACCCGCTGGCGCTCTCGCCCCGCCGGATCGCTGGGATCATGGCCCGGCTCGACGCGATCCCCCACGTCGGGATCGTCCGCGTCCACACCCGGGTGCCGGTGGTGGACCCGGCGCGGATCGACGCGGCCATGGTCGGGGCGCTGCAGGGCGCGGGCAAGCCCACTTGGATCATGATCCACGTCAACCACGCGCGCGAACTGGACGGCGGCGGGGCGGCGGCGCTGGCGCGCCTCGCCGACGCGGGCGTCCCGCTCCTGTCCCAGTCGGTGCTGCTGAAGGGCGTCAACGACGATCCGGCGACGCTGGAGGCGCTGTTCCGCGCGCTGGTGCGCAACCGGGTGAAGCCCCACTACCTCCACCACGGCGACCTCGCCCGCGGCACCGGGCATTTCCGCACCACGCTGGCGGCGGGCCGTGACCTCGTCGAGGGCCTGCGCGGGCGGATGTCGGGCCTCTGCCAGCCCACCTACGTGCTCGACGTGCCCGGCGGGCACGGCAAGGTGCCGGCGACCGGCGCCTGGATCGAGCCGGACGGGCCGGGGGCGTGGACGGTGCGCGACCCCGCCGGTTGCCGCCACCGTTACGAGGACCGCTGACCCCCGTCAGCCGGGCGGGATCGCGGGCACGCCGAACAGCCACCCGTGGAACTGGACGAGGGCGAGGGTGAGCGCGAACGCCGCCCCGATCCGCACCGGGCCGATCTCCCGCAGGTCGAGGCGCTGGCGACCCTGGAGGATGGCGGCGAAGGGGACGTTCGAGGTGACGGCGGCGAAGGCGTCCCAGCGCGCGCCCTCCCGCAAGGCGATCTTGCGTTCCAGCAGCACCGTGCCGAGGCCGGCCAGCATCGCGAACGTCCCGAAGAAGAGGACCGAGGCGAGGTCGCCGTTCGCCACGAGGTGCGACAGCGCCCAGGCCGTGACCGACCACAGCAGCGGATTCCGCGTGATCCGGAGCACGCCGCGCGCGGTCTCCGGCAGGAGCGACGCCCCCTGTCCCACGCTCGTCGGATTGCGGGTGGTATAGGCCGCCACGAACAGGATCAGCGCGAAGGGCAGGACGACGGCGGGAACCCAGCGCAGGATCCCCGCCTCCCAGAGCGGCACGACGGGTGCCGCCGCCCAGGCGAGGCAGAGCCAGACGATCGCCGCGACCGACACGAGGGAATAGAGGCCCATGTAGGCGCCCTCGCCGGTCCGCGCCACGATCCGCGCACGGTTCCCCGGCGCCGGGGGGACGAAGTGGGAGAGGAGCAGCAGCGCGCCCGCCAACGCCACCTCGACGATCGATCCGGTCATGCGCGTGCTCCCTCGATGGACGCCCCGATACTACCCCCGGGCGACCCCGCCGGGAACCCGCGACGACCGCCCGTGTCCGATGCCGTCCCCCGTTCGGGCAACAGCAAGACGGAGACCGACATGGCCGATCGCATCGTCGGGAAGCGGGTGGCGATCCTCGCCGCCGACCGGGTCGAGGACCCGGAGATCGTGCATCCGCACCGACCTGCGCAACGCGGGCGCCATCGTGGTCGACCGGGAGGTGGTGGTCGACAAGGGCCTCGTCACGTCGCGCTGGCCGGACGACATGCCGATCGTCTCCGCCAAGCTGATCGACGAGATCGGCGAGGGCCGGCAACGCCGCGGGGCGGAGTGACGCCCTACAGCCGCTTGAGGAACCGGTATTCGACCGAGTGACTCCGGTCGTTCAGCACCCGGATCTCCGGCTGGCGGAGGAAGCCCACCCGCTCGTAGAGCCGGTGGGCGTCGACGAAGCGGCAGTCGCTCCACGCCTCGAGGAAGCGGCCGCCGCGCTCGCGCGCGACCGCTTCCGCCAGCGCGCAGAATCGGTGGCCGAGGCCCTGTCGGCGCGCCGGCTTCGCGACGTAGAGCCGGTGGAGTTCCCAGCCCGGTCCCAGCGTGAGCGAGGCCGCCGCGGGGGCGACGCCGCAGGTCGCATGGACGGTGCCGTCGGCGCCGGTGGCGACCCACGCGCTTCCGCCGGCGCGGGCGTAGCTCTCGGCCGGGCGGAGCAGATCCGGCATCTCGCCGTCGATGTCGAGGACGCAGCCATGGTATTCGGCGAAGACCGCGCCCACGACCGCGGCGATGCCCGGTCCGTCCGCGTCGGCCGCGTCGCGCACGAAGACGGACGTCACGGCCGACGTCACTCGGGCAGCGGGACGCCGGCCCGACGAAGGCCGGTCGGATCGATGATGCGGTCCAGTTCGTCGAGGTTGGCCAGCGCCTGGGGCCGCCGGCCCTCCTCGATCTCGTGGATCATGCCGATCATGCGGCGGACGAGCGGCGTCTCCAGCCCGTGCCCCGAGGCGGCGTCGTTGATCGCGCCGATGTGGGCGTCCACCTCCGTCCGGCGACCGCCGTGAAGATCGGCGTAGATCTCGCTGTGGGTGCGGCCGGACATCGCGTAGTGGTAGGCCATCCGCGCCACCGACTTCACGAGGTCCGGCATCTCCACGTCGGGCGTGAAGGCGGCCGGGTCGAAGCCGTTGAAGCCGACGACGTCCGCGCGCTCCAGCCGCGCCGTCGTCATCACCTCGATCCCGAGCGCGAGGAAGAGGCGCTGGAACTCGGGCCGGATCAGGCATCCGGCGACGGGATCCGTCGTCAGCGCCGTCGCGTAGAGCATCGAGAGCCAGCCGAGCTTGCCCCAGAGATAGCCCCAGATGTTCTCGGTGACCTTCGTGTCGGGCTCGAACGCCCGCAGGACCTCGGCCAGATCCTCGATCCGCGGCGTCACGCTGCCGTCGAGTTCGCCGACCGTGAGGAGGCCGCGGCCGGCCAGCACCACCTCGCCCGGTCCCTCGAAGCTGGCCGAGAAGTTGAGGCAGGCGCCGACCGTCCGCTGCTGGCCGACGAGCTGCGCGATGAGGTTCTCGTTCAGGCCGTTCTGCGCCGACAGGACGTAGCCGTCCTCGTGCAGGTGGCGGTAGAGCTGCCGCACCGCGTCGGCCGTCTGGTGCGCCTTCACGCAGAGGATGATCCGCTTGAAGGTGCCCTTCATCTCGTTGGGCCGGTGGATGGGGGCGTGGACCCGGAAGTCCGCCACGGGCCCGCCGACGTGCAGCCCGTCGGTGCGGACCTTGTCCACGTGGGCGTCGGCGGCGTCCACGAAGATCACCTCGTGGCCCGCCTTCTTCAGATGCGCGCCGATGGTGCCGCCGATGGCCCCCGCGCCCCAGACGACGATGGGATCGCTCATGCGCTGTCGCTCCCGCGCCGGCGCCGGTCTTGGCGGCGGCCGATGGTCAACCCTACCTCCGATGGCATTCCGAGTATACCATCCGGGCGGTCAGGTTGCAGACTTCTTCAGCTCCACGATCGGGCGGCTGAACTGCAGTTCGACGTCCCAAGGGAAGAAGATCCAGGTGTCCTGGCTCACCTCGGTGATGAAGGTGTCGACGAGCGGGCGGCCGGCGGGCTTGGCGTAGATCGTCGCGAAGTGTGCCTTCGGGACCCGTTTGCGCAGGAGGTCGAAGGTCTTGCCCGTGTCGACGAGGTCGTCGATCACCAGCCACCCCTCGCCGTCGCCCGGATCCACGATGTCCTTGAGGACCCGGGCCGACCGCTGGTCCTGATGGTCATAGCTGGCCACGCAGGCGGTGTCGATCAGGCGGATCTCCAGTTCCCGTGCGATGATCGCCGCCGGGACGAGCCCGCCCCGGGTCACGGCAACGAGACCCTTCCACGGACCGCGCTCGGACAGGCGCCATGCGAGCGCCTTGGCGTGGCGGTGCAGTTCCTCCCACGAGACCGGGAAGTGCTTGTGGTTGTTGCCAGCCTCGGCCACGGCCGTCTCCCTCGCGACGATGTGACGAGGACAGATAGCGCAAGACGCACGTTCGGGGTAGCGGGTCGGAGCCGCCGCCTGCGCTGGCGCCGTGGACGGCACGCATGGGTTGAGTTTGTTGGACGATCGACGCGCCAAAGACTATCCTGCCGTGTAGCGATCCCAGCGTCCGGTCCGTCTCATGCCGTCGTTCCCCCGCCTCCGTGGCCTCCTGTGGCCGCTGTCCGTCCTTCTCCTGCTGGCCGCCGGGCCGGCGGCCGGCCAGGCCGTCGACGGGGCCCCGCCCGCGGCGGAGGAGGTGGTCGACTCCGCCCGACTCCGGGCGCTCCACGACCAGATCCTCGCCGAACTCGACCGGCTCACGGCTGGGCAGGACGCCGGCGGACGGCTGGCCGCGGTCATGCGCGTCGTCGGCGTGGCGGACTGGATCGCGATCGCGCTGCTCGCGTCGCTGGGCGGCGGGCTGCTGGCCGGCTACGGGCGGGTGCGGCGCCTGGCCGGGCGCGCCCGCAAGGACGCGGAGAAATCGGCCGAGTGGGCGGCGCAGTCCTGGCTGAGGAGCTACGGCCCGGAGGAGGTTGAGCGGGTCCTCTCGCTGCGCACGGGCAAGGAGATCGAACGCATCCGCTGGCACGTCGACGAGGCCCTCGAGCGGCTGCGCCGACAGGAGGAGACGATCGGACGCCGCGTCGCGGCCGAACGCCTTTCGGAGGGGGAGGAGCGGGCCGTGACGGCGTTGCTGCGCGCCCGCGCGACGGCCGGGGCGGCGCCCTCCGCCGACGCCGCCACGGTGGAGG
>CANGXM010000192.1 GCA_947457845.1 Rhodospirillales bacterium | reverse complement strand
GCCTCGACGTCTGGATCGACGCGCTCGTCGCCTTCTGCACCTGAAGGGGCCCGCCATGCGGATCGCGTTCATCGGCGCCGGCGGGGTCGGCGGCTATTTCGGCGGCAACCTCGCGAAGGCCGGCGCGGACGTGTCGTTCGTCGCCCGCGGCGCGCATCTCGCCGCGATCCGCGAGCGGGGCCTGACGGTCGAGAGCCCGGTCGCCCCGGTCGCGGCGCTCCGGGTCCGCGCGACCGACCGGGCGGAGACGATCGGACCCGTCGACCTCGTCGTGGTGACCGCCAAGCTGTGGGACCTCGAGGGCGCCGTGCGCGCCAACCTCGCGCTGGTCGGGCCGGAGACGACGGTGCTGACGGTGCAGAACGGCGTGGAGGCGCCGGGGATGGTCTCGGGCGTCGTGGGCGCGGAGCGGACGGCCGTCGGCGTCTGCCACATCGCGACGACCATCGCCGGCCCGGGCGTGGTCCGCCACACCGGCACCATGGCGCGGATGACGGTGGGCGACCCGGACGGGCGGCCGCGCCCCGTGCTCGACGCCTACGTCGCGGCGGCGCGGGGCGCCGGGCTCGACGTGACGCTCGCCGCCGACATCCGCCGGACCCTGTGGGAAAAGTACGTCTTCCTCTCCGCGCTCTCGGGCCTGACGGCGCTGACGCGCCTGCCGATCGGACCGATCCGCACGGCGCCCGCCACACGGGCGCTGTTCGCCGCGGCGGTGGAGGAGACGGCCGCGCTGGCCCGCGCGTCGGGTGCGGCGCTGCCGCCCGACCACGGGCCGACGCTGATGGGGTTCGTCGACACGCTGCCGGCGGGCATGAAGGCGTCGATGCTGCACGACCTCGAACGCGGCAACCGGCTGGAGCTGCCCTGGCTGTCGGGCGGCGTCGCCCGACTGTCGGCAGAACGGGGTCTTGACGCCCCCGTCCATCGCACGATCGCCGCGGCGCTGGCGCCGTTCACGCACGGGGCGCCGGCGGTCTGAGGGGACTGAACGCCCCCACCCCGCTCACCCGCCCAACGCGGCGTCCCAGTCCAGATCCTCGATCCGCTCGACCCGGGCGACGACGCCCTCGAAGGTCAGTTCGGCCCACTCCGGCCACGCGATCACCCGCATCCCCGCGGCGACCCCCGCCGCGGCCCCCACCGGGCTGTCCTCGACCACGAGGCAGTCGGCGGGATCGACGCCGAAGCGGGCGGCGGCGGCCAGATAGGGGTCGGGGTGCGGCTTGCCGCGCGGGACGTCGTCGCGGCTGAGGCCGAAGGCGAGCGCCGGCCGGCCGAGGCGGCGCAGGTTGGCCACCACCACGCGCGCCCCCGCGTTCGACACGCAGGCCTGCAGCACGCCGCGCCCGGCCAGCCGGTCGATCGTCTCCAGCGCCCCGGCGCGCGGCGCCACCCGGTCGACGTGGGCGACGTAATGGTCCGTCACCGCGTCGACGAAACCGGCGACGTCGACGGCGAGCGGCGTGCGGGCGGCGATCTTCGCGTGGACCGCCGGCATGCTGAGGCCGAGGAAGCCGAAATGATCGTCGGGCCCGAGTTCGGCGCCGAGGCGGTTGGCCACCACCATCACCGCCTCCCAGTGCATCGGCTCGCTTTCCAGCAGCGTCCCGTCGATGTCCCACAGGACCGCCCGGATCACGCCAGCACCAGATCGTCGCGGTGGATCATCTCGTCCCGCCCGTGGAAGCCCAGGATCGTCTCGATCTTGCCCGACCGGTGCCCGGCGATGCGCCGTGCGTCCTCGGCCGCATAGGCGACGAGGCCGCGCGCCACCTCGCGCCCGTCGGGGCCAGTGACGCGCACGAGGTCGCCGCGCTCGAACTCGCCATCGACCGCCGTCACGCCCGCCGGGAGCAGGCTCGACCCCTTCCCCAGCGCCCGCACGGCCCCCGCGTCCACCGCCAGCGTCCCCGCGGGCTGGACGTGCGCGGCGATCCAGCGCTTGCGGGCGGTCAGCGGTTCCGCCTGGGGCACGAACCAGGTGCAGCGGGGGCCGCCGTCGCACTCGGGCGTCAGGAGGCCTGCCAGCGCATGGTCGTCCTTGCCCCGCGCGATCGCCATGCGGCAACCGGCCTGCATGGCGATGCGGGCGGCGGCGATCTTGGTGACCATGCCGCCGGACGAGTATCCGGGCGGCGGCTCGCCGGCCATCGCCTCGATCTCGGCCGTGATCTCGCCGACCAGCGGAAGGTGCCGCGCGTCGGGATCCTTGCGCGGGTCGGCGGTGTAGAGGCCGTCGATGTCGGACAGCAGCACGAGCGTGTCGGCCGAAATCATCTGCGCGACGCGCGCGGCGAGGCGGTCGTTGTCGCCGAAGCGGATCTCCGCCGTCGCGACCGTGTCGTTCTCGTTGATGACCGGGACGGCGCCGAGGCCCAGCAGCGTGTCGATGGTGGAGCGGGCGTTGAGGTGGCGGCGCCGGGCCTCGGTGTCGTCCTGGGTCACCAGAACCTGCGCCACCGCGATCGCGTGCCGCGCCAGCGCCTCGCCATAGGCCTGGGCGAGGCGGATCTGCCCGGTGGCGGCGGCGGCCTGCTTCTCCTCCAGCTTCAGCGGCCGGCCGAGCGAGGCGACCGCCAGGCCCAGCCGCTCGCGCCCCAGCGCCACCGCGCCGGAGGTGACGATCACCACCTGCGCGCCGCGCGCCCGCAGCGCCGCCACGTCGTCGGCAAGCGCGCCGAGCCAATCGGACCGGAGCGCGCCCGTCGCACCGTCGACGAGGAGGGCGGAGCCGATCTTGACGATGAGGCGGCGGGCGGTGCCGAGGGAGGGGGGGGACATGCTGGAAGGTGCTTCAGTGAATGATGTCAATCGGGGCAGCGACGCCTGCGGTCGGGGCGACCATCCTCAGTTTGGGGTCACGAAGCTCTCATCGGCCTCGACCGGCGCCGACGCGCGACCTCCTGCTGGATCAGCGCCCCGATGCCGGCACGGACCCGGTCCGGCGTCGTGGTGATCCCCGTGCAATCCCTCGCCTTCGCGAGAAGATCGTCGCCGATGGTGACCGTCGTCCGCATGGCACAACCTCCTGTCGATCACGCCCGCATCATCGCATCGCGGGGTCGGCGACGCCACACCCCTACCGCCGCAGCGGATCGTATCCCGGGCCTTCCGCGGGCGGCGCGCCGATCTCCACCACCGGGATCGCCGCGGCCTCGGCGTCGGCGGCGCGCGCGTCGGCGATGCGGGTCCACAGCGCGTCGAGCACGCCGCGGACGTTTTCCCCCGCCGCCCCCGACAGCGCCAGGACCGGCCCCTTTCGCGCGACGCGGCGCAGCGCCTTCACCTTGGCCTCGACCGCCTCGGGCGTCAGCGCGTCGATCTTGTTGAGCCCGACCACCTCGGGCTTGCGCGCGAGGCCGGCGCCATAGGCCTTGAGTTCGGCCCGGATCGTCCGGTAGGCGGCGACGACGTCCTCCTGCGTCCCGTCGACGAGATGCAGGAGCACGCGCGTGCGCTCCACGTGGCCGAGGAACCGGTCGCCGAGGCCGTGCCCCTCCGACGCGCCCTCGATCAGGCCCGGGATGTCGGCCATCACGAACTCGCGCTCGTCGCCGATCCGCACGACGCCGAGGTTGGGCGTCAGCGTGGTGAAGGGATAGTCGGCGATCTTCGGCCGCGCGGCCGTGCAGGCGGCGAGGAAGGTGGACTTGCCGGCGTTCGGCAGGCCGACAAGGCCCGCGTCGGCGATCAGTTTCAGCCGCAGCCACACCCAGCGCTCCTCGCCCGGCCAGCCCGGCGTGAACTTGCGCGGCGCGCGGTTGGTCGAGGTCTTGTAGTGGGCGTTGCCGAACCCGCCGTCGCCGCCCTTCAGGAACACGACGCGCTGGCCCGGGACCGTCAGGTCGGCCAGCACCGTCTCCTGGTCGTCGTCGAGCACCTGGGTCCCGACGGGAACCCGGAGCACCATGTCGTCCGCGGCGGCGCCGGTGCGGTTGCGGCCCATGCCGTGGCCGCCGCGCGACGCCTTGAAGTGCTGCTGGTAACGGTAGTCGATCAGGGTGTTGAGGCCGTCTGCGGCCTCGATCACGACGTCCCCGCCCCGCCCGCCGTCGCCCCCGTCGGGGCCGCCGTACTCGATGAACTTCTCGCGCCGGAACGAGACGGCGCCGGGGCCTCCGTCGCCGCTCTTCAGGTAGATCTTGGCCTGGTCGAGGAACTTCATCGCGGGGTCGCCCGTGGTGTCGGTCCGGACATCCCGAAACGAAAACGGGGGAGAGCGGTTCCGCCCTCCCCCGGATCCGATCGGGCCTGCGCCCGGATGGCGTCAGTCGGCGGCGTCGGCGGCCGGAACCGCGTCGTTGGCCGGACGGACGCTGATGAACGTGCGGTCCTTGATCGACGTCTTGAAGGCGACGTGACCATCGACCAGCGCGAACAGCGTGTGATCCTTGCCCTGGCCGACGTTGGCGCCGGGGAAGAACTTGGTGCCGCGCTGGCGGACCAGGATGTTGCCGGCGAGCACCGCCTCGCCGCCGTAACGCTTCACGCCCAGACGGCGGCCGGCGCTGTCGCGACCGTTGCGGGAACTGCCGCCTGCCTTCTTGTGTGCCATGGGATCTCTCCTCTATCCGCTGCGGCTCAGGCGGCGACCTGGATGCCGGTGATGCGCAGGACCGTGAGGTCCTGGCGATGGCCCTTCTTGCGCCGGTAGTTCTGGCGGCGCTTCTTCTTGAAGATGATGATCTTCGGCCCGCGCGCCTGGCGCACCAGTTCGGCCGTGACCGTCGCGCCCGCGACGATCGGCGTGCCGACGGTGGCCGTGCCCCCATCGAAGACCATCAGGACCTGGTCCAGGGTCAGGGTCGCGCCGTTTTCGCCCTCGAGCTTCTCGACCTCGATGACGTCGCCGCTGGCGACCTTGTACTGCTTTCCGCCGGTGCGGATGACTGCGAACATCGGCCCTGCCGGCAATGCCGGCCCCCAACCCGTGAAAGACGCGCCACACCGGGCCGCCGGACGTCGCCGTCCGTCGGGGCCCCGCGAGGGAGACGGAGCAGATACGCTCAAGGCCCCGGCACGTCAAGCGAAAGCGTCCGGCACCGGCCGTGCCCGCCGTGCATCGCCGCCCCTCGCGGGCTCGCGCGGGCGCGAAACCGTGTTACGCTGGGTGAACCGGACGTTCGCGCAAACGGGGGAGACGAGATGCCGACACTCTATCGCGGCGGCAAGGTGTTCGACGGAACGGGCCGCCTTCTGGACGGGCACGGGGTGCTGGTGGAGGGCGCGAGGATCGCCCGGGTGGCACCGTTGGGCGAATTCGCCGGCTGGGCCGGCGAGACGGTCGACACCGCCGGCGGCACGCTGATGCCGGGGCTGATCGACACCCACATGCACACACTGCTGAACGCCGGCCCCGACCAGCTGGGACCCGTCGTCTCCCAGTCGGGCGCGGCGCTGGCGCTGCACGGGCTCCGGCACGTCCAGGCGACGCTGGCCGGCGGCATCACCAGCGTGCGCGACGTGGGCGGCAAGGATTTCGTGGAGGTCGCGGTCCGCGACGCGATCCGCCGGGGCGACTACGTGGGCCCCACCATGCTTTGCAGCGGCCACATCATCTGCATGACCGGCGGCCACGCGGAGAAGATCGGGCGCTGCGCCGACGGGGCGGACGAAATCCTGAAGGCGGTGCGCGAGCAACTCCGCGCCGGCGTCGACCTGATCAAGCTGATGGCCACGGGCGGCGTCTCGTCGGCCGGCAGCGATCCGGGTGCGGCACAGCTGACCGAGGCGGAGATCGCGGTCGCCTGCGCCGAGGCGAAGCGGCACGGGCGGCGGGCGGCGGCGCATGCGCACGGGGCGCAGGGGATCCTGAACGCGGTCCGGGGCGGCATCACCTCCATCGAGCACGGGATGTTCCTCGACCGGGCCTGCGTCGACGAGATGGTGCCGCGCGGCGTCTGGCTCGTGCCCACCTTCTCGGTCGGCCACTGGACGCGCCAGAACGCCCACCGGGGCACGATTCCGGCCTACATCGTCGAGAAGAGCCAGTGGGCGGCCGAGAAGCACCGCGCGGGGTTCCGGATGTTCTACGAGGCGGGCGGGAAGATCGCGCTCGGGACCGACGCCGGTACCCAGTACAACGCCCACGGCATGAACGCGTACGAGCTGGTGCTGATGGTGCACGCGGGCATGCGCCCGGCGGACGCGCTGGTGGCCGGCACGGGGGCGGCGGCGGAGCTGATGGGCCTCGCGGACCGGGGACGGATCGCCGAGGGGCTGGCGGCCGACCTTCTGCTGGTCGACGGCGACCCGGTGGCCGACATCCGGCGGGCCGGCGAGCGGGCGAACCACCGGATGGTGGTGAAGGACGGCCGGGACGTGGCGGCCCTGCTGCCGGCGCTGCGCCGGGACTGATCGGCGGCCGGCGCGCGCGCCCGAGGATGGCGCTTGCGCCGATCGGATGCTTTGGCTAGTGTCCGCGCCGCTTCGCCGGTCCCCGTCCGGCGGTGCGGTGCGGAGAGGTGCCGGAGTGGTCGATCGGGGCGGTCTCGAAAACCGTTGTACCCGCGAGGGTACCGTGGGTTCGAATCCCACCCTCTCCGCCATTGCCTTCCCTTATGGTGTTGCAAAATAAGGGAATTCGCCGGGGCCGGCGAGGAGCGTCCCACAATCCGTCCCACATCAGCGCGTGGCTGGGGGTGGATGACGGTGGACGGAGGTGGACGAAAACCTGTGCGGGACGACGCTCTCACAAGCTGAAGGGGCGTTGTTCACGCAAAGGCGAAAGAACATCTACGAGGCGCTGCACCCGGAGACGCGGCACGAAGCGTTCAAGGGAAACCAGCACACTTACGGTTCTCGCCAAGTTGGCGACAACCAGCCGTCGCGCTTCACCGCCGACACCGCTGCCCGCACCGGACAGTCGGAGCGCAAGGTCCAGAGGGACGCGCAGCGAGGGGAGAGCGTTGACGGTGAGCCTTTAAGGGCGGGAAGAACGGGGTCGAAGACGTTTGTTGTCGGTTGTTACTGTCTCGCCGGTCCTCGTGTGCGCTTGCTCCGAAAACACGGTCGTGCGGCTGGTCGCCACCCGGTAATGGTACGGAAACATTCCGCACCTTCTCCACCATCAGCCGACGCCACTGGTCAATGTGCCGGTCGCGATTATCCGGGGATGCTTTATCAATCGGCCCGGCAGGGCCTGTTCCCGCCTGTATATGCAGATGCCGGCTCCGGTCCATTCGGGCCTACTTTAGACGCCGGCCTCGTATCTCTGGCGAAACCCGCGCACCGCCGCCCGTCATTCCGGCTTGCTGTCGGACGCCTCGCGCACGGGCATCCCGTTGGCCGCCTTCTGGGCCAAGTAGTCCTCGTAGGACAAACTCGGTTTCTTGCTGTGAAAGGCCCGTGTCTGAGCCTCCAGGTACTCTTCGTCCAGCCACGAAGGGTGCAGTGAGGAGGTGACGTTGAGTTTCTTCAGCGTCTCCGGGGGATGGGCGACCCGACGCCCCTTCGCCTCGGCCACGGTCTTGGTCGTCATGAAGTGCCTCCATTGGAGTTGGTGTTTCCGACGAGTCGCGGTCAGTTGCCGTTCGCTGGTTCGGTAGCGGTCAAGACGTCGTAGCAGGCGGCGTATGTGCAGAGGTTCCGATACGGGCTGACCACGCCGTCCTCGGTCAGGACCATCTTGAAGAAGGCCCGCGGCCACCGGGTCAGTTCCAGAAGCGTCCGGTGCATCCGGGCGGCGATGAACAGGTCGAACGGGGTGCGAGGCGCGGCCTCGTCCTCCCAGCCCAGTGCCGCGGCGGTCTGCAACGTCCACTCCAGCAACTGGTCATCCGACCAGTCGGCACGGATTTCGCCTTTGAACGGGCGCAGTTCCGGGGTGAAGAAGGACATGGGGAGAGACCCGCATCGTTGCCGATCAGCCGTCTGTCCGTTGTGACTTCTGCGTCTCTGCGAGCCAACTCTCGTAGGATGGCCTCGGTGTCCCCAGTTTGTAGGCCCTCGTCCACGCCTCCAAGTACGCGGCGTCCCGCCACGAAGGGTGCATTGAGGGGTCTTCCGTCACGATGTTCCGGTCAGCGCCCCGCAGCTTCGGCTTCTGTTTCCCCAAGGTCACCTCCTGGTCGTCGTTGTCGTCGTCTGAGCCTGTGGGCCGAGCATCTAGCCCGGATCATGCACGATCGGCCTGAAGTTCCCGCTTCGTTAGCGTCCACGGAGTTGGTGGAATTTCGCTGATCGGGTCGTGCCCCGCGGCGTGGTGTAACAGCGACATGGTCGTCACGCTCTCCGGCAACGCTGGCCGGTTTCGTCAGGCGGCCACGGCGGGCAGCATGACGGCGGGATCATCGCCGAGTGCGGTGATGGACTCCAGCGTCAT
>CANGXM010000191.1 GCA_947457845.1 Rhodospirillales bacterium | reverse complement strand
CCGCCGCACGGCGAGCGCCGCGCGGATCGCCGGGCGCAGATGGTCGCGCTGGAGCGCGTGCGTCGCCGCCACCGTCTCGGCCGAGGGGGCGGTGAACGTCCCCGCCGGGTCGAGGCCGGCCCGGTCGAGGCGCCGGCGGACGAGATAGGGATCGAAAGCCGGCGCGCCATCGAGGAGGGCCAGCAGGTCCGCGTCGGCGGCCAGCGCCTCCCGGTCCCGGCCGCCCTCGGCCCCCGCCATCTCCGTCAGAACCTCGACGAAGCGGCGGTCGGACGTCATCAGGCACAGCGCGGCGCCGGCCGGCTCCATCGCGTCGAGCGGAAAGCGGAGTTCCGTGCCGAAGGCGCCGTCGGGCAGGCGGTCGTCCGGGTGGGCGCCCTCCACCCGCCGGCGGGCGAGGACGCAGCGGTTCAGGGCCTTCAGCCGGAACGCACCCGGCCGGTCGGTCCGGCCGCGGCCGTCGCCGGCCGCGTCGAGCACGCCGAAGGGGCCGTGGTCGTCCAGCACGACCACCGTCTCGGCGGCGGTGCCGGCCGTCGGCCCCGTCCGGGGCTGTCCCGCCGTCGCGCCCGTCCCGCGTGCCATCCGCCCCTCCGCCCCGTCCGACCCCGGGCGGAGGATGGCAAGGTTCGGGGTGCGGCGGGGGAGGGCGTCCGGCGAACGCCGTGGGTCCGGTGGACTAAGCCCAGGGCGGGTCGGGCGCTACCCCGACCGGTCGTGTCAGCGCAGCGGCTCCAGGATCGAGACGAAGTTGGCGACCGCCGCCCCGCCCATGTTGAAGACGCCGGCCGCCGTGGCGCCCGGCACCTGGATGCCGCCGGCCGTGCCGTTCAGCTGCATCGCCGCCAGCACGTGCATCGAGACGCCCGTCGCCCCGATCGGGTGGCCCTTGGCCTTCAGTCCGCCGGACGGGTTGACGGGGAGCTTCCCGCCGATCTCGGTCCACCCGTCCTCGATCGCGACGTGGCCGCGGCCCTTCGGCGTCAGCCCCATCGCCTCGTACTCGATCAGCTCGGCGATGGTGAAGCAGTCGTGCGTCTCCACCAGCGAGAGGTCGTCGAGGGCCATGCCCGCCGCGGCGAGCGCACGCTTCCAGGCGAGTTCCGGCCCCTCGAAGGCGACGATGTCGCGCCGGCCCATGGGCAGGAAGTCGTTCACCTGCTCGGCCGCGCGGAACACGATCGCCTTTTCCAGGCCCAGCGCCGTGTCGATGTCGGCCAGCACCAGCGCCGCCGCGCCGTCGGACACGAGCGAGCAGTCGGTCCGGCGAAGCGGCCCCGCGACCAGCGGGTTCCTCTCCGACACCGTCCGGCAGAAGTCGTAGCCGACGTCCTTCTGCATGTGGGCGAGCGGGTTGCGGGCCCCGTTGGCGTGGTTCTTCGCGGCGATCCGCGCGAGCGCGTCCGACCGGTCGCCGTGGCGCTGGAAATAGCTCTCGGCAATCCGGCCGAACACGCCGGCGAACCCCGCCGGGATGTCCGCCTCCTCCTTGACGTAGGAGCATCTGATGAGGATCTCCCCCACCTCCTGCCCCGTCACCTCGGTCATCTTCTCCACGCCCACGACCAGCACCCGGCGCGCCTTGCGGGCGGCGATGGCGTTCAGGCCCTGGTGGATCGCGGCCGAGCCCGTGGCGCAGGCGTTCTCCACCCGCGTCGCCGGGCGGAACCGCAGCGCGGGGTCCGCCTGCAGGACGAGGGAGGCCGGGAACTCCTGGCGGACGAAGCCGCCGTTCAGCGTGCCGAGGTAGATCGCGTCAATGTCGGCGGCCGCGAGGCCGGCGTCGGCGATGGCGGCGGACGCCACCTCGACGATCATGGCCTCGACGTCGCGGCCGTCCTGCTTTCCGAACCGGCCGTGCGACCAGCCGACGATGCATGCGGTCATGGCTTCCCCCCAGTGGAGATGAACGCGGACGTGGACGCTTCGTGCCGCCCCACGGTCCGTCCCTCGACCCGCTCAGGACGAGGGGGGCTCACCATCAGGCGTGCCCGGCTTCGAACCCTGCCGGGCGAGGACGGCCCCTTCAGCCGCCCGCGAAGTGCACCAGCGCCGGGCGGAGGTTCTCGATGTCGTAGCCCGCCTCGTGCGCGGTCCCGATGATCTCGTCGACGGGCCGGTCGCCCCGCTTCGCCTGGTCGAAGGCCCAGAGGATGGCGCAGCGGGTGCCCGAGCGGCAGTGGGCCAGGACCGCGCCGCCGGCCCCGTCCACAACCTTGCCGAAGGCGGCGACCGCGTCGGGCCCGAGCGTTGCGTTCGTGACGGGCACGTAGTGGTAGGCGAGCCCGTGCCGCGCCGCCTCCGCGGCGATGGTCTCGTGGTCCGGCTGCCCCGGCTCCTCGCCGTCGGGCCGGTTGTTCATGATCGCCCGGAACCCGGCCGCGGCGATCGCCGCGACGTCGGGGATGGTGATCTGCGGGGCGACGGTGACGGTGTCGTCGAGCTTGCGGAAATCGGCCATGCGCCTCTCCGGATCTGCGGGCGGCCAGAGCCTAGTGGCTCCCGGCGGCCAGGGGAAGGGTGGCGGTCGGCAGCGTCACCAGCACCCGGGTGACGCCGTCGCACCGGTCCTCGATGACGAGCGAGCCGTCCATCGCCTCGGCGAGGCGGACCGAGATCGCGAGGCCGAGCCCGGCGCCCCGGCCCGCCGTCTGGGTCGGGTCGTCGTCCTGCACGAACGGCTCGCCGAGCCGGGCGATCACCGACGGCGGGACGCCCGGGCCACGGTTTTCGACCGAAAAGCGCATCAGCCCGTCCCCGAGGAGCACGGCGCGCACCATGACGCGTCGCGGCGGCCCCTCGGAGAACTTGATCGCGTTGGACAGGAGGTTCAGCAGGATCTGCAGCAGCGCGCGCCGGTCGGCGCTGACCGGCGGAAGCACCGCCGGGGCCGAGAAGCGGATGCTGATCCCGCGGTCGCGCATGGGAATCCGCAGCGTGCGCAGCGCCTCCTTGACGATCGCCCGCGGGGCCAGCGGTTCCGGACGCAGCGGCATGCGGCCCGCCTCCACCTTGGCGAGGTCGAGGATGTCGTCGATCAGCGACAGCAGGTGGATGCCGCTCGCGTGGACGTCGTCGAGGTACTCGATCTTCTTGCGGTCGGGGATGGAGGCGAACAGCGGTCCCCGCATCAGGTCGGCAAAGCCGATGATCGCGTTCAGCGGCGTGCGCAGCTCGTGGCTCATCGAGGCGAGGAAGCGCGTCTTGGCCGCGTTCGCCTCCCGGAGCCGCCCCACCTGCACCAGCGCCACCGCCGCGAACAGCACGACGCCGCCCACCAGCACGATCGTCGCGACCCCGGTCCAGAAGGCGAGGTCGGTCAGCGCGTCGTGGTGGCGCTCCTGGCGGTTCATGGCGAAGGCGAGCGTCCCCAGCACCGCCTCCTGGAACGATCCCTCGAGGGGTTCGAGATGGGTCCGGATCGCCGCTGGGTCGCCGGATGCGCCCAGGCGGTCGACAGCGGCCACGGCGGCCTGGGCGCGGACGAGCGCGTCGGCGACCGCCGGCTGCAGGCGAAGCTCGTTCAGGATCGGTGCCTTCGCGAGGGTGATCATGCGCCCGGCGAAGATCTCGAACCGGGTCGAGAGGGCGTCGGCGTCCGATTCCCCGGCCTGCACGCGCATGGCCTCCAGCAGGACCCGCAGGTGCTCGACCCGGCCCTGGGTGACGATCCATTGCGTGTTCTCGCGGAACTGGATCGCTTCGTCCCCGAGGCGGAACAGCAGCCCGAGCGCGGTCGCGACGAGGCCCACGGCAGCCAGCGCGATCACCAGGGCCAGAGCGCGCGCGCGGTCCACGGTCCGCCATCCCCGAACGTCGCGCGCCCTGCTTCGCATGCGGTTCCCGTGCCCCTCGGCGGTCGGTCGTCTGCCGCTGTCGATACCATTAATAGTTTAGATAACAGCTATAATCAAAGTCCGCCCGCGTGTCGCGGCGCCGTTCGTCCCACGGGTGCGTACCCTCAGAACCCCGCCAGCCCCAACAGCACCCGCAGCCCGGCGAGGCCGGCGGCGACCGCCGTCGCCAGCGCGGCGCGGGCGTTCAGCGTCTGCGTCCTGTTGAGCGCGACGACGATGCGGTTGATGTCGGCGGCGTCCAGGGCCTCGAACCGGCTCACCCGGCGCAGCCGGTGCCGGCTGGCGAGCCACCAAAGCGCGCCGGACGCGAGCGCCCCCGCGACGGTCAGGACGTCGAGCAGGGTGATCACGATCTCGGTCATTCGGAAACGACGGGACGAGGGAAAATGGTGGACCCGAGCGGGATCGAACCGCTGACCTCCTCATTGCGAACGAGGCGCTCTCCCAGCTGAGCTACGGGCCCACGTGCGACGGATCCAGAAGGGTCCGTGGAGGTGGCGGGGGTATAGGCTCCCCCGCCCCTTGGTGTCAAGGGTGGTGTCTGGGGGGCGTGCGTCGCCCCCTCACGCCGCCCGGCGCAGCCCGACCTCGCCCCAGATCGACGACAGCGCCGCGACCAGCGCGTCGATGTCGGCGTCGGTGTGGAAGGGCGAGGGGGTGATGCGCAGCCGCTCGGTCCGCCGCGGAACGGTCGGATAGTTGATCGGCTGGATGTAGATCCCGTGCTCCTCCAGCAGCCGGTCGCTGATCCGCTTGCAGCGGGCGGCGTCACCGACCATCACGGGCACGATGTGGCTGGGGTTCGCCAGGTGCGGGATGCCGGCCGCGTCGAGCCGGGCGCGCACCGCCGCCACGCGGTCGCGCTGGCGCTCGCGCTCCACGTGGCTGGACTTCAGGTGCCGGATGCTCGCCGCCGCACCCGCCGCGACGTGCGGAGGCAGGGCGGTGGTGAAGATGAAGCCGGAGGCGAAGCTCCGCACGAAGTCGCACAGCGCCGTCGAGGCGGCGATGTAGCCCCCCACCACGCCGAACGCCTTGCCGAGCGTGCCCTCGATCGCCGTCACCCGGTGGGCGAGCCCCTCGCGCTCGGAGATGCCGCCGCCGCGCGGCCCATAGAGGCCGACCGCGTGCACCTCGTCGAGGTAGGTCATCGCCCCGTGGCGCTCGGCCACGTCGAGGATCTCGGCCATGGGCGAGATGTCCCCGTCCATCGAATAGACGCTCTCGAACGCCACCAGCTTCGGAACCCGCGGGTCGAGCGTCGCCAGCTTGCGGTCGAGGTCCTCGGGATCGTTGTGGCGGAAGATGTGTCGCTCGGCCCGGCTCTGCCGGATGCCCTCGATCATGGAGGCGTGGTTCTTCTCGTCGGAGAGGACCACGCAGCCGGGGATCTTCGAGGCCAGCGTGCCGAGCCCGGCCCAGTTGGACACGTAGCCCGAGGTGAAGAGGAGGGCGGCCTCCTTGCCGTGCAGGTCGGCGAGTTCCCGCTCCAGCAGCACGTGCTCGTGGTTGGTGCCGGAGATGTTGCGGGTGCCGCCGGCCCCCGCGCCGGCCCGGTCGATGGCGGCGTGCATCGCCGCCAGCACGTCGGGGTGCTGGCCCATCCCGAGATAGTCGTTCGAGCACCAGACCGTCACTTCCCGCAGCCCTTCGGGCGTGTGCCAGAGGGCCTTGGGGAAGCGGCCCACCCGGCGCTCCAGGTCGGCGAAGACGCGATAGCGGCCTTCCCTGTGCAGTCCGTCCAGCTGGTCGCGAAAGAAGGCTTCGTAGTCCATCACCGTCTCCCGATCGTCGATGGGGCCAGCGCCGTTCCCGCCTCGGGATCGGGGGCCAGTTGGGCCACGTGCGCGCGCGGCCGGAGGTACCATGACCAGAGTGCGGCCGAGGGCAGCGGCAGCACCATGAGCGCATGTTCGAGGAAGCCCAGCGCCGCCAGCGTGGCGAGCAGCGACAGGGCGGCGACCTCCGCCGGGCCCGTGCCGGGGGCGCCGGCGGCGACCGCGAGGAGGACCGTCGTGGCCGCCCCGGCAAGCGCCGAGGCGGGGAAGAGGGCGTTCATCGCGCGGCGCCGGAAGTAGGTGGCGAGGTGCGCGAGCTTCGGCGGCAGGAACTCCTCGTTGAGGTTCCGGACGCCGAGGAAGACGTTGAGCTTGGCGCTGATCCGCATCACGAAGAGCAGCGCGATGGTCCAGGCGGCCACCGGGTTCTCCCCGCCGGCCGCAAGGAGGACGACCGCCACCGTGACCGCGAGGCTGAGGAGTTCGTGCCAGAGGATGGCGGCGAACGCCTCGCGGAACCGCTGGCCGCGCACCGCCCCGGGCGTGGCCGGCCCGCGTCGCGGACCGGTCACATAGCCCAGCAGGAACGCCATCTCGTTCCAGCCCCAGACGAGGAGTGCTGAGGCGAAGCCGACGAAGCTGCCCGTCACGGTGGCCTGTCCCGCGCTCCACGCCGCCCCCGCGAGGCCGGCGAGCCCGAGGACGCTGGCGCCCGCGAACGTCACCGGCGCGCGCCGGGGTGAGAGGCCGTCGAGCCAGGCGATCACGCCCGTGGAGAACCACCACAGGAACGTCGCCGCCAGGACGGGTACGCCGAACTCGACCACCGGACCGTCGCCCCGCCTACCAGGCCGGCGCCAGCCGGATCCGGCTGGGCAGGGCGTTGGAGACGGTGGGGAGGACGTAGAGGCGGGCGAACACGGCCGCCGCCTTGAGCGCCAGCGCCGCGTACTTCACCCGGCCGACGATGCCGCCCTGTTCCTTGGCGGCGATGCGCGCCTCGGTGATCGTCCAAAGCGTGTGGAGACCCTCGCGGAACGTCGGGTTGTCGATGTCGAGGGTGAACGGGAAGACCTGCCGCGTGATCTCGTTGCAGATGCGGAAGACCTCGAAGTCGTAGTCGCTCGGATCGTAGCCCACCGCCTCGTGGAAGGCCGGCCGCAGGTGGTCGCGCACATACATCGTGGCGTAGACCGCGAGCAGGAAGAACCGGATCCAGAGCTTGTTGTGGCCCGCGAGGAGGTGCGGGTTCGCCCGCATGACGAGGGCGAAGGCCTCGCCGTGCCGGAACTCGTCGTTGCACCAGTTCTCGAACCACTTGAAGATCGGATGGAAGCGCCGATCCGGGTACCG
This sequence comes from Rhodospirillales bacterium, assembly GCA_947457845.1. Taxonomy (GTDB): domain Bacteria; phylum Pseudomonadota; class Alphaproteobacteria; order Azospirillales; family Azospirillaceae; genus CANGXM01. The sequence goes on along the minus strand of CANGXM010000191.1, from coordinate 1,378 downwards.
CTCGAACTGGCGGAAGATCGTGATGTAGCGGGCGTAGCCGATCTTCTCCGACAGGTAGGTCGCGTAGAAGATGAACTTCGGCTTGAAGAAGGTGTACTTCTTGACCTTCGTCAGGAAGCTCATGTCAACGCCGATCCCGAAGTCCTTCAGGATGTCGTTGATGAAGCCGGCGTGGCGGCCCTCATCGCGCGCCATGTGCGCGAAGAGTTCCTTGATCTCCTCGTTCTTCAGCCGCTTGCGCGCCTCGACGTAGAGAACGCAGCCCGAGAACTCGGCCGTCAGCGAGCTGACGAGGAAGTCCACGAACTCCTTGCGCAGTTCCGGCGGCAGCGTCTCGAGGTCGAAGTCGAAGTCCTCGGTGCGCTTGAAGTGGTTGCGGTTGTCGTCGCGGCGGAGTTCCGCCATGACGGTGTCCCACTCCGCCCGAACGCTGTCGATGTTCAGCCGGTCGAGGGCCGCGAAGTCGGTGGTGTAGAACCGCGGGCTGAGGAGGGTGTCCTCGCGCGCCATGTCGGTGGTGGTCTGGGGGCCGAAGCCGCCTTCGATCTGCATGGTCAGGCCCTCCCCTCGGAGAAGCTGACCTCATAGAGCTCGGTCAGGCCCAGATAGGCCAGCGCGCGGATCCACATGCGCTCCAGGGCGCCGGCGCGGGTCACGGTGGCGCGGCAGTGGAGCACCCGCTTGGTGCCGAAAGGCACCACGCCCGGCGCGCCGTGCACGAGCACGCTGTCGCCGGCCCGGACCTCGACCCCGTCGAGGTCGACGTGGGCGTGGAGCCGTTCCTGGGTGTTCTCGAGATCGACGGTGCAGGGCACGTCGAACGTGCGCCTTCCCCGGTCATTGGTGGTGGTATGCATGGACAGTCTTGCCTCCCGTCAAGGTGCCATGAGCCGCGCGAAGGCGGCGGAATTGTCGGGGCCGAAGACCCCGACATCGACGACCCGACCCGTGAGGGGGTCGGTGAGCAGGAACCGCCCGTCGGCGTGGCGGCTCAGGACGAAGGGGGTCTCGGGGCCCATGTCGCTGCGGCGGCGTTCGCGGGCGAAGCCGCGCAGCACGCCGCGGACGAAGCCGCCGGCCCCCGGTGGTACGGTCTGGACCGTCCGGCCGGTCCGTGCGTCGGTGACGATCACCGAGCCGTCCGCGCCGTCGGCGAAATGGAGTTCGCGCTGGGCGACCGTCGCCGCCGTCGTGCCGCCCTGTCCGCCGTCGCGCCACAGGACCGCGGCCAGAAGCGAGGCGGCGATGAGGGCGGCGCCGACGAGGATCGCGGCGGGCGGAAAGGTGCGGTCGGCGGCGGCGGTGGTCATGCGTGGGCGTCCCTGAGCGCGGGTTCGGACATGGGCCGGGCGGCGGGCTGGGCCTGCGGCCGGGCGGG
>CANGXM010000190.1 GCA_947457845.1 Rhodospirillales bacterium | reverse complement strand
CTGGGCGCCGCCGAGGCGTTCGTCGACCGTGCCCTCGCGGCCCGGCCCACGGCGGACGGACCGGGGGCGGCCGGCTAGGCGGAGGGGCGGCCCGGCACGACCGGCGGGCCGGCGGGCGCGTCGGTTTCGGGCGAAGGGACGTGCCGCTCCGCACCGAAGACGAGGGCGACGCGGGTCCCCTGCCCCGGGCGGCTGCGGATCTCGACGGCGCCGCCGTGAAGGCGCATCAGGGCGTCGGTGATGGCCAGGCCGAGGCCCACGCCCTCGGTCACCTCCAGCCCGCCCTGGCTGATGCGCTCGAACGGGCGGCGCGCGCGCTCGACCTCCTCCTCCGTCATCCCGATCCCGGTGTCGACGACGGCGACGAAGGGGCGGCCGGCCCCGTCGAGACCGGCCGAGAGTTCCACCCGCCCGCCGCCCGGCGTGTACTTCAGGGCGTTGCCGACGATGTTCAGCAGCGCCTGCCGGACCTTGCCGGCGTCCGCCCGGACCGTCAGCGGCTCGCCCTCGACCAGCCAGACGCCGATCCCCGAGCGTTCCGCCAGCGGCGACAGCATCTCGCACACGTCTGCCGCGAGCCGGTCGAGGGCGACAGCCTCCTCCTCGAGGACGAGGCGGCCCGCCTCGATGCGGCTCATCTCGAGGATGCCGGAAATGACGGTGAGGAGATGCTGTCCCGCCTGCTCGATGTCGCCGATGTAGCCCTTCTGCCTGGCGGAGATAGCGCCGAAATGCCCGCCGCCGAGCGCCTGCGCGAAGCCGATGATCGCATTCAGCGGCGTGCGGAGTTCGTGGCTCATGGTCGCGAGGAAGTTGCTCTTGGCCCGGTTCGCCGCCTCGGCGGCGTCCTTCGCGGAGATCAGCGCGCTCGCCGCGCGATCGCGCTCGGCCGTCTGTTCGGCGGCGTTCTCCAGCGCGCGCTCGAGGTTCACCGTCAGGACGTCGATCTCCCGCACGCCGGCGCGCGGCAGCCGCACCGGCGCACCCGGCGCCCGGACGGAGACGGCCCGCGCGATCCGTTCCAGACGGAACGACACGGCCCGCGTCAGCAGCACCGCGACAACGATGGCCACCATCAGCGTCAGGAGGCCCCCCGCCACGACCAGACCCAACCCCTGCCGGTAGGGCGCGTCGAGCAGCGAATAGGGCACGCCGACGATCACGGAGAACCCCGTCGCGGGCGATTGCGCGACGGCGACGAGAAGATCCATCCCGTCCCGGCCGGTGATCCGAACGAGGCTGTCGCCCGTCCCCCCGACCACGTTGGCGATCATGGCCGGGGTGACCGCCTGGCCGACCAGCCCGTCGGCCGGACTGCGCCCGATGAAGATGCCATTCCGGTCGACGAGGCCGACGCGCCACCCGTCCGGCAGGGCGTTGCGGTCGAGCACGGCGGCCAGCCGCGCGGTCAGGACCGGCGAGCCGAGCGCGAAGCGGATCTCACCGTCGATCACGACGGGCACGTCGACGGCCATCACCTCGGTGTTCGAGACCGCCCCGTCGAACAGGTTTGTGATGGCGGGCCGGCCGCTCTGGAACACGTGGTCGAGGGTGGTGGCATCGGCCCGGGTGGGCAGTTGGGTTCCGTAGGGCCGCCGGGTGCTGAGCAGCTGTCTGGCCTGCCGGTCGAGCAGGACCACCCAGGTCCCGGGATCGACCCGGGCGATGGTGGAGGAGGCGAAGGCATGGAAATCCCCGAGGTCGCCGGAGCGGATCTGCGGCGAGGCGGCCAGCACCTCCAGCCGCTTGATAGCAGCCTCCACCTCCGCGTCCACTGCCGCCGAAAGGAGCCTTGCGCGCGCGACCACGTCGATCGCCAGCTGCGCGTCCCGGGCGGACCGCAGCATCGAGACCACCACGACGCCGAAGCCCGACAACGGCAGCGAGACGGCGACGACGAGGAGGACCTGCCGACCGATCAAGCTCGAGGTGAAGCCGCGAAGCATCGACAGCATCGACGAACGTCCCAGGTTGCGGGGGGAGAGTATACGCCAACTCTTCCAGAATTGGAGTTAGCCGAAACGATTGGGACAAGGTCGCCACATTGGCGCCCCGGACGGGGCCGATTATCCTGGCGGCGGCTTTCGAGGGCGGACGGGCTCCCGCGCGATGATCATCTGGGGAAAGATCCTGGGCGGGGCGGCGGGCTTCGCCATCGGCGGACCGATCGGCGCGCTGCTCGGCGCGATGGCCGGTCATGCCGTCGACACCATGCAGGCGACCGGGGAAGAGGTGCCGCCCGAGGGTCCGCGCGACGAGACGCGCGAGATCGCCTTCACCGTCGGTGTCATCGTATTGGCGGCCAAGATGGCGAAGGCCGACGGCACGGTGACTGGCCACGAGGTCGACGCGTTCCGCGAGATCGTCGACGTGCCCGAAGAGGAGATGCGCAACGTCAACCGGCTGTTCGACATCGCCAAGCGGGACAGCAGCGGTTACGAGCCCTACGCCCGCCAGATCGCGAAGCTCCTCCACAACCGGCCGGCCGTGCTGGAGAAGCTGCTGGACGGCCTTTTCCACATCGCCCAGTCGGACGGCGCCCTGCACGAGGCGGAGCTGGTCTATCTGCGTGCGGTGGCGCGGATCTTCGGATTCGACGAGGCCGCATTCGAGCGCATCCGCCGGTCGAACGGCGACGGCGGCGACGATCCCTACGCGATCCTCGGGATCGGCGCCGACGCGGACGATGGGGCGCTCAAGGCCGCGTACCGCCGGCGCGCCCGGGAAAACCATCCCGACACCCTGATCGCGCAGGGCATGCCGCCGGAATTCGTGGCCATCGCGACCGCCCGGACAGCCCGGATCAACGCCGCCTGGGCGCTGATCCGGCGCGAACGCGGCATCGCGTGAGGGCGGCCGGCGTCAGCTCTGGCCGGTCCGCTCGCGCAGGACCTGGATGATGGCGCGCGGGTTGCCGCCGCGCTGGGTGATGACGCTCTCGAACTCCTGACGGGTGGTGAACGCCTGGCTGACGTTCTCCACCGCGAGATCGATCACCCGGTAGGCCTGCGCGGCGCGGCGCAGGCGCCACTCGATCCGGATCAGGCCGCCGTCCGGCGGGGACAGTTCGGTCGGGACGACGATGTCCCGCTCCCCCACCCGCGGCTGGCCGGACACGCGGAACAGGCGGGACACGTCCCAGTTTCCGCCGTAGTAGCGACGGAATCGGTCCCGGTAGACCTGCATGGCGTAGGCACGGAACAGGCGCTCGTACTCGGCCCGGTCGGGCGGCTGCAGCGCGTTCCAGTAGCGGCCCAGCGTGAAGCGCGCCGCGTACTCCATGTCGAGCCGCTCGTCGATGACGCGGAGCATCCGCCCCTCGACGTCGCCGCTGCCGAGCGCGTCGCCGACGGCCTGGGCGGTCCTGATGACGAAATCGGCGGCGTCCGGCGCGCCCTGCGCCCGCACGGGACCCGCGACCACCACGCCTGCGAGCATCGCGGCGCACCCGGAAAGAACCTGACGACGATCGAACATCCGAACTCCCCGCACGGAAAAGGCACTCGGCCCCATGCCGCCCATGCTCCTTGGAGAAGCTTCTAACAGCAGGTTGCGACGAAAGTTAGTCCCCGTCGCGCGGGCAGGCCAGCATCCGTGTCCGATCCGTGCGCATCGTCGCGGGATGGGAGCCATGCGCGCGCTGGGGTTCCGGACGGTGCGCGCGGGCGTCAAGGTGCCAACGTCCTCCGCCACGACGGTCTGCCCCCATGCGTCCCCTCGACGTCCTGACCGTCGTGTTCGTCATGCTGATCTGGGGCGTGAACTTCACCGTCGCCAAGACCGGCATGGCGGAGATCTCGCCGATCCTGATGATCTTCCTGCGGTTCACGCTCGTGGCCGCGCTCCTCGTTCCTTTCGTCCCCCGCCCCACCCCGCCGCAGATGCGGCGGATCGCCGTCATCGGCCTATGCTTCGGCGGGCTGCACTTCCCGCTCATGTTCGTCGGGATCTCGGGGGTCGATGCCTCCTACGCGGCGATCGCGTCGCAGCTGAGCGTGCCGTTCTCGGCGCTGCTCGCGGCCGCGTTCTACGGCGACAGGCTCGGCTGGCGCCGCACGCTTGGCCTCCTGATCGCCTTCGCCGGAATCGCCGTCATCGCCGGCCGGCCGACGGGGTCGAGCAGCCTCTTCTACCTCGGCCTGCTGATCGCGGGCGCCGCCTTCTGGTCGGTGGCCAACATGCAGATCAAGGAACTCGGACCGATCGACGGGTTCCAGCTCTCGGCGTGGATCGCCGTGTTCTCGGTCCCGCTCCTGCTCGCGGCCTCCCTGGTGTTCGAGGACGGGCAGATGGAGCAGATCGCGTCCGCCGGATGGATCGGCTGGGGTGCGGTCGTCTATCAGGGCGTGGCGGTGGCGATCCTGTCCTACAGCCTCTGGTACCCGCTTGTGCGCCGATACGACGTGAACGTCGTGATGCCGTTCAACCTGCTGAATCCCGTCTTCGGCGTTCTGTGCGCCGTCCTCATCCTCGGCGATCCGCTGACCTGGAGCCTGCTGGTCGGCGCGGCGCTCGTCATCGGCGGCGTCGGCATCATCACCGTCCGCCGCCCGCGCCTCGTCGACGCGCGGGCATCGAACAACACCTGACGGTGGCTCAGACGTTGAGGAGCAGGTTCTCCCGCTCCCAGGAGGAGATGACGCGGTTGTAGGCCTCGAACTCGGCCTCCTTCACCGCCGTCAGAGCGTCGACGAACCGCTCGCCGAAGATCTCGCGCAGCGGGCGCGAGGCGTTGAACTTGGCGAGCGCCTCGGACTGATGGCGCGGCAGGGTGAAGGCGAGGCGGTAGGCCGACCCCTTCACCGGGTCGCTGGGCTCCAGCCCCAGCGTCATCCCGAGATAGCCGCAGGCGAGCGAGGCGGCGATCGCGAGGTAGGGATTGGCGTCGGCGCCCGCGATGCGGTTCTCCACCCGGCGGGCCTCGGGCGGCGTGACGGGCACGCGCAGGCCCGTGGTGCGGTTGTCGCGGCCCCAGTGGACGTTGATCGGGGCGTCCGCGTTCGGCACGAGGCGGCGGTAGGAGTTCACGTTCGGGGCGAGCAGCGGCATCGCCGCCGGGAGGAACTTCTGGAGCCCGGCCACGTGGCTCATGAACAGCGCGGTGTCGCGCCCGTCCGCGTCGGCGAAGAGGTTCGTCCCCGTCGCGACGTCCACGACGCTCTGGTGGACGTGCATGGCGCTGCCCGGCTCGGCCTGCATCGGCTTCGCCATGAACGTCGCGTAGACGTCGTGGCGGATCGCCGCCTGGCGGACGGTCCGCTTGAACAGGAAAACCTGGTCGGCGAGTTCCATCGGATCGCCGTGGTTGAAGTTGATCTCGATCTGCGCGGCCCCCGCCTCGTGGGTCAGGGTGTCCACGTCGATCTCCTGCGCGGCGCAGAAGTCGTAGACGTCCTCGAAGATGGGATCGAACTCGTTGACGGCGTCGATGCCGAACGCCTGCCTCCCGCTCTCCTGCCGGCCGGACCGGCCGATGGGGGGCTGCAGCGGATAGTCGGGGTCCTTGTTGACCTGGACCAGATAGAATTCGAGTTCGGGGGCCACGATCGGCTTCCAGCCCCTGGCCGTGTAGAGGTCGAGCACCCGCTTGAGCAGGTACCGCGGCGCGAAGTCGACCGCGCTGCCGTCGGCGTAGACGCAGTCGCCGATCACCTGCGCCGTCGGCTCCTTGTACCAGGGGACGAGACGGATCGTGCCCTCATCGGGGATCAGGTAGATGTCGGAGTTCTCGTCCGAGGTGACGTCCTCGTCCTCGGGGTACTCCCCGGTCACGGTCTGGACGAAGATCGCCTCCGGAAGGCGCAGACCCCGGTCCCGCAAGATGCGGAGGAACTTCTCCGCCGGCAGGATCTTGCCGCGGGCGATGCCGTTCATGTCGGGAACGAGGCACTCGATTTCGGTGACGCGGTGCCGCTTGATGAAATCTTCCATGATCTGCATGGCTGGCCGCGCGTGAATGCGCGCATCTCCTGTGCGGATGGTGCGTCCTTCAATGTGGGGGCGGACACCCCTCGGGCGCCAGAGCGGCATCGTCGCCGACGACGGCCGGCCCGGAAGAGCCGGCCGTCGACGCGACGATCAGTCGAGACCACGGAGCACCTCGGCCAGCATCCCGAACATCTCGTCGATGTGCGACCGCTCCAGGATCAGCGGCGGCGAGAGGGCGATGATGTCGCCCGTCGTCCGGATCAGGAGACCCTTCTCGTAGCACTTCAGGAAGGCGTCGAAGGCGCGCGCGGTCGGGCGGCCCGGGATCGGCTCCAGCTCGATGCCCGCGATGATGCCGAGGTTCCGGCAGTCGATCACGTGCGGCAGGCCCTTCAGGGAATGGACCGCGTCCTCCCAGTAGCCCGCCATCGAGGCCGCACGGGCGAACAGCCCCTCCTCCTGATAGACGTCGAGCGTGGCGAGGGCCGCGGCGCAGGCCAGTGGGTGGCCGGAGTAGGTGTAGCCGTGGAACAGCTCGATCTGCCCGTCCGGCGCCTTCATGAAGGCGTCGTGGATGAAGTCCCTGGCGAAGACGGCGCCCATCGGCACGGCCGCGTTGGTGATGCCCTTGGCCACCGTGATCAGGTCGGGCTGCACGCCGAAATGGTCGGTCGCGAAGGCCGAGCCGAGGCGGCCGAAGCCGGTGATCACCTCGTCGAAGATGAGCAGGAGCCCGTGCTTGTCGCAGATGGCGCGCAGCTTCTCCAGATAGCCCTTGGGCGGGATCAGCACGCCGGTGGAGCCGGCCACCGGCTCGACGATGACGGCGGCGATGGTCGAGGGATCGTGCAGCGCCACGATCCGCTCGAGTTCGTCCGCGAGGTGCGCGCCCCATTCGGGCTGGCCGCGGCTGAACGCCTGCTTCGAGCGGTCGTGGGTGTGGGGAAGGTGGTCCACGCCGGCCAGCAGCGGCCCGAAGAACTTGCGGTTGTTGACGATGCCGCCGACCGAGATGCCGCCGAAGCCGACGCCGTGATAGCCGCGCTCCCGCCCGATCAGACGGGTCCGCTGGCCCTCGCCGCGCGCGCGGTGATAGGCGAGCGCGATCTTGAGCGCGGTGTCCACCGCCTCGGAGCCGGAGTTGGCGTAGAACACGTGGTCGAAGCCGGTCGGCAGCATGGCCGTCAGCCGCGACGCCAGTTCGAAGGCGAGCGGATGGCCCATCTGGAAGGTCGGCGCGAAGTCCAGTTCCTGCGCCGTCGCCTTGATCGCCTCGACGATCTTCGGCCGGGCGTGGCCGGCGTTGACGCACCAGAGGCCGGCCGTGCCGTCGAGGATGCGGCGACCGTCGTGGCTGCGGTAGTGCATGCCCTCCGCCGACACCAGAAGACGCGGCGCCTTCTTGAACTGCCGGTTGTTGGTGAACGGCATCCAAAAGGCTTCGAGATTGTTCGGGATCGTGGCGTGCACGGGCGACGGACCGTCCATGACGGGACCTCTCGGACGAACGGTTGAGGGGCTGCAAACACCAGCCTATCCGCCCCCGGCGGCGGGCTCAAGGCCGCGCACCGCCGGCCCGCCGGCGGTCAGCGTTCGGCGGGGAAGCGGACATGGAACGCGGCCCCGGCCCCGCCGCTCTCCAGCGCCACCTGCCCGCCGATCTGGCGGGCGAGGGCCTTGACGAGCTGAAGCCCCAGTCCCGGTGGCCGGTCCATCGAGAAGCCGGCGGGAAGGCCGGGTCCCCGGTCCGCCACGGTGAGGGCGAGGGCGTCCGCCCTTTCGGCCGTGAGCGATACCGCGACGCGCGCGGGATCGCCGCCGCGCCGGCCGAACTTCAGCGCGTTCGTCACCAGTTCGTTCACGATGATGGCCAGCGGGATGGCGCGGTCGGTGTCGATCGCCACGTCGGCCGCCAGTGCCACCACGACGTCGTCCTCCCGGCTGCGCAGGTGGGCGAGGTCGTCGCACAGGCGCCGGACCAGAGGCGCCAGGCGGACCCGCTTGAGGTCGGCCGTCCGGTCGAGCCCCTCATGGACGGCGGCGATCGAATTGACGCGGGAGGACGCCTCCACGAAACGGCGGCGGCCCTCCGGGTCGCCGATGTCCCGGCTCTCCAGCCGCAGCAGGCTCGCCACGAGCTGGAGACTGTTCTTCGTGCGATGGTTGAGCTCCACCATCAGGGCGTCCTTTTGGCGCAGGAGCGTCTCCCGCTCGGTGACGTCGCGCACCACGCCGATCGCCCCGACCCGCGAACCGCCCCGGCCGGCGGCTCCACCGCCGTCCCAAGTGCCACCATCGTCGCCGACGGTCCGGCCCCGCACAGCGACCCATCGCACCTCTCCATCCCCGTCGGCGAGCCGGAACCGGAGGTCGATCTCGACGGGCGCGGTCGCCCCGCGCCAGCGGCGGGCCGCCGCCCGGACGAGGCATCGGTCCTCGGCGGGCAGGCGG
>CANGXM010000189.1 GCA_947457845.1 Rhodospirillales bacterium | reverse complement strand
TGGGCCTGCGGCCGGGCGGGCGTCGCCGCGGGGGCGGTCGCCGTGACCGTCGAGGCATGGGCCGCCAGGGCGTCGGCCAGGATGCGGGCGACCCGATCCGGCTCGCGGACGGCGCGGAGCATCGGCTCGGGCCGCCCCATCTTCCACGGCCGCACGTACGGCCACATCATGATGGTGGAGACCCGCTCCTTCCCGCCCATGACGATCGGGATGTCGCCGGTGCCGTCGGAATGATGGCGGAGCGCCGCCGACGTCACCTTCGCGAAGGGCAGGTTGACCGCCATCGGCAGCGCGACCCCCGCCCGGACGACGATCCGACGGTCGGTGACCGTGAAGACCGTCGAGCGGGCGTTCAGCCAGGCCAGCAGCGTGAGAACGCCCGTCGCCACCAGCCCGAGGGGCAGGATCCAGAGCACGGCCTGGGCCGCCTCGCCGATCCCGCCACCGTCGTGGACCGCCACCGCGGCCTGCCACACGACGAGCAGGCCGAAGTAGACGAGCACGGCGCGGACCTTGAAGGCCCGCATCGCCAGGGACCGCCAGTCGGGCGACCCCTGCCACAGGATCCGTTCGCCCCTGGGCGGAACGCCCGGCAGGCCGCGGATGACCTCGCCGTCGTGCTCGTTCACAGCAGCGGCTCCGACCGGTCCTTGGTGGCGTAGAAGTAGCCACCGCCGAAGTAGGCCGTGATCTTGTCCTCCTCCAGCTTGGTCACGATGTCGGGGTTCGCGATCCCCGGTACGTGGGCGAACTGGTGGGCGAGCAGCGCGCCGGTGCGGACGAGGCGCATGTCGCGGTCGATCTTGGCCATCGTCAGCGGCACGAGGACCCGGCGGGTGCCGCCGTCGACCGTGATCTCGGTCTCCAGATAGCGGACGCCGAGCTCCGACATGTCGATCCAGAGGTCGCGGACCACGCCGACCGGCTTCCGGTCGGCCGCGATCACCGTCATGCCGACGGGGCTCACGTCCTCCTCGGCCACCGAATACTCGGGCGAGGTGCGCATGGGGATGATGCGGGGCTTGCCCTCGCCGGTCGTGTCCGGCTTGTCCTCGCGCAGCGCGTAGGCGGCGGGGCCGATGGCGTCCCGCAGCGGATCGCCGAGCGGGATGAGCGGCGAGCCGGGCCAGGGCTGCGGCGCGACGGCGCCCAGCGGCGGCTCGGCCGTGTTGCCCGGAGGCGCCAGATAGTCCCGGCCGTCCTCGAGGCGGAATGTCTTGGGTGCCGGCACCGCCGGCCAGCCCTGGACCTTCACCCGACCCGACCGCCGGTCCTCGGCGATCAGCGGATAGCCCTCCCGCTTGTTCTCGCGGTGCAGGTAGACGATGAGCCCCGCGAAGAACACCCAGAACGCGTAGAGGGCGACCTGCGCGACGTCGATGTGGGAAGTGATGGCGCCGTATTCCATGAGAAACCTCCGCGTTTGGCGCGACTAGCCCGGGAACTCGGCGAGGCCGAACCGGGACTTGGACCGGGGATCGGTCGCCGTCCGCACGAGCGGACCGATGGCGACCAGGGTGGCGAACAGCAGTGCGATCTCGAGATGGTACACGACGGCGTAGCCGACCGTGGCGTCGGTGAGGGCCGGCCCCAGCGCGCCCGTCGCGGCGAGGCTGCCGACCAGGTCGCGGACGCCGCCGCCGAAGGCGATGGCGGCGCCCGCGGCCGTGGCCTGCACCGCACCCCAGGCGCCGAGGGCGAGGCCTGCCTCGCCCTCGGAGGCGAGCCCCATGGCGGCGGTGAGCGTGCCGACGGAGAAGAGGCCGCCGCCCAGGCCGATCAGGACCGTGCCGACCCGGAACAGGGTCGGCGAGCCGAGCGGGCTCGACAGGACGATGATGGAGAAGGCCGCGATCCCCACGAGGACCCCCAGCGCCGCGAGGCGGAAGGGGTCGCCGCCGCGGCCGAGTCGCCGCGCGGCATAGGCGAAGCCGACGAGGGTGCCCGCGGCCATCAGCGCGGTGAGCGTGGTCGTCTGCGCGACGTTCAGGCCGAGGACCTGCGCGCCGTAGGGCTCCAGCAGGATGTCCTGCATGCTGAAGGCCGCGGTGCCGAGGCCGACGGCGATCAGCACCCGCGAGGAGCGGCCCGCGGACCGGAACCGGGCCCAGCGCTCGGCGAAGCGGGGCCGCGGCAGGTGGGGGGCGGTGAGCGCCGGACGGCGCGGCTCCTGCTTCCAGAGCGCGATCACGTTCAAGACCATGGTGACCGCGGCCGCGCCCTGGATCACCTGGATGAGCTTGACCGCGCCGAAGTCCTGCAGCAGCCAGCCGAAGGCGGTGGACGACGCGACCATGCCGACCAGCAGCATCACGTAGAGGAGCGCGACCACCCGCGGGCGCTTGCCCTCGGGCGCGAGGTCGGTGGCGAGCGCCAGGCCCGCGGTCTGCGTCGTGTGGACGCCGGCCCCGACGAGCAGGAAGGCGAGCGCCGCCCCCAGTTGCCCCGCCAGCGGGGGCGCGTCGGTGTCGCCCGACAGCAGAAGCAGCGCGAACGGCATGATGGAGAAGCCGCCGAACTGCATCAGCGTGCCGAACCAGATGTAGGGCACCCGGCGCCAGCCGAGGAGCGAGCGGTGCGTGTCGGAGCGGAAGCCGACCAGCGCCCGGATCGGGGCGAACAGGACCGGCAGCGAGACCATCAGCGCGACGAGCCACGTCGCCACGCCGAGTTCCACGATCATCACGCGGTTCAGCGTGCCGTTCAGCAGGACCAGCGCCATCCCGACCGACACCTGGAACAGCCCGAGGCGCAGCAGCCGGCCGAGCGGCAGATCCGCCGTCGCCGCGTCGGCGAAGGGGAGGAGCCGGGGGCCGATGCGCATCACCATGCGGACGCCGATGTCGCGGATGCCGCTCATTCCCGGACGAGCTCCATCGCCTGGGAGGTGTAGAAGCCGCTCGCCACACGCTCGGTGCGGTCCGCCTGAAGGCCGAGCGGGCCGACCATCGCGCAGAGGCGGGCGCGCAGCGTGCGCTCCGACACCGGCTCGATGGCCGGCGAGCGGTCGCCGCGGGGGAAGAGCTTGCCCGCCGCGTGCATCGCCGAGAGGAGCGGCGTGCGCGGGGCGAAGGTGAAGAGGATCGAGCCGCGGGTGCGCCCGGCGAGGCCGGCCAGCGCACCCGCGATGTCGCCGGCCTTGTAGTGGATGAGGCTGTCCATCGCGACCACGTGGTCGAACGACCCCAGCCGCACGTCGGTCATGTCGCCGACGTAGAAGGAGACCGACCCCGGCCCGGTGTCGCGCGGCAGCCGCTCCTGCGCGAGGCCGACGAGCGTGGGCGACAGGTCGATCGCCACCACCTCCGCCCCGCGCCGCGCGGCCTCGACCGCGAACAGCCCGGTGCCGCAGCCGGCGTCCAGGATGCGGCGGCCGGACAGGTCGGCCGGCAGCCAGGACAGGAGGAGCGCGCGCATCCGGTCGCGCCCCGCCCGCACCGTGGCGCGGACGCGGCTGACCGGCGCGTCGGTCGTCAGCCGCGACCACGCCTCGACCGCCGTGCGGTCGAAATAGTGCTCGAGCTGGCCGCGCCGCTCGACGTAGGTGCCCGTGAGGACGGGGACGTGGTGACGGAGCGTCATGGCCGGCCTCAGTCGAAACCGAGGAGATCGAAGATCTCCCGGTCCTTGAGGGGTGCCGGCGCCCGGGGCTCGGTGCCCGCCCACAGCGTGGCGGCGAGCTTCAGGTAGCTCTCCTTCACGGCCTCCAGCTCGGGCGAACTCTCCATCTCGAAGAGCGTCGCCTTCTTCAGCCGCGAGCGGCGGATGACGTCGAGGTCGGGGAAGTGGGCGAGGCGGTCCATGCCGACCGCGGCCGTGTACTTGTCGATCTGGTCGGTACCGGCCGAGCGGTTGCAGACCACGCCGCCGAGGCGCACGCCGTAGTTCTTCGCCTTCGCCTGGATCGCCGCGACGATCCGGTTCATGGCGAAGATCGAGTCGAAGTCGTTGGCGGCGACGATCACCGCCCGGTCGGCGTGCTGGAGCGGGGCCGCGAAGCCGCCGCACACCACGTCGCCCAGCACGTCGAAGATGACGACGTCGGTGTCGTCCAGCAGGTGGTGCTCCTTCAGGAGCTTCACCGTCTGCCCGACAACGTAGCCGCCGCAGCCGGTGCCGGCCGGCGGGCCACCGGCCTCGACGCACATCACCCCGGCGTAGCCCTCGACCACGAAGTCCTCGGGCCGCAGCTCCTCGGTGTGGAAGTTCACCGTCTCCAGCACGTCGATGACGGTGGGGATCAGCGACTTCGTCAAGGTGAAGGTGCTGTCGTGCTTGGGGTCGCAGCCGATCTGGAGCACGCGCTTGCCCAGCTTGGCGAAGGCGACCGACAGGTTCGACGAGGTCGTGCTCTTGCCGATCCCGCCCTTTCCGTAGACCGAGAAGACCTTGGCGGTCCCGATCCTCAGGTTCGGGTCGAGTGCCACCTGCACGCTACCCTCACCGTCTCCGACCCGGGCGCGTCCCCGGTCCGCGATCATAACGCTCATGCGACGGCCCTCTCCATGACGCCCTCGAGACGATCCTCGAGTTCGTCGCCGGCCTCGCGGAGTGCTGCCAGCATCTGTTCGTCCGGTGTCCAGAAGTTGCGGCGCTGCGCCTCGATGAGGCGGCTCGCCATACGGGCCGAGGCCTTCGGATTGAGGGCGGCGAGCCGCTCCCGCATCGCCTCGTCCAGCACGAAGGTCTGGGTCAGCTGCTGATAGACCCAGGGTTGCACCTGGCCGGTCGTCGCCGACCAGCCGAGCGTGTTGGTGACCTGCGCCTCGATGTTCCGCACGCCCTCGGAGCCGTGCTTGAGCATCGCCTCGTACCACTTCGGGTTCAGCGCCCGGGTGCGGGTCTCCAGCGCGACCTGCTCGGAGAGCGTCCGCACCGTGCCCTCGCCGCGGGTCTGGTCGCCAATGTAGACGGGGATGGCCCCGCCCTTCACCCGGGCGACCGAGCGGCTGATGCCGCCCAGCATGTCGAAGTAGTGGTCGATCGTCGTCACGCCGACCTCGACCGACTCCAGGTTCTGATAGGCGAGGTCGACGTCGGCCAGCACGGCGGCCAGGAGTTCCGGCCGCTTCACCGCCTTGCCGTCCCGCCCGTAGGCGTGGCACTTGCGGCGCGAGTAGGTCTCCGCCAGCTCGTCCCCGTCGGTCCACAGGCCGCTGTCGATCATGTGGTTGACGTTGGCGCCATAGGTGCCGTCGGCGTTGGAGAAGACCCGCAGCGACGCCGTCTCCAGGTCGCAGCCGTGGGCGGCGGCGTGGGCCAGCGCGTGCTTGCGCACGAAGTTCATCTCCGTCGGCTCGTCGGCCGAGGCGGCGAGGAAGGCGGCCTCGGCCATCATCCGGGTCTGGATCGGCAGGAGGTCGCGGAAGATGCCCGACAGGGAGACGAGCACGTCGATCCGCGGGCGCCCCAGCTCGGCCAGAGGCACCAGTTCGGCGCCGCACAGGCGGCCGTAGCTGTCGAACCGGGGCCGCGCCCCCATCAGCGCCATCGCCTGGGCGATCGGGCCGCCCTCGGTCTTCAGGTTGTCGGTGCCCCAGAGCACCATCGCCACGCTCTCCGGCAGGGCGTTCCCCTCCGCGGCGTGGCGCGCCAGCAGCCGGGTCGCCTGCCGCGCGCCGTCGGCGACCGCGAAGGCGCTCGGCAGGCGATAGGGATCGAAGCCGTGGACGTTGCGGCCCGTCGGCAGGATCGCCGGCGAGCGGATGAGGTCGCCTCCCGCCACGGGGCGGACGAAGCGGCCTTCCAACGCGCGCATCAGCGCCGGGAGCTCGTGGTCCACCGCGAGCAGGCGGTCGGTCTCCGCCAGCCGTCGCAGGAGATCCACGGTTTCGCTCGAGGCACCGGGCCCCGCCGCGCGTTCGGGCGGAGCGCCGGTGACCAAGGCCTCGACGGTGGTGCGGGAGGGAACCGTTCCGTACGAGGCCTCGGCCACCGACAGCAGGAGGTCGACCCGTTCCTCGATCGAGGGCGGCGTGCCGACCACATGGAGTCCATGGGGAATGAGGGTGTATTCGAGTTCGAGAACCTGATCGACGAGCCGGACGATCCGGCCCTCCGCCGCGCCGCCCCAGGGCGGGTCGGCCGGGCACAGGTCGACCGCGGCCGCCTGCGCCTGGATCAGTTGCGCCAGGTCGGCGGTCTCGCTCTCGTCGCCGCCGTCGCGGGCGCGCCAGCGCTCCAGCGAGGCCTTGAGGTCGAGGAGACCGCGGTAGAGGCCCGCCCGGGCGACCGGCGGCGTCAGGTAGCTGACCAGCGTCGCCGCGGCACGCCGCTTGGCGATCGTGCCCTCCGACGGGTTGTTGGCCGCATAGAGGTAGACGTTCGGCAGGTCGCCGATCAGCCGGTCCGGCCAGCAGGCGGCCGACATGGCCGTCTGCTTGCCCGGCATGAATTCCAGCGCGCCGTGGGTCCCGAAGTGAAGCACCGCGTCGGCGGCGAAATCCTCGCGGATCCAGCGGTAGAAGGCCGAGAAGGCGTGGGTCGGCGAGAACCCCTTCTCGAACAGAAGGCGCATCGGGTCGCCCTCGTATCCGAAGCCGGGTTGCAGCCCGACGAAGACGTTGCCGAACTGCGCGCCCAGCACCAGGAGCGAGCGGCCGTCGGTCAACTGCCGCCCGGGCGCGGGGCCCCACTGGGTCTCGATCTCGCGCAGGTAGGGCTCGCGGCGGACATGGTCGTCGAGCGCGATCCGCTTGTGGACGTTGCCGTCGGTGCCGTACCGCGCGGCGTTCCCGCCCAGCAGTCGGTCGCGCAGCGCATCGACGTCGGCCGGGACGTCGACGGTCCAGCCCTCGGCCTTCAGCGCCTTCATCGTGTTGTGCAGCGACGCGAACACCGACAGGAAGGCGGCGGTGCCGGCCGCACCCGCGTTGGGCGGGAAGTTGAACAGGACGACCGCCAGCTTGCGCTCGTCCCTGGGCGTGCGGCGCAGGCGCACCAGACGCTCCACCCGGGCGGCCAGCATGGCCACGCGCTCGCCGTGGGGGTGCATGTCACGGGCCTTGTCGGGGGCCGCCCGCTCGCTGCGCCCGCCGAACATCATCGAACCGGTGGCACCGTCGAGTTCCGGGATGGCGACCATCATCGTCGCTTCGACCGGCAGCAGCCCGCGCTCCGACCCCTCCCACTGTTCCATCGACTGGAATTCGACCGGGTGGGCCGCGAGGTAGGGCACGTCCAGCGCCGCCAGCATCTCCTCGGCCGCCTTGGCGTCGTTGTAGGCGGGGCCGCCGACCAGCGAGAAGCCGGTGAGCGAAACGACCGCGTCCACCGCGGGCCGCCCGTCCTTCACGAAGAACCGCTCCACCGCGGGCCGCGCGTCGAGGCCGCTGGCGAAGGCCGGCACGACGGCGAGGCCCTTGGCCTCCAGCGCGGCGATCACCCCATCGTAGTGCGCGGTGTTCCCGGGAAGCACGTAGGACCGCATGATCAGCACGCCGACCCGGCCCCGCGCCCCGGCGGGGGCCGGAAGCCCCTTCGCCTCCTCGGCGATACGGCCGGGCAGCCGCGGATGGTAGACGCCGATCTCCGGATACTCGGTCGGCGGCGCCGACCGCACCTTGCCGCGATAGACGCGCCGCTCGCCGTCGGCATAGCGATCGACGAGGTAGCGCAGCATGTTCTCGACGTTCTCGTCCGAGCCCGCGAGCCAGTACTGAAGGGTCAGGAAATAGGCGCGCACGTCCTGCGCGGCGCCGGGGATGAAGCGCAGGATCTTCGGGATGCGGCGCAGCATCGCCATCTGCTTGGCACCCGAGGTGGCGTTGCCGCCCGACCCGCCCGACTTGCCCCGCAGCTTCTTCAGAAGCGCCATCGGGCCCTTGGCCTCGCCAGACATGGTGAACCGACCCAGCCGGGTCAGCTTCATCACCTCGCCCGCCGACATGCAGCAGACCATCGCGTCGCAGGCGTCGCGCCGCGCGGCGAGGGCCGGCATGACGGCGCGGATGTGATCTTCCATGAACATCATGGTCGTGACGATCAGGTCGCCGCGGCCGATGTCGTCCAGGCATCGGGCGAGCGATGCGGGATCGTCGCCCCAGTCCGCGGCCGAGTGGAGGTCGAGCGTCGCGCCCGGGATGTCCCGGACGAGGCCGACACGAGCCCGGTCCACCGCACCCGCCAGATGGTTGTCCAGCGTGAGGATGACGATCCGAAGCGGCGTCGCGCCGGCTGCGGACCGGACGGGCGCGTCAGCGCCCGAAGTGCGCTTTTGCGTCATAGAGCGTCTCGACCGTTATGAGCGCCATGCCCTTGTCGTGGGCGAAGCGCTCCGTGTTGCGGCGAGCCTTGCCGCGGACGAAGAAAGGGATCTTGTGAAGCTCGCGCTCCGCGTCGGCCGACCAGGTCGGGGCGCCCGGGGGCGTCGCGGCCACCGATGCGGAGGCCGGCGCCGGCGCCA
>CANGXM010000188.1 GCA_947457845.1 Rhodospirillales bacterium | reverse complement strand
CGTCCATGTACCGCCAGACCTGTCGGTCGGTGAGCCGCGCCCCCGTCATCAGCCTCTCCCCCGCGATCGCGGGGGAGAGGCTGATGACGACGCCCTCTTCCGGCCATTCCAATCGTCGTCAGGCGGTCATCCTAATCGGCGCCGTTCATATCCGGCCGATGTGGGCCGCATGGTGTATTGCGGGTTCCGCCAGTCGATCCCGGATGCGGATTCCGGAGCAAGTCGGCCACCTGTTCCGGAATGAAGTCGGCCGCTGGTTCCGATTTGAAGTCGGCCGTTCCGATCTGAAGTCGGCCACCCCTGGGGTTGTGGCGCTCGACCGCTGGACCTGACAGCGGCACCGCTTCCGTCCGACGACGGAAGGAGGTGCCGATGCCGGCCGAGAGAGTGTTGATGCGACGCATACGAGAGATCCTGCGCCTCAAGTACGAGGCCGGCGCCACCGACCGGCAGATCGCACGCGCATTGGACGTGGCGCGCAGCACGGTCGCGCTGACGCTGGACCGGGCGCGGGCGGCCGGCCTGACGTGGCCGTTGCCGGCCACGATGGGCGACGCGGTGCTGGAGGCGCTGCTGTACGCGGGCACCGGGGCGCGTCAGGGCGAACGCCGCAAGCCCGAACCCGACTGGGCGCACGTGCATCGGGAACTGCGTCGGCCCGGGGTCACGCTGATGCTGCTGTGGGACGAGTATCGCGCGGCCCATCCCGACGGCTACGGCTACAGCCGCTGGTGCGAACTCTACCGCGGCTGGGAGGGGCGGCTGTCGCCGACCATGCGGCAGGTCCATCCGGCCGGCGAACGGCTGTTCGTGGACTACGCCGGCCAGACGGTGGACATCGTCGACGCCGTCACCGGCGAGATCCGTGCCGCCCAGGTGTTCGTCGCGACGCTGGGCGCCTCCAACCGCACCTATGCGGAGGCGACCTGGACCCAGGGGCTGGCCGACTGGATCGGCGCGCACGTCCGCGCCCTGACCTTCTTCGGCGGGGTCCCGGCGCAGCTGGTCCCCGACAACCCGAAGGTCGGGGTGGAGAAGGCCGTCTGGTACGAGCCGGGGCTGAACCGAACCTACCTGGACATGGCGAGCCACTACGGCACCGCCATCCTCCCGGCCCGCGTACGCCGGCCGCGCGACAAGGCGAAGGTGGAAGTCGCGGTCCAGGTGGTCGAGCGCTGGATCCTGGCCCGCCTGCGCAACCGGCGCTTCGTGTCGCTGGCGGCGCTGAACGAGGCGATCGCCGGGCTCGTCGCCGACCTCAACGCCCGGCCAATGCGGCGCCTGGGCGTCAGCCGGGACGAGCTCTTCCGCGACCTCGACCAGCCGGCGCTCCGGCCGCTGCCGGCCGAGCCCTACGTCTTCGCCGAGTGGCGCCAGCGCCGGGTCGGCCTCGACTATCACGTCGAGATCGACGGCCACTACTACTCGGCCCCGTACCGGCTGATCCGCGAGCAGGTGGACGCCCGGATCACCGCCCGCACGATCGAGCTGTTCCACAAGGGCGAGCGCGTCGCCGTCCACGTCCGCACGAGCGGCCGCGGCCGCCACACGACCTGTGCCGAGCACATGCCGAGCGCACACCGGCGCCATGCCGAGTGGACCATCGAGCGCATCGGTCGCGAGGCGGCCCGCATCGGCCCCGGAACCGCCCGCCTGACCGCGCTGATCCTGGAGAGCCGGCCGCATCCCGAGCAGGGATACCGGGCCTGCCTGGGCATCCTCCGGCTGGCGCGCCGGTTCGGAGCGGATCGGCTGGAGGCGGCCTGCCAGCGCGGCCTCGACATCGGCGCCCGCTCCTACGGCTCGGTCCTCTCGATCCTTCAGAACGGCCTCGACCGCCGGCCGCAGCCCGCGCCACGCGGCGACGAGCCGCCGCTGCCGCTCCATTCCAATATCCGCGGATCCCGCTACTACCACTGACAAGGAGGCTTCCCGTGCTCACCCATCCCACCCTCGAACAGCTGCACCGTCTCGGGCTCGCCGGCATGGCACGCGCCTTCACCGAGTTGGAGGCGCATCCGGAGGCCGCCGGCCTCAGCCACGGCGAATGGCTCGCCCTTCTCCTCGACCGCGAGGCCAGCGACCGGCAGGACAGGCGACTGAAGGCCCGGCTCCGCTATGCCCGCCTGCGCCATCAGGCGGCGGTCGAGGACGTGGACTTCCGCGCCCCGCGCGGGCTCGACCGCGCACAGTTCCTGGCGCTGGCCGGGGGTCGCTGGATCGAGGAGGCGCAGAACCTGATCATCGAGGGCCCGACGGGCGTGGGGAAGAGTTGGCTCGCCTGCGCGCTCGGCCACAGGGCCTGCCGCGACAACCGGTCGGTCCTGTACCAGCGCGTGCCGAAGCTGTTCGCCGACCTCGCGCTGGCCCACGGCGACGGCCGCTACGGCCGGCTGATGCGCGCGCTCGGCGGGGTGAAGCTGCTGATCCTCGACGACTGGGGGCTGGAGCCGATGGGAGCCGGGCAGCGCCGCGACCTGCTGGAGATCGTGGAGGAGCGCTATGGCCGCGGGGCGACCCTGATCACCAGCCAGGTGCCGGTGGACCGCTGGCACGAGTTGATCGGCGAGCCGACCCTGGCCGACGCCATCCTCGACCGCCTCGTCCACAACGCCCATCGCATCCGACTGCACGGCGAAAGCCTGCGCAAGACCGCCGCCCGTGCGGTCGCCGCTTGACCCGACCCATCAGAACCTGAGAGATCATACCAACCAGAAGGCGAGCGCCAACCCTGGCCGACTTCAATCGGAACCAGCGGCCGACATGAAATCGGAACCGACGGCCGACATCGTCGGAATCCGCAGCCTGATCACCCCGTCCGGCGCATCCCGCTCGATGCGCAGGCCGACCGTCCCCAGAACGGACGAATAGGCCGAGGAACCGTAGGCGAGCGACAGGACGGACGGGGCTTCACGATAGGCGGCGATTCCTGTGCGCTCGTAGGCTGACGTGCCGCGCACCTCCGCCACCCACCCCCCGACGATGTGCCGGCTGTAGGCGGCGCCGATCTCGGCGGCCACGTGATCGCCGGACGTCCTGCCCTCCGCCCGCTCGAGCGCAGGTCCCAGCGCCGCACGCCGTTCGATCTTGCCGAAGTCCGCGATGCCGTAGTGTGCCGCTGCATGCACACGCAGATCGGGTAGAACCCGACCCGCCGCATAGGTGCTGAACAGGGCTGCCTCACGGGAGGTCTGGCCTGCGTTCTCGGCGAACGTTCCGCGCGACCCCGTCAACGCCGCCCGGGCGCCGACCAGCCAGGTGCCGTCCGTCGCATGATCGATCCCTGCCACGAACGTCGCGTTGGCGGTCCCGAGGCGCACGTCGGTTCCGCCGGCCGACGGCTGTGTATCCGCCACGCCACTGATGGTTCCGTAGACCCGCCACGGTCCCGACACGCGCCGTGACCCCGTCGATGCGCGGTCGGCGAAGCCGGCCCTGACGACGTCGGACATCGCCTGGGCGTCGCGACGGAACGCCTGTCCCGATTGGAGCAGGATGGTCCGGAACTGGTCCCGCGCCCGCAACTGCGCGAAGAAGAAGTCCGACACCACCGTCTGCATGGCGCTGGTGTAGTGCCCGTCTTCGGTGAAGACGTTGCCGTCGCCGGGCCGGAGCTGCGAGGGAACGCCGTCGTTGAGGCCCCGTCCCTGATAGCCGTCGGTCGTCGACATGAAGCCGTACTTCCGCGGGTTCGAGCGTACGTCTTCGGCGAGCCGATTCAGATCGAGCACATACACGCCCGAGGCCGCGAGCCGAGGCCAGAGCGCGGCCTCGCTCGCGTTCGTCTCGATCTTGAGCGTCTCGATGAGGGCGGTCGGTACGCCGGCATCGAGCAGAAGCCGTTCGGGAAGCAGGTGCACCTCGGCGCCGACCGCGACGAGGTTCCGGGCGCCCAGGCCGCGCAGACGCGCGATCTGGGCCACGTATGTCTCGACGTAGGCCTTGCGGTCATAGCCCGCTCCGAAGAACCCCGTCGTGATGTCGTTGCGGGTGAACCAGGTGAAGACGAGATCGGACCGGCCGAAGCGTCCCTGCGCGGCGGCGAACGCATCGATCTGTTCGCCGAAGCTCGAAATGCCGGGATAGGGCACGGCCGTCGCGCCGTTCACGGCATGGTTGTTGCCGCCGATGAGCCTCTGATCGATGAGGGTGAATCCGGCGTCGAGCGTCCGGGCGAAGGCGGGCGTCGAGGTCTGTCCGATCCGCGATCCGAACGCCTCGCTCCAGGAAGGTCCCAGGTTCGTCGGGCGTCGGGCGAAGCCCTCCGAGCCGACGTCGGAAGAGCTGTCGCCGAAGACGTAGAACCGGGAGATCGGCTCCGCATGCGCGGCCGGACATCCGAAAGTGACGGTCAGCGCGGTCGTCACGAGAAACGCGGTCCGGCGCACGATGAAGGCCGGGCGACGAAATGACATGAGCATCACCACCACGTGCGGTACCTGTCATGGATTACACTCGCCGCATGGTGCTGCACGGTTCCTCGCGAATCGTCCCGTCCGGTGGGGATGGACAGGTCATCCGTACCGGCCAATCGGGATGGACGGCGTGAGTGCCCCGCATGGTCCGGCGGGATGGCTCGTTCCGTCGCGGAGGACAATGGCGTCAAGGGGGCCGATGCATCCGCTCGATTTGCTCGCCGTCGGTCTTTACGGCGCCAGCGCCGGGGCCGCGGCCCTCGCCGCCGTCCTCGTCGCCCTGCGACGGCCGTACGCCAAGGCGTACGGCGCCATGGCCGCGTGCTTCGGCGTGCTCGCCCTGAACGCCGCGGCCAACACGCTCGACCTCGTCGCGCCAGATCGACCGGCTTGGCTGGAATTCGCTCCTGCGGTGCTTCTGGCGTCGATCGTGCCGTTGATGTCGCTGGCCGTCGAAGACCTGGTTTCGGACAGGCCGCTCGTCTGGCGTCGACGCGACCTGCTCCCGTTCACCCTGGCGGCCTGTCTCGGCCTGTGTGTCGTGTCGGCCGCGATCTTCCCGGCGGACCCGCGATCGGGTTCGGTGGTGGGTCTTCTCGTTTTCGTGGGCGTCTGTGCCGTCCTCGTGCAGGCGACGGTTTCGCTCGGCCTGATCATGTGGCGGGTCGCTCGGCTGGGCCCGCGGCTACGCCGGGTTTTCGCCAGCACGGAGAGGCGCGAACTCGCCTGGTTGCAACTCGTCGCGGTTCTCGTCGCCACGAACTGGGCGATGACGGTGGCCTACAACCTCGGCCTCTGGCAGGGATCGGACGTCGCGTTCAGCCTGATCGGGTTGACGACCATCATCCTGATGGCCTCGTTCTGGGTGCGGCAGTCGCCGGTCTTTCAGGTGGACGAACTGTTCCCGGGCCGCGTCGAGGACCCTGACGACGGCAGTGGACGCGATGCGAACGTCGACGACCGGGGCAAGTACGAGCGCTCTCTGCTCGACGAGGAGCGGCTTGCGCGGATAGCGAGAAAGATCGAGGCCGCTTTCCATGGCGACCGCCTGTATCTCGAACCCGACCTGTCGCTGCGAAAGCTCTCCACCCGGCTCGCGGTGAGCGAAAATCACCTGTCGCAGACCTTCACACGTCGTCTCGACATGAGCTTCTATCACTACGTCAATCGATGGCGGGTGGAGGAGGCCAAGAGGCTCCTTCTGACGACCGATGCGAACGTCCTCAACATCGCGCACGATGTCGGGTTCAACTCCCGCTCGGCCTTCTACAACGCCTTCAGGACCGTGACCGGCGAGAGCCCCGTCACGTTCCGCAAGCGCGCCGATGTCGGGGGAGAACGTGATGGGTCGGGTGCCGCGATCGATCGCGACAGGATCGGAACGCGGAGATGAGAATGCGGTGGTTCGGACTTGGCCCCGTGTCGATCCACGCAATGGCGTGCCGCTTGCCCATTCCGCACATTCGGAAGACCCGCGCCGGATGATCGACGCCGACGGCCGCGCAAGTCATCAGCCAGCGTCCGAGCGGGAGCCGCGCCCGCCGGCTGCAACAGGGAGCTGATTCGATCGATCCGGTCGACCTCTCCGCCCGTCCTCCGATTGCACGGCCGGGGGCGCGATGACCGTGTCCCGCAACGGACGACGGCCGCCGGGGTCTCCCCCGGCGGCCGCCGCATTCGCCACAGGATCGGGGGCCGTCAGCCCTCGCCCTGATCCTTCTCCCGCTCCCGCGCCCGGCGGAGCGCCGCGCCGAGGATGTCGCCGAGCGAGGCGCCCGAGTCCGACGAACCGAACTCCGCCATCGCCGCCTTCTCCTCCTCGACCTCCTTGGCCTTGATGGAGAGGCTGACCTTGCGGGCGCGCGCCTCGATCGAGATGATCTTGGCGTCCACCTTCTCGCCGACGGCGAAGCGGTCCGGGCGCTGCTCCGACCGGTCGCGCGACAGGTCGGCCTTGCGGATGAAGCCCGTCAGCCCGTCGCCCACCGCAACCTCGACGCCGCCGTCGTTGGTGGCGGTGACGGTGCAGGTGACCACGTCGCCCTTCTTCAGCCCGATGGACGCGCTCTCGAACGGATCGGAGGCGAGCTGCTTGATGCCGAGCGAAATGCGCTCCTTCTCGACGTCCACGTCCAGGACCTTCACCTTGACGCGGTCGCCCTTCTTGTAGCCCTGGATCGCCTCCTCGCCCGGCTTGTCCCAGGCGATGTCCGACATGTGGACCATGCCGTCGATCTCGCCGGGCAGGCCGACGAACAGGCCGAACTCGGTGATGTTCTTGACCTCGCCCTCGAGCTCGCTGTTCGACGGATGCTTCTCCAGGAACGCGTCCCAGGGGTTCTGCATCGTCTGCTTGAGGCCGAGCGAGATGCGGCGCTTCACCGGATCCACGTCGAGCACCATCACCTCCACCTCCTGCGAGGTCGAGACGATCTTGCCCGGGTGCACGTTCTTCTTCGTCCAGCTCATCTCCGAGACGTGGACGAGACCCTCGATCCCCGGCTCCAGCTCCACGAAGGCGCCGTAGTCGGTGATGTTGGTCACGCGGCCCTTGAACTTGGCGCCGACCGGGTACTTCGCCTGCACGCCGTCCCAGGGATCGGCCTCGAGCTGCTTCATGCCGAGGCTGATGCGCTGGGTCTCCGGGTTGAAGCGGATGACCTGGACCGTGACGGTCTGGCCGATCTGCAGCGCCTCGGACGGGTGGTTGATGCGGCGCCACGCGATGTCGGTGACGTGCAGCAGGCCGTCGACGCCGCCCAGGTCCACGAAGGCGCCGTAGTCGGTGATGTTCTTGACCACGCCCTGAAGGATCTGGCCCTCCTTGAGGTTCGCCACCAGTTCCGACCGCGCCTCGGCCCGGCTCTCCTCGAGCACGGCCCGGCGGGAGACCACGATGTTCCCGCGCGAGCGGTCCATCTTGAGGATCTGGAACGGCTGCGGCGTGCCCATCAGCGGGCTGATGTCGCGCACCGGACGGATGTCGACCTGGCTGCCCGGCAGGAACGCAACGGCGCCGTTCAGGTCGACCGTGAACCCGCCCTTCACCCGGCCGAAGATGATGCCGGTGACGCGGTGGTTCTCGTTGAAGTGCTTCTCGAGCGCCGTCCAGGCCTCTTCGCGCTTCGCCTTCTCGCGGGACAGGACGGCCTCGCCGTTCTTGTCCTCCATCCGCTCGAGATAGACCTCGACGGTGTCGCCCGTCTTCAGTTCGGGCGGCTGTCCGGCGACCGCGAACTCCTTGAGCGCCACGCGCCCTTCGGACTTCAGGCCGACGTCGATCAGGACCATGTCGTTCTCGACCGCGATCACGCGGCCCTTGACGACGGTGCCCTCGAGGCCTTCGGACGTGCCGAGGCTCTCGTCCAGGAGGGCGGCGAAGCTCTCGCCGCCGAACTTGCCGGCCATGTCTTCCGTGGCCCGGACGCTCGATTGTGCCATCAACTGTTCCTCGAACCCCTGCGGTCTGGTTGGCGTTGGGGACGCCGCGCGCGCTGCCGGGATCCGGGTTGCGCACCGCGAACGGCGCCGCGCCGGACACGATGCCCGGCGACTTGGCGATGATCGTCCCGGCGGCGGACGCCGGCCCCTCACGCCCCGCCGGGAAACCCGGATCGGAGGCCGAGGGCGCGACGGACGTGGGACATGGCCGCGGCGAACGCCTCGTCGGCGGTCATACGGCTCGTGTCCAGAAAAAATGCGTCGGCCGCGGCGACCATCGGAGCCGTGGGCCTCTGGCTGTCGCGTCGATCGCGCTCCTTCATGTCCGCGAGGACGCTGTCGAAGATAGCGGGAACGCCCCGTCCCTGCAACTCCCCGAGGCGGCGCCTCGCCCGAATCTCCGTGTCCGCGGTCACGAAAAGCTTCGCCGGCGCGTCCGCGCAGATCACCGTGCCGATGTCGCGCCCGTCGATCACCGCCCCGCGGCCACCCGGCGGGTGGGCGGCGAAGGACCGCTGGGCGTCGAACAGCGCCGCCCGCACCGCGGGCACCGCGGAGACGACGGAGGCCGCCGACCCCGTGGCGTCGGACCGGATCTCCGGGTCGGCCTGCAGGG
>CANGXM010000187.1 GCA_947457845.1 Rhodospirillales bacterium | reverse complement strand
TTCCTTCCGCCCTGCCCGTTCCCTCCGCCCCGCCCGCGCCGGTGCCGCCGTCCTCCGCCGCCGTTCCGGCCGCGCAGACGGTTCCCGTCGCCGGCCCCGTGCCTCCGGCGCGACCGCCGCAGAACTGACCGCCCCACGCCGCCCGAGGAGGGCCCGGACGGTCAGTCGACCGCAGTGGTCACCGCGCGGTTCTGCTCGCGTGTCTTGAGGAACCGGATCTTCGGGAAGTCCTCCTGCGTCCGGTTCATGTGCCAACCGTTTCGCGCCAGGAAGACGAGCGCGCCGTCGTGATCCTCCGCCAGCGCGGAGCGGTTGGCGTCGACGAACCGTTCCAGTTCGGTGCGGTCCTCGCATTCCACCCAGCGCGCCGCATCGACCGGGGCGGGCTCGAACCGGGCGGCGATCCCGTATTCCGCGTCGATGCGGGCGGCCAGTACCTCGAACTGGAGCGGCCCGACCACGCCGACGATCCAGTCGGCGCCCAGCATGGGCTTGAACACCTGGCTGGCCCCCTCCTCCGCGAAATGCTCGAGCGCCTTGCGCAGGTGCTTGACCCGCATGGGATCGTCGGGCCTTACGCGCTGGAGAAGTTCGGGCGCGAAGGAGGGCACGCCGGTGAAGCGGATCTCCGCCCCCTCGGTCAGCGTGTCGCCGATCCGCAGCGAGCCGTGGTTGGGAATGCCGATGATGTCGCCCGGCCACGCGTCCTCGGCCAGTTCCCGGTCGCGGGCGAGGAACAGCACCGCGTTGTTGACGGCGATCTGCTTGCCCGACCGGACGTGCTTCAGCTTCATGCCCCGTCGGAAATGGCCGGAGGCGAGGCGAACGAAGGCGATGCGGTCCCGGTGGTTGGGATCCATGTTCGCCTGCACCTTGAAGACGAACCCGGCCACCTTCGGCTCGGAGGGCTCGACCGGCCGGGGGTCGGCCGGCTGGGGTCGCGGCGAGGGCGCATCGCGCGCAAGCCCGGCCAGCAGCTCCTGGACCCCGAAATTGTTGATCGCGCTGCCGAAGTAGATCGGCGTGAGGTTGCCGGCGCGGTAGGCCTCGAGATCGAACGCCGGCATCAGCCCGCGCGCCATCTCCACCTCCTCGCGCAGACGCTTCACGGCGTCCTTGGGCAGGCGCCGGTCGAGTTCGGGATCGTCGAGGCCGTTGCAGGTCACGGCCTCCGCCACCCGGTCCCCCTTCGTGCGGTCGAACAGGAGGAGACTGTCGGCCAGCAGGTCGTAGCAGCCGAGGAATTCGCGCCCCGAGCCGATCGGCCACGAGGCGGGCGTCACCTCGATCTGGAGGGTCTGCTCGATCTCGTCGATCAGCTCGAACGGGTCCCGCGCCTCCCGGTCCATCTTGTTGACGAACGTCGTGATCGGCACGTCGCGCAGGCGGCAGACCTCGAACAGCTTGCGGGTCTGGGTCTCGATGCCCTTCGCGCCGTCGATGACCATGACGGCGCTGTCGACGGCGGTGAGCGTGCGATAGGTGTCCTCGGAGAAATCCTCGTGGCCCGGCGTGTCGAGGAGATTGAAGGTGCGGTCGTCGAAGTCGAACGTCATGACCGACGCCGTCACCGAGATGCCGCGCTCGCGTTCCACCTTCATCCAGTCCGACCGGGCGCGCCGCTGGTCGCCCCGCGCCTTGACCGCGCCCGCCATCTGGATGGCGCCGCCGAACAGCAGCAGCTTTTCCGTGAGCGTGGTCTTGCCGGCGTCGGGGTGGGCGATAATCGCGAAGGTGCGGCGGCGGGCGATCTGCTCGGACAGGGTCATGGAATCCCGAAGGCTCGAAACCGGGCGTGGGCTCCTTTCAGATAACCATTCCGCGCGGGCGGCGCCATGGTTGGCCGGCCCGCCCGCGCCACACATGTCTGCTCGAACGACCCTGAGGGGGCGGACGATGAAGGCGACCTGGAAGGGCGTCTCCGTCGTCCCCTGATCCGGCACGCGGAATCGAAAGGGGGCCTCGCGGCCCCCTTCTCCGTCATCCGACCGGAACGGCCGGGCGGCCGATCCTGCCCGTCAGCTGAATTTGTCGGCGAGCTGGCCGCGCGTGGGGAGGGACTTCGGAACCGGGGCGCCCGCGATTCGATCGAGCGCCTTGTCGTATCGGCGCGAGGTGGCGTCGATCGCCGCCGTACTCATGGCGAGACGCTCCTGCGCCCGCTCGAAGGTGCTGAACCGCGCGCTGTAGGTCACGAGAGGGTCGGCCATGGTCCACCACCTGTCGGTTGAACTTGCCAGTGAGATGTAGCACTCGAGGCCGATGGGCTCAAGACCACCGGAGCCCCGCTCGTCTCATTCCGCCGCCTTCGCCCTCTGCTCGCGGTCCGGGTCGAGCGGCCGGACCCCCCAGATCTCCTGCGCGTAGTCCGCGACCGTGCGGTCGGAGGAGAACCAGCCCATCCCGGCCGTGTTGAGCACCGCCTTGCGGGTCCAGGCGTCGGCGTCCCGATAGAGGGCGAAGGCCTTTTCCTGGGCGTCGCAGTATTCGGCGAAGTCCGCCGTGACCAGGAAGTAGTCCCCGTGGTCGAGGAGTGCTGAGACGAGGCTCTGGTACCGGTGCGGGTCGTCGGGCGAGAACACGCCCGTACGGATCATGTCGATCGCGCGCTTGAGGCGCGGGTTGGCGCCGACCACGTCGCGCGGGGCGTAGCCCTGGGCGCGGATGGAGGTCACCTCGTCCGCCGTCAGCCCGAAGATGAAGACGTTCTCGGGGCCCACGGCCTCCTGGATCTCGACGTTCGCGCCGTCGAGCGTGCCGATCGTCAGTGCGCCGTTGAGCGCGAGCTTCATGTTCCCAGTGCCGGACGCCTCCATCCCGGCGGTGGAGATCTGCTCCGACAGGTCGGCCGCCGGCATGATCACCTCGGCGAGGGTGACGTTGTAGTTCGGCAGCAGCACGACCTTCAGCAGGTCCCGGACCGACGGGTCCTGGTTGATCACCTTGGCCACATCGTTGATCAGCTTCAAGATCAGCTTGGCCATGTGGTAGGCCGGCGCCGCCTTACCCGCGAAGATCTTGGTGACGGGCACCCAGGTGCGCGCCGGCGTGTCGCGCATGTCGTTGTAGAGCGCGATCGTGTGCAGGACGTTGAGGAGCTGGCGCTTGTACTCGTGGATGCGCTTGACCTGGACGTCGTAGAGGCTGTCCGGCGAGACGGCGAGGCCGAGCCGTCGCTCGATCTCCTGCGCGAGGCGTCGCTTGTTCGCCCGCTTGGCGCGGCGGAACTCCTCGCGGAAGACGGGATCGTCGGCCTTGGGCGCCAGCGCGGACAGCTGCGTCAGGTCGCGGATCCAGCCCTTGCCGATGCGCGTGGTGATCAGCTCGGCCAGCTGCGGGTTCGCCTGCACCAGCCAGCGGCGGGGCGTGATGCCGTTGGTCTTGTTGGTGATCCGGTCCGGGAACTCCGCCTGCAGGTCGGCGAACACCGTCTTCTTCATCAGCTCGGTGTGCAGGCGGGAGACGCCGTTCACCTTGTGGCTGCCGATGAAGGCGAGACTGCCCATGCGGACCCGCCGGTCGCCGTGCTCGTCGATCAGCGACAGGCGCGAGAGGCGCGCGTCGTCCGCGCCCTTCGCCCGGACCCGCGCCAGGAAGCGGGCGTTGATGTCGTAGATGATCTGCATGTGGCGGGGCAGCACCCGTTCGATGAGGCGCACCGGCCACGCCTCCAGCGCCTCCGGCAGGAGCGTGTGGTTGGTGTAGCCGAAGACGCGCTGGGTGATCGACCAGGCATGGTCCCACTCGAGGTCGTGGACGTCGACCAGCTGGTGCATCATCTCGGCGATGCCGAGCGCCGGGTGCGTGTCGTTCAGCTGGATCGCCGCCTTGTCGGGCAGGGCGTCGAAGCCGCGGTGGTGTTGCTGGAACCGGCGCAGGATGTCCTGCAGCGAGGCGGAGACGAAGAAGTACTCCTGCTTGAACCGCAGCTCGCGCCCGCTCTCCGTCGCGTCGTTGGGATAGAGAACGCGCGACAGGTTCTCCGACAGCACCTTCTGCTCGACGGCCTTCATGTAGTCGCCGTCGTTGAAGTGGCCGAAGTGGAAGTCGCGCGTCGCCCTGGCGGACCAGAGACGGAGCGTGTTGATCGTCTCGCCGCCGAAGCCCACGACCGGCGTGTCGAACGCCATCGCCAGGACGCGCTCGGTGTCGACCCAGCGATAGCGCCGCCGCCCGTCCGGCTCGCGCACCTCCTCCACCCGGCCGTGGAACTGGACCGGGTAGAGGACCTCCGGCCGCGGGAACTCCCAAGGGTTGCCGAACTGCAGCCAGTGTTCGGGGTATTCGACCTGCCATCCGTGCTCGAACCGCTGCTCGAACAGGCCGAACTCGTAACGGATCCCGTAGCCGTAGCCGGGCAGCCCCAGGGTCGCCATGCTGTCGAGGAAGCAGGCGGCGAGGCGTCCGAGGCCGCCGTTGCCGAGAGCGGCGTCCGGCTCGGCATTCAGGACCTCGTCGAGGGAGAGCCCGATCTCCGCGAGCGCGCGCCGGCACTCCTGCTCGATGCCGAGGTTCGAGAGCGCGCTGTGCAGGAGCCGCCCGATCAGGAACTCGAGGGAAAGATAGTAGACCCGCTTCGAATCCTGCTGATAGGCGGCGCGCGTCGTGTCCATCCAGCGATCGACGACCCGGTCCCGGACGGCGAGCGCAACGGTGTTGAACCAGTCGCGCCGCGTGGCCGCCGGCACGTCCTTGCCCACGGAGTAGGTGAGCCACTCCAGGAAGGATCGCTTGAGCGCCTCGACGTCCAGCGCCTTGCGCTCCAGCTCCCTCGAACCGTGAACCGCGTCCATGGCAAACCCGTGCGACATGTGTCGGGCCACCGATGCGGCCGCCCCCTCTGTCGGACAGCATAACCCACGGTCGCCGTGCGGCGACACCGGCTTGGTCGCACCCAGCGGCGGCGACTCGAACGGGCGGTCGTGGGAAACCCGTGGCCGACCTGCGACGTGAACGGGCGCGTGATCCGATTCTTCCCGAAAGCCGCACGTTCCGCCCGATGCGGGCACCGGATGTCCGTCGTGCCGACGACGCCCGCGGCCCCGACCGAAGTCCAGTAAATCCACGACGAAGGCCAGTCACTCACAGCGAACTTGTGGCGGAACACCTCGGTTCCGGGTCGCGTTGTCTGACCAGCGTGGCGGGAAGGACACAGGAAAAGACAAAAAGGGACGTTCGTCATCTGCCCGCAATATTCCCGGCACCAGCGACAGACCCGATCCGCCCCCGGTCCGGCCGTTCCGGCGCCGACGGACCCGTGCGACCGATGGATCGAGGAGACGATCATGGCCTATTCGGTCACGGCCGAACTGCTCACCTGCATGCCGAGCCTCACCCGCTACGCCTGCAAGTTGACCCGCGACGCGACTGCGGCCGAGGACCTCGTGCAGGCTTGGCTCGCCCGCACCCTCTCCCGGCAGGACCGGTTCGAACCGGGCACGAACATGCAGGCGTGGCTGACGACGATGCTCAAGAACCTGCACTTCAACAACCTGCAGCGCGACCGCCACATGACCAAGGTCGAACTCCGGGACAGCGCCGCGCAGGTCGAGGCGACGCAGATGTCGGGCCTGCACATGCGCGACGTGAACCGGGCCTTCGGGCGCCTCACCGCGTCCCAGCGCAGCGTGGTCCGCCTCGTCGCGATCGAGGGCCGGCCCTACCAGGAGGCCGCGGACACGCTGAACGTCTCCATCGGGACGATCCGGCCCCGGCTGTGCCGGGCGCGCGAACGGCTGAACACCCTGGTCGCCGCCTGAGGCGCCCGGGAGCCCGTCGAGGCTCACCCGTTGACCACCCGTGCCCCCGCCCGTTGGGGTGGAGCACCTGGCCCGCCATGTCGCTGCTGTCGTCGGACGCCCGGAAGACAAAGCAGGTCGCCACCGCCTCCGGTTGCCCCGCCCGCTTCATGGGACCGTCCGATCCGAAGGCCTCCCCCAACAGGAGCAGGCGGGTCGCGTTCCGCTGGAACCTGCGTGCCGTCGTGGTCGTTTTGTCGACCACCGCCGCCGGTCCGACCGACCGGGGGGTGGTCTCGACGCAGCGAACGACGGGGACGCCGTCCGACCGCTTGTTCGCCGGACCCGGATCGGCCATGTATTCTGATGTCAAAATCGATCGTTTCCGGTCATGGACGGTTGGCCCGATGGCGACGAAGCGCCCCAGCGCGGACGATGTCAGCGCCGACGAGATCAACGATTTCGTCGACGGTGCCGCACCCGCGGACGCCCGGCGGCGGATCGCCGAAGGCCTGCTGCGCGACCCCGACGCGAACGCCCGCATGCGGTTCTACCGCCAGCAGGTGAAGCAACTGCACCGTCTTTACGACGGCGTCCTCGACGAGCCGATGCCCGATCGGCTGGCCGATCTCGTCCGGAGGGCCCGCGGGACCGACGCGGGAGGGTGATCGATCGCCGGGCCGGCGCGTCCCGACCCTGCGTCGGTAGACGTTGCCGTCGCCGGAAACGCATTGCATGTTGGGTCCGCGGCGGTACGCCGTGTCGTCCGAGATCACGTCTCCCGGCAGGCCGCCTCCTTTGCCCGTCATCGTGTCCCAGCACCCCACAGGACAGAACCTGCGCGAGATCGGCCCGGTGCTTCTGTTCCGGGGCCGGCAGGGGGAGCGTTGGCGTCTTTCCGCGCTGTTCATCCTGCGCGGCGAGACGGAGCCGCAGGACCTCGAGGTCGAAGGCATCCGCCTTCCCGTTCCGCCGCGCTTCATCGGCCGCCTTCCGGGGCGCACCGCGTGGCGGTTCGATTTCGCCGTGGCGCGGACCGGCGAGGACCAGCGGATCTCCTACGGGCTTCAGGGCGAGGACGAGCGGTGGCGCTTCACCGTCCCGGCGCTCGACCAGCCGCCGCGGCTCGCCTATGCGAGCTGCAACGGCTGCGAGGACGAGACCGTCTTCTCCTCCAGCGGGATGCGCCGCAACTCCCTGTGGGCCGACCTTCTGCGCCAGCATCGCCGGCAGCCGTTCCACATCCTGCTGATGGGCGGCGACCAGGTCTACGCCGACGGCGTGTGGCAGGCGCATCCGGCGCTGGCGGAATGGTGGGGGCTCCCGACCCGGCGCAAGGCCGACGTGCCCTTCGACGAGTCGATGGCGGGCGCCACGGTCCGGTTCTACACCGACCTCTACACGGGCCTCTGGCGGCAGGCCGAGGTGGCGGCGGTGCTCGCCTCCACCCCGTCGATCATGATGTGGGACGACCACGACATCTTCGACGGCTACGGGTCCCACCCCGACGCCATCCGCAACACCCCCGTCTATCAGGGCGTGTTCGCCGTGGCTCGGCGTCACTTCGCGCTGTTCCAGCTCGGCTCGAACCTCGACGACCTGCCCGACAACGTCTGGGGCCGGGGGCTCGGCAACTTCACCCAGGGGTTCGTGTGCGACGGCCTCGGCATCCTGTCGCTCGACCTGCGCTCCGAGCGGGAACCGAAGTCCGTCCTCGGCGCCCGGACCTGGGCCGACCTGCCCGTCTGGCTGGACCGGTTCGCCGGCTGCCGCCACCTCCTGGTGATGTCGAGCGTTCCGGTCGCCTTCCCGTCGCTGCGGTGGATGGAGCGGCTGATCAACCTGCTGCCCGGGCAGGCGCGCTACGAGGACGACCTGCGCGACCAGTGGGTGAGCCCCGCGCACCGGGACCAGCATCGCCGCCTGCTCGGCCATCTCGGCGACCATGCGGTCGGGCGCGACTGCCGGGTGGCGGTGCTGTCGGGCGAGGTGCACCTGGCGCACGCCGGCGTGATGCGGACGCGCGGGCACACCTTGTGGCAGCTCACCTCCTCCGGGATCGTTCATCCCCCGCCGCCGCCGGCCTGGACCTCGATGCTGGAACGGCTGGCGGGCTGGACGACCGAACTGCCGGGACGGGTGTCGGTCGAGTTCCCGCCCCTGCCCGGCCACGACACCCGTTTCCTGGCGATGCGCAACTTCCTGTCGCTCGAGGTGGGGGCGGACGGGGCGCTCGGCGTCCGCTGGAACACGGACGGACGTCCCGGCGCGCAGCTGGTCACGGGCTGAGGCGGAACACCGCGGCCAGCCCGTCGACCGGCGCGCCGCGGTCGAGACGCGGCACGCAGGGCGCCGTCGACACGACGTCGAGCCCCGCGTCCGCAGCGATCCGCCGCAGATAGCCCTCGCCGTGCCGGTAGCGTCGCGCCGGACCGAGTTCGACGTCCGCGTCCGGCCCGCGCTCGACCGTGAAGGCGAAGAGGCCCCCCGGCCGCAGCGCCGTCGCGACCGCCGCCGCCGTCGCCTCCAGTGGTCCCACGTAGACGAGCACGTCCGCCGCGACGGCGAGGTCCCAGGACCGGGGCGTCGCCGCCAGCGCCTCGACCAGATCGCCCACGTCGAGCCGGTCGTAGATCCCCCGGTCCCGCGCCCGCTCCACCATCCGCGGCGACAGGTCGACGCCGGCCAGACGGCGGGCGAACGGCCGCAGCGCCGCGCCCGACAGGCCGGTCCCGCAGCCG
>CANGXM010000186.1 GCA_947457845.1 Rhodospirillales bacterium | reverse complement strand
CCGCCGCCCGGCGGCGCGCCGCGGGATCGGCGAAGGCCCAGACCTCGACCCGGCTGCCCGCCGGCCAGTCGCGCGGGGCCGACGCGACGAGGGCGTCGAGGGTGGAGGGGAAGGTCCGGTCGAGGAGGACGGCCACCGGCGCCCCCCTCAGGCCGCGGGCGGGGTCTCGAACCAGCCGCGCATCTTGCCCGGGTTGAGCAGGCCGAGCGGGTCCGACTGTCGCTTGAAGGCGACCTGCGACCAGTTGATCGTCCGCATCCCGCCGTCCTCGATCACGCAGGTGTGCGGGTTGAAGACCCGGGCGCCGAAGGCGTCGAACCAGCGGATGATCTCGTTCAGCCGGTCCTCCGACGTGTAGCGGATCATCGGCAGGCCGCCGCAGGCGATCCTGCCCTCGCGGCGGATGAACTCGTGGTGGGGGATGACCTCGTCGCCGAAGGTCTCCATCAGGGTCCGGGTCTGGGCGACGAAGTCCGGCCCCGGCAGCCCCGCCTGCAGGTAGGTCATCGTCTTCTCGGTCTTGAGCGCCTGCAGCGTCGTGTGGTTCCAGGTGAACTCGTAGAGCGGCGGGACGCTTCCCTCCGCGTCCCCCGGCCCGCGCTCGAACGACACCGTGCCGCCGTGGTGGGCCGCCAGATCCTTCAGTGCCTCATTGGAACTTTCCGCCACGATCACGATGGCGATCGACGCACCCTCGGACAGGGAGGGCACGAGCGGGCGGAAATACTGCGCCGCCCCCCACGGCATGACGCCGATCTCGCGCTTCACGATCCCGTCGGCGGTGGCGAGCGCCAGGCCGAAGGTGGTCGCCGCCGGCAGGTCGGCGAAGGACACGACCGCCTCCACCCACGGCCAGGCGGGGGCGAGGCCGAACTCCACCTCGGTGATGATGCCGTTGGTGCCGTAGGCCTTCAGGACCTTCCGCACCTCCTCCCCGCGCAGCTCCAGCACGCGCGGCTCGGCCTCCATCGTCACCACGCGGACGGCCGGGACCGAGCCGCGGTCGGCCAGAACGCCGTAGTTGATCGAACCGATGCCCCCCGATCCGCCGGCGATGAAGCCGCCGATGGTGGCGGTGCGGCGGGTGGAGGGGAACCAGCGCAGCTCCCACCCCTTCGGCTGGCTCGCCTCCTCGATGTCGACGAGACGCATTCCCGCCTGGGCCCGCATGGCGCCCGGCCGCTGCCAGACGACCTTGTCCATTGCGGTCATGTCGAGCATGACGCCACCGGCCAGCGGCACGAGCTGGCCGTAGTTGCCGGTACCGCCGCCGCGGACCGTGAGCGGCACGCCGTGACGCACGCAGGCGCGCACCGCGGCCACCACCTCGTCCTCCGTCCGCGGCACGACGACCAGTTCGGCATACCGGTTGCGCAGCTGGCGCTTGAGGATCGGGGAGTACCAGAAGAAGTCGCGGCTCTTCTGCTTCACCAGCGCGGGGTCGTCCTCGACCGGGACGTCGCCCAGCGACGCGCGCAGCGCCGCCCAGTCGATGTCGACGACGGGCTCGACCTTCGGTTCCGCCGGGGGGATCGTGCTCATGGGGACCGCTCAGTTCTCGCGCTTGATCGCGCTCTCGTGCCAGCGCCGGAGCGCCAGATGGGTGATCAGGCTCATGGCCAGAAAGATCACGATACCGGACATCGAGATCATGATCAGTGCGGCGAACATGCGCGGGATCTGGAGGCGGTAGCCGCTCTCGAGGATGCGATAGGCGAGCCCGCTCTCGACGCCGCCGGAGCCCGCCACGAACTCCGCCACCACCGCGCCGATCAGCGCGAGGCCGCCGGAGATGCGGAGCCCCGCGAGGAAGTAGGGCATGGCGGCGGGCAGGCGCAGGCGCCGCAGCGTCTGCCACCGGGTGGCGCCATAGAGTTCGAACAGGTTGCGCAGGTTGTGGTCGGCGCTGTTCAGCCCCGTCGTCGTGTTCGACAGGATCGGGAAGAAGGCGACGATCCACGCGCAGATGAGGAGCGAGAGATAGGTGTTGTCGACCCAGATGATGATCAGCGGCGCGATCGAGACGATCGGCGTCACCTGCAGGATCACCGCATAGGGGAAGAACGAGAGTTCCACCCATTTGGACAGGCTGAACAGGATCGACAGCGCCACGCCCAGCACGACCGCGACCGTGAGCGCCATGCCGGTGATCTGCAGCGTGATCCACAGTGAACCCGACAGCGTGCCCCAGTCGGTCCAGAGCGTCCGCGCGATCAGCAGCGGGCCCGGCAGGATGTAGTGCGGCACCGCGTTGACGCTGACCAGAACCTCCCACAGCACGAGGCCGAGGAAGCCCATGGTCGAGGGCATCAGGATCTTGGGCCAGGTCTCGCGGCGGATGCCGAGCACCGTCGGCGAGCGGACGGGCGGCAGGTCGATGTCGTCCGCCGGGGCGGCGCCGGCCATGGTCTCGGTCATGGGGTCCTCCGGGGGGCGGTCGCACAGGAAGAGCGATGCGCGGCTCGCCCCCCCTCCCATGGACCGCTGTTCGCGGTCCATCTCTCACCGGGGGGGAGAGGGGACGTTGCCTCGATGCTTCTCCCCTTTCCCCCCCGGGGAGAGGGGGTGGGGGAGAGGGGGTGGAGCAGGCCGACGCGTCCCGTCATCCGCCCCTCACTCGTCCATCGCGTGGCCGAGCGACTGGGACACCACGCGGCACCAGTCGTTGTAGACCGGCGTCGTGCGGAATGCCGAGCCGCGCGGATAGGGCGCGTCGACCGCGATGTCGGCGACCACGCGGCCCGGCCGGGCGGCCATCACGACGATGCGTTCGGAGAGATAGACGCTCTCGAAGACCGAATGGGTGACGAACACGATGGTCCAGCGCTGCGTCTGCCAGAGTTCCAGCAGGTCGTTGTTCAGCTTGAAGCGCGTGATCTCGTCGAGCGCCGCGAAGGGCTCGTCCATCAGCAGGATCCGGGGGTTCGTCACCAGCGCCCGGGCGATGGAGACGCGCATCTTCATGCCGCCCGAAAGCTCCCGGGGGAACGCCCTCTCGAAGCCCTTGAGGCCGACCATGGCCAGCGCCTCGGCCGCGCGCGCCTCGGCCTCCCCCTTCGCCACCCCCTGGAGGTCGAGCGGCAGGCGAACGTTGGCCAGCGCCGTCGCCCACGGCATCAGCGTGGGTTCCTGGAAGACGAAGCCGATCTCCCGCTGCGGCCGGCCGCCGGCATCGTCGGTGGAGGTCGGCCAGTCGATCGTCCCGCGGGACGGTTCGCCCAGTCCGGCGACCATCCGCAGCACCGTCGACTTGCCGCAGCCGGACGGACCCAGCAGGCTGACGAAACTGTGGTGGCCGACCGCGAGGTTGAAGTCGCGCACGGCCAGCGTACCGTTCGAGAATCGCTTCTCGACCCGCTTCAGCTCCACGAGCGGCCGGAGGGCCGCCCGCTCGGCACCGCCGTGTGCGTCCTGCGGGCTCATGCGCGCAGGCCGACCCGCTTGTTCACGAAGCGCGTGGTGTAGGCCTGTTTGATGTCGAGGTTCGCCTCGTAGAGGCCGGCCTCGATCATCGACTGGCCGAAGCGCTGCCACCGCTCGTCGCTCATGGCACCGATGCCCAGCGTCTTGGCGTCGCCGCCGTCGACGATCCCGAACTCCTTCATCAGCTTGATGGAGTTCGCGATCTTTTCGTCGTCCATGTCCGGATTGTCCCTCTTGATCAGAAGGTTGCCGGGCGTGGGGTCCTCGAAGAGATAGCTGTACCAGCCGAGGATCGAGGCATCGACGAACTTCTGCACGAAGTCCGGCCGCTCATCGGTCAGCTTCCTCGGCGCCTCGATCGTGGTCTGGTAGTTGTCGTAGCCGAGGTCGGCCAGCAGGAAGACCTTGGGCTTGGCGCCCGCCCGCTCGATGACGAAGGGCTCGGACGTCAGGAACCCCTGCTGGATCGCGTTCCGGTCGGCCAGGAACGGCGCCATGTTGAAGGTGTAGGGGCGGATCTGATCGTCGGTGAAGCCGTACTTCCGGCGCAGGAACGGCCAGAAGGTGGTGCGGGAGCCGGCGCCGATCAGGATCGGCTTGCCCTTCATCTGCTCCATCGTGTCGTGGACGCCGGCGTGGCTGATCAGGACCTGCGGGTCCTTCTGGAACAGCGACGCGATCGTGTGGAAGGGCAGCTTCTCCTTGGCGAAGTTCAGGCCCGAGAAGGAGCCCGCCATGTTGAAGTCGATGCGCCCGGCCATCATCAGCGGCTGGCCGTTGATCTGGGGGCCACCCATCCGGATCTCGGCGTCGATGCCGAAGCGGGAATAGATGCCGGTGGCGACCGCCTGATAGAAGCCGCCGTGCTCGGCCTGGGCGCGCCAGTTGGTCATGTAGGCCGCCCTCTCGCCGCGGCCCTGGGCGCGGACGATGGCGGGGGCGGCGACGGCGCCCGCGGCGAGGCCGGCGACGAGCGTCCGGCGGGTGATCCGTGTGCGGGTGACGTTGCGGTCCATGGCCGACCTCCTGGCTCGTGGCGACACTCAATACCCAGGACAGCACACGGCGTGCCAGCCGGCAATCCCGCAGGAACCGGCGGCCGCGCGACCCGGACGCCCATCCCCGCGGCAGATGTTGCCCGATTTCCGGGCAGTTGTCGCGGGTCCGCATGGCAGCCCCCAGTGCGGAAACCATCGACGGACGGCCCGCTGCGTCCTACCGTTGCACCGAAGGAATTCCCCCCGAAGGCTGTCCGACATGAGCGCCCCCGCGGTCGCCGTCGCTGCCATGAACCGGCCGGTCGCGGGCGCGCTCTGCGCGATCCTGTCCTATCTCGCCTTCGCGACGAACGACGCCATCGTCAAGGACCTCACCGCGCGCTACTCGGTGTTCCAGGTGTCGGCGATGACGACGCTGTTCGCGCTCCTGCCCTATGCGGTGATGGTGGCGCGCGACGGCGGCTTCGCGGTGGTCCGCCCGCGCCAGCCGAAGCTGGTGGCGCTCCGCGGCGTGCTCGCGGTCTTCGGCGGCATCACCGGCATCTACGCCTTCTCGCAGCTGCCGATGGCCGACGTCTACGCCATCATCTTCGTCAGCCCGGTGCTGGTGACGATCCTGTCGATCCCGGTCCTGGGGGAGAAGGTGGGCCGGTATCGCTGGGCCGCGGTCGGCGCCGGGTTCGTGGGCGTGCTGGTGATGGTGCGGCCGACCGGCGAGGCGCTGTCGCTCGGCCATCTGGCGGCGTTCGTGAACGTCTTCATCGGGGCCGCGGTGGTGCTGCTGATGCGCCACCTGGGCCCGACCGAGCACCGCACGGTGATGGTGGGGACGGTGATGGCGAGCGTGCTGATCGTGAACGTGCCGCTGGCGCTCGTCTTCTTCGTCGTGCCGCCGTGGGAGGACGTGCTCCGCGCCGCGGCGGGCGGCATCCTGATGGGCTTCGCCCAGTTCCTGATCGTCCGCAGCCTCGCCCTCGCCCCGGCCGGCGTCATCGCCCCGATGCAGTACACGATCCTCGTCTGGGGGGCGCTCTATGGCGTCCTGCTGTTCGGCGACCCCATCAAGACCAACGTCGTCGTCGGCGCCTGCATCCTGGTGGCGAGCAGCGTCTACATCATGTACCGCGAGCGGGTGCGGCAGGTGCCGAAGCCCTACGTGGGCTGAGGGGAGGGGTCTCCTCCCTCAGTCGTGCAGGTGGCAGGCCGCCGTCCGCCCCGGCGCCACCTCCTTCAGAACCGGCGCCTCGATGCGGCACCGCTCCATCGCGTGCGGGCAGCGCGGGTGGAAATGGCAGCCGGGGGGCGGGTTCAGCGGCGAGGGGATCTCGCCCTCCACCGAGCGGAACGCGGTCTTGCGCGACGTCAGCCGGGGCACGGCGGACAGCAGGCCGCGGGTGTAGGGGTGCGCCGGCTCGGCGAACAGCGCCTCGGTGGGCGCCGTCTCCACCACCCGGCCGAGATACATGATCACGACCCGGTCGGACAGGTGCTCCACCACGCCGAGGTCGTGGCTGATGAAGAGATAGGTGAGGTCGAGCTCGCGGCGCAGCTCCATGAACAGGTTCAGCACCTGTGCCTGGATCGACACGTCGAGGGCCGCCACCGCCTCGTCGCAGACCACGAACTCCGGCTGGACCGCCAGCGCCCGGGCGATGCCGATCCGCTGGCGCTGGCCGCCGGAGAACTGGTGCGGATAGCGCTGGCGATAGGAGGGGTCGAGGCCCACCCGGCGCATCACGTCGGCGACGTAGGCGTCGAGCCCGCGCCGGTCCGCGAGGCCGTGGACATAGGGCGCCTCGCCGATGATCTCGGCCACCTTCATCCGCGGGTTCAGGGACGCGAACGGGTCCTGGAAGATCATCTGGATCTTCAGCGCCGCGTCGCGCGCCTCCGCCCCCGAGAGCCCGGCCGTGTCCCGCCCGCGCCAGAGCACGCGGCCCTCGGTCGGCTTGTGGATGTGCGCGACGACGCGGCCGAGGGTCGACTTGCCGCAGCCGCTCTCGCCGACGAGGCCGACGACCTCGCCCTTGGCGACGGTCAGGCTCACGTCGTCGACCGCGCGGACGATCTCGGTCCGTACGTCGGCCCCCAGGACCTTCGCGATCTTCCCGGCGAGGTCGGGGGCGCGGACGAAGCGCTTGGAGACGTGCTCTAGCGCGAGGAGGGGAGCGGCGCTCATCCCGGCATCACCTCCAGGTGCGGGTGGACGCAACGGGCGAGATGGTCGAGCCCGAAGGGCGAAAGCTCCGGCATCGTCGCGCAGGCCGCGTCCGCCCGGGCACAGCGCCCGCGGAAGGCGCAGCCCGGCGGCAGCGAGAGGAGCGAGGGCGTCATGCCCGGGATCTGGGCGAGCGGCACGCCGCGGCGGTTGCGCCCCGGCACCGAGCCGATCAGCCCGCGCGTGTAGGGGTGGATCGGGCGGTCCAGCACCCGGTCGACCGGCCCCGCCTCCACCACCTTGCCCGCATACATCACCGCGATGTCGTCGGCGAGGCCGGCGACGACGGCGAGGTCGTGGGTGATCCAGACCAGCGCCGTCCCCGTCTCCCGCGCCAACGTCTGCACCTCGGCCAGGATCTGGCCCTGGATCGTCACGTCGAGCGCCGTCGTCGGCTCGTCGGCGATGATCAGGTCGGGCTGGTGCAGGAGTGCGATGGCGATCGCCACGCGCTGGCGCATCCCGCCGGAGAACTGGTGCGGATAGGCCTTCAGCCGCTCGTCCGGCGAGGGGATGCCGACCCGGCCCAGCGCGTCGCGCGAGCGGGCGCGGGCCTCGGCCTTGCTGACGTCGTCGTGCGCCCGCACCGCCTCGATCATCTGCGTGTCGATCCGCAGGACCGGGTTCAGCGTCATCATCGGGTCCTGAAAGATCATGGCGATGCGCGATCCGCGCAGCCGCCGCATCTCGCCTTCCGGAAGGCCGACGATGTCCCGGCCCTGGAACAGGATCCGCCCGCCCACGATGCGGCCCGGCGGATCCACGAGGCCCATGATCGAGAAGCCGGTGACCGACTTGCCGGACCCGCTCTCGCCCACGAGGCCGAGCACCCGGCCGCGCCCGACCGCGACGCTGACGCCGTCGACCGCCTTCAGCACGCCGGCGCGGGTGAAGAAGTGGGTCTGCAGCCCCTCGACCCGGAGCGTCTCGGCGCTCATCGCTTCAGCCTCGGGTTCAGGATGTCGCGCAGGTGGTCGCCCACGAGGTTGATCGACACGATCGTGACCAGCAGCGCGATGCCGGGGAAGAAGCTGATCCAGTAGCGGCCGGAGAGCATGTACTGGAACCCGTTGGAGATCAGCAGGCCCAGCGACGGCTCGGTGATCGGCACGCCGAGGCCGAGGAAGGAGAGCGTGGCCTCCAGCGCCACCGCGTTCGCGATCTGCACCGTCGCCACGACGATCAGCGGGGGCAGGCAGTTCGGCAGCAGGTGGCGCACGATCACCCGCCAGCGCGGCAGGGCGAGGCTCTTCGCCGCCTCGATGTACTCGCGCCCCATCTCGGCCAGCGCCGATCCGCGCACGGTGCGGGCGTAGTAGGCCCACTGCACCGTGACCAGCGCGATGATGACCTTGTCGACCCCCTTGCCCAGCACGGCGATCAGGATCAGCGCGATCAGGATGGCGGGGAAGGAGAGCTGGATGTCCACGACCCGCATGGCGATCGCGTCGACCGCCCCGCCGGCGTAGGCGGCGACGAGGCCGACGGCCGTGCCCAGCGCCAGCGCGAGGATGGCGCTCGACGCGCCCACCATCAGGCTCGTGCGCAGCCCGTAGAGGATGGCCGAGACCATGTCGCGGCCCTGGTCGTCGGTGCCGAGGTGGAAGACGATCTTGCCGTCCCCGCTCTCCGCGCCCGGCGGAAGCCGGCCGTCCATGATGTCGATCTGGCCGAGGTCGAACGGGTTCTGGGGCGAGATGAAGGGCGCGAACACCGCCGACAGCACGATCGCCACGAAGACGACAAGGCCGACGACGGCGATCGGGCTCTCCACGAACTCCTTCACGAAGCGGAGGACGGGGCCGTCCCCGCGGGCGGCGGGCGCCGGGTCTGGGGG
Source organism: Rhodospirillales bacterium (assembly GCA_947457845.1). Classification (GTDB taxonomy): domain Bacteria; phylum Pseudomonadota; class Alphaproteobacteria; order Azospirillales; family Azospirillaceae; genus CANGXM01. The sequence continues at coordinate 7 of CANGXM010000186.1, read as the reverse complement.
CGCCGGG
>CANGXM010000185.1 GCA_947457845.1 Rhodospirillales bacterium | reverse complement strand
GCGCGACAGCTCGGACGGGTTGCGCACGGGTTCGGCCGGCCCGCCCGACGCTTGCCCGTCGACCAGCGCGGCGGCTTCCGGCCGTTCGGCCCAGTGCCGCCGCAGCGACGCGTCGAGGTCCGCCAGCACCGCGGGATCGGACAGGTCGAGACCCGCGGCGTTCGCCCGCTCCGCCCCGTAGAGCGCGCGCGGGAGCGCGATCCGCGGATGGCGCGGGGAGGTCGCGCGCGACAGCGTCTCCACCGGGTCGGTCAGCACCGCGTCGATCGACAGCGAGGGCTCGGCGATCTGGTTGACGAAGGAACTGTTGGCCCCGTTCTCCAGAAGCCGGCGGACGAGATAGGCGAGCAGGTCGGTGTGGGAGCCGACCGGCGCGTAGATCCGACACGATTGCCCCTCCTCGGCCACGAGGCGGTCGTAGAGACCGTCGCCCATGCCGTGCAGGCGCTGGAACTCGAAGTCCCGCCGCCGGCCCGCCCATTCGAGGATGGTCGCGACGGTGAGCGCGTTGTGGGTGGCGAAGGCCGGCAGGATGGCACCCTCGTCCAGCATGGCGCGGGCGCAGAGGAGATAGGAGACGTCGGTCCCCGCCTTGCGGGTGAAGACGGGGAAGTCCTCGGTCCCGCGCTCCTGCGCGCGCTTGATCTCGGTGTCCCAGTAGGCGCCCTTCACGAGACGCACCATGAAGCGCATGCGGCGCGCCCGGGCGAGGTCCGCCGCCCAGCCGATCACCGCCCGCGCCCGTTTCTGATAGGCCTGGACCGCGAAGCCGAACCCGTCCCAGCCGGCCAGATCCGAGGCACCCGTGGCGCGCTCCAGGATGGCGAGCGACAGGTCGAGACGGTCGGCCTCCTCCGCGTCCACCGTCACCCCGATGCCGACGGAGCGGGCCATCGTGGCGAGTTCGACCAGCCGGTCGGCGAGGTCGGCCGCCGCACGCGCCGCCTGCGCCTGCTCGTAGCGCGGGTGGAGGGCCGACAGCTTGATCGAGATCGTCGGCCGCCGCTCCACCGGGCCCGGCGGCGCCACGGTGCCGAGGTGGCGGATGGCCGCGACGTAGGCGGCGTGATGGCGGGCGGCGTCGGCGGCGGTCAGCGCGCCCTCGCCCAGCATGTCGTAGGAATGGATGAAGCCGGCCTTCTCCAGCGTCCGCGCGCGGCGCGTGGCCTCCTCGATCGTGCGGCCGAGGACGAACTGCTCGCCGAGAAGCCGCATCGCCGCCGCCACCGCCTGCCGCACCACGGGCGCGCCGAGACGGGCGAGGAGGCCCTGCACCGTCGCCCGTTCGGGCCCGCCGGCGAACAGGCGCTTGGTCTGCGACAGGGCGAAGCTGCCGAGGTTGACGAGCGCGCTGTCGGATCGGCCGAGATGCTCCTCCCAGTCGCCCTGTGCGAGCTTGTCGCGCACGAGGGCCTCGCGCGTTTCGGGGTCGGGCACGCGCAGGAACGCTTCGGCGAGGCGCATCAGCGCGACGCCCTCGTCGGTCGACAGGCGAAACTCGTGCAGGAAGGGCTGGATCAGCCGGCTCGACCCCGCGGCCTCGCGGCAGCGGGCGACGAGATCCTCCGCCCGGGCGCGCACGGGCCCGTGAGGGGGTGCCATCGCGCGGGCCGCCGCCAGCATGTCGGCGACGACCGCCGCCTCGTCCGCCCGGTACAGCGCCCGCACACGCGCCAGCGCGCCGCCCAAGCCTGCGCCGAAACCGCCGTCCGCCATCACGCCCTCCCGTATCCGATGTGATCTTCAGAATATCGGCAGGATCGCAAGATTGGCTCCGTTCCTTCGGTATGATTTCCGACGTATCTTCGCCGTGGCGGCGCCTGTGGAAAGGATCTTCGGATGGACGACGCGGACCTCCGCATCCTGCGGGTGCTGCAGACGGACGGGCGGATCACCAACGCCGACCTCGCCCAGCGGGTCGGCCTGTCGGCCGCGGCCTGTCACGAGCGGGTGCGCCGGCTGAAGGATCGGGGCGTGATCCGGGGCTATGCGGCACTGCTCGACCCGGTCCAGCTCGACCGGCCGCTGCTGATCTTCGTGGAGGTCTATCTCGACCGCTCCACGCCGGACGTCTTCGACGCCTTCGCACGCGCCGTGCGCCGGACGCCGGAGGTGCTGGAGTGCCACATGGTGGCGGGCGGGTTCGACTATCTCATCAAGGCGCGGGTGCGTGACATGGACGCCTATCGGGCGTTCCTGGGCGACGTGCTCACCCGCATGCCCGGCATCCGCCAGACCCACACCTATGCGGTGATGGAGGAGATCAAGGCGACGGTGGCGCTGCCGATCTGATCGCGCCGCCGCCCGCGCCCGCCGCCGCCCAGGACCACGGGTCGACCCTTGGCGTCCTCAGGGACCGGCGAAGCGGTCGATCGTGGCGCGCAGGCGGGGGATGTCGATTGGCTTGGTGATGTAGTCGTCCATCCCGGCCCGGATGAAGGCGTCGCCGTCGCCCTCCATGGCGTTGGCGGACAGACCGACGATCGGGGTCCGGGCCACGGCCCCATCCATGGCGCGGATCGCGCGCGTGGCCTCGATGCCGCTCATCCCCGGCATCTGGATGTCCATCAAGATCATGTCGAACCGGTCGCGGACGACGGCCTCGATCGCCGCCTCCCCGTCGCCCGCCACCTCGAACCGGCAGCCGAACCGCGACAGGAGGTGACCGATCACGGTCTGGTTCACCGGGTTGTCCTCGACGACGAGGATGTGCGGTTCCCGCCCCTCCGGCCGGCGCAGGTCCGCGATCGGCACCGCGGCGGCCGGGCCGTCGTCCATCGTCGTCTCGTCCGGCGCCGTGGCGCCGGGCGGGGCGCGCTCCGCGACGATGCGGCAGACGAAGGTGCTCCCGGTGCCCGGCCGGGTTTCCACCGTCACGTCGCCGTTCATCAGGCGCGCCAGCGCCCGGGAGATCGAGAGGCCGAGGCCGGTGCCGCCGAAGCGCCGGGCGAGGCCGGCGTCGGCCTGGGTGAAACGGTCGAAGAGGGTCGGCAGCGCCTCGGGCGCGATGCCGATCCCGGTGTCGACCACGCGGATCACCACCGTATCGTGCGCGCCCGAGCCGGGGACGACGGCGAGATCGACCAGCACCTCGCCCTCCTCGGTGAACTTGATGGCGTTGCCGACGAGGTTGGCGACGATCTGGCGCAGCCGCAGCGGGTCGAGCATCAGCCGGTCCCGCCGGGTGGCGGGCGGCTCCCACCGGAGTTCGATCCCCTTCTCCCAGGCCGACGCCTCGAACAGGCGGACCACCTGGCTGATCACCGCCGCGGGATCGGTGGCGACGGCCTCGATCGGAAGCTGCCCCGCCTCGACGCGGGAGTAGTCGAGGATGTCGTTGAGGATGTCGAGGAGGATGCTCCCCGACTGGAGCGTCAGGTCCACGAACTCCCGCTGCTCGCGGTCGAGGTCGGTGGAGGCGAGGAGCTTCAGCGTCGTCAGCACGCCGTTCATGGGCGTGCGGACCTCGTGGCTCATGGCGGCGAGGAAGCCGCTCTTGGCGCTGGAGGCCGCCTCCGCCGCCTCCTTCGCGCGCGCTAGCTCCTCCATCGCGCGCTTGAGCACCGTGATGTCGGTGCGGATGCCCACCGTTCCGCCGTCCGGCGTGCGCCGTTCGGAGATCAGGACCCAGCGGCCGTCGGACAGCAGCCGCTCGAACTGGCCGGCCGTCCGGCGGTGCCACGCCGTCACCTCGGCCACGAAGGCCTCGATGTCGTCGCCCGCCTGCGGATACTCGCCGTTGCGGGCCCCCTCGCGGATGATGTCCTCGAACAACGTGCCGGGCACCAGCGCGCGGGCGCTGCGGGCGTAGAACTCGCGGAAGCGGGCGTTGGTCACCACCAGCCGGTCGTCGGCGTCGAACATGACGAACCCGTCCGACAGGCTCTCGATCGCGTTGACGAACCGCTCCTTCTCGACCGTGAGCGACTGCGAGGCCCGTGCGTAGCGCCAGATGAGGAACAGGGCCAGCCCGGCGAAGGCGACGATCAGCAGGCCGACCGTGAGGATGCCGACGATCGCGCGGGAATAGAAGGACCGGATGTCGTCGCGGTCCCCGTCGAGGATGAACTGGCCGATCTCGGAGAGCTCCAGCGAAAGGCCCTGAACGGCGCTGCGCAACGCGACCGCGTCCCTCAGCATGGCTTCGGCGGTCGCGCCGTCGGGCTCGCCCGCGTCCACCACGGGGCCGTAGCGGGCCACGAAGGCGCCCACCGCCTCCAGCGCGCGATCGTAGGGGGGGCGGCCGGCCGCGGCGACGGCGTAGGAGGGCGCGCGCACGACGATGAGCCGGCTCGCGAACACGTCGAAGCGCAGCGCCGCCTCGTCCCACTCCGCCTCGCCGTGGCGCAGGCGGCGCAGCGCGTCCACGAGGCGCAGCTGCTCTGCCCCCAGCTGGAAGCCGGCCCAGGCGATGCTGTCGCGTCCCGAGGAGGCGAGCGCGTCCCGCCGCTCCACCGCGCGCGTGCCCAGCAGCAGCAGGACCACGAGCGACGCCGTCAGAAGCACGCCGACGACGACGAGCAGGGCGAAGGGGGCCCGATTCCTGACCACGTGAGGGCAACCGATCAGATAGTTAGAATTAAAGCGTTGATCTACAGGCCGAGAAGCGCTCTTGCCAAGATGTTGCGCTGGATCTCGTTCGAACCGCCGTAGATGGAAACCTTGCGCCAGCCGAGATAGTGCGGTGCCGCCGGGGCGGCGTGGGCCGGGCCGAAGGGCTCGCCGTTCCACCCGGGCTCGAGCGCGTTCGGCTGGAAGGGCAGGGCGGCCGGGCCGACCGCCTCCATCGCGAGTTCGGTCAGCCGCTGCTGGATCTCGCTGCCGCGGATCTTGAGGATCGAGGGCCCGGCGCCGCCCGCCGCCCCGTCGCCGTCGCCCGATCCCGCCGTCGCCATGCGCAGGGCGGTGATCTCGAGTGCCATCAGGTCCGTCTCGACCGCCGCCACCTTGGCGCGGAAGCGCGGCTCGTCGATCAGCTTCGTCCCGTCCACCTCCTCGGCCCGGGCGATCGTCTTGAGGTGCTCCAGCCAGCGCTTGGACTGGCCGACGCGGGCGATGCCCGTCCGCTCGTTGCCAAGCAGGAACTTGGCGATCGTCCAGCCCTGGCCCCGTTCGCCCACGAGGTTCTCCGCCGGGACCGACACGTCGTCGAAGAAGACCTCGTTCACCTCGTGCTCGCCGTCGATCGTCACGATCGGGCGCACGGTGATCCCGGGCGTCCGCATGTCAACCAGCAGGAAGGAGATCCCCTGCTGCGGCTTCGCCGCGTCGGGTTCGGTTCGGGCGAGGACGAAGATCATGTCGGCGTGCTGGGCCAGCGTCGTCCACGTCTTCTGGCCGTTCAGCACCCAGCGCCCGTCGGCCGGCTCCGCCCGGGTGCGCAGCCCCGCGAGGTCCGATCCCGCGCCTGGCTCGGAGAAGCCCTGGCACCACCAGTCCTCCGACGACAGGATGCGCGGCAGGAACCGCGTCTTCTGCGCCTCGGTGCCGAAGCGGACGATCACCGGGCCCACCATGCTCACGCCGAAGGGCACCGGCGGCCCGCCGCCCGCCGCCGCCATCTCGTCCTCGAAGATGTGGATGCGGACGGGGTCCCAGCCCGTCCCGCCGTGCTCGACCGGCCAGTGCGGCGCCATCCAGCCGCGCCCGTGCAGCGCCTTCTGCCAGGCGACCTGCGTCGCCTTGGACAGGCGCCGGCCCTCCACCGTGGCGCGGCGCATGTCCAGCGGCACGTTCGCGTGCATCCAGGCCCTCACCTCGGCGCGGAAGGCGATCTGTTCCTCGGTCCAGCGCAGTCGCATCGGTCGAATCCGGGCACGGGAAAGGCGGAGGTCGACCCTACACCCCCGGCGCCCGCCCGCGCATCCGTTCCGACGATGGTGAAGCGGCCGGTCCGGCACGCTACTGTCGGACAGGATCGGACGACGGAGGGTGGGGGTGATGGCGCGATTCGCGACGGTGGACGATCTTCTGGCCGCCGTGGGCCGCGACCTGGGCGAGGGGCCGCCGGTGACCGTGACGCAGGCGACGATCGACGCCTTCGCCGCCGTCACGGGCGACGACCAGTGGATCCACGTCGACCGGGCGCGCGCGGCCCGCGAGGGTCCGTTCGGCGGCACGGTCGCCCACGGCTACCTCACCCTCTCCCTCTTCCCGCGGGCGCTCTACGCCGTGTTCGCGCTCGACCCCGCGACGGGATCGCTCAACTACGGCCTCGGCCGGGTACGCTTTCCGGCACCCGTGCCGGCGGGCGCCGTGCTCCGCCCGCGCTTCCGCCTTCTGGCGGTGGAGCCCGGCCCGGCGGGCGTGCGCTGCGCCATCGAGGCGACGATGGCGATCGACGGCGGGCCGAAGCCCGCCTGCGTCGCCGAGATGATCGTGCTGCTGATGGTGCCGGACGGGGCCGGCTGACGCACCCGGGCCGGGCCATTCGGAGACGACGGGCGCGGCATCGCGAAAGGATCTGGGAATCCGCCCGCCGGGCGGCCATACTCGCGTTCAGGCTTCAACAACGGAAAGGAGGTGATCGCGTGTCTCACCATTCTGAGCTGCCGTCCACCGCGACCGCGTCCGGGATCCTCCAGGGGTTCCGTATCGGCTGACGCCGGTCCGCGGTCCGGATGGACCGCAGTCGTATGCGTGTTGGGGGCCGTCCCTCCCTGCGGGGAGGGGCGGCCCTTTTCACGTCCGGGCGGGCCGCGATCGTCCCCGCGGTGCCGACGGCGTTCGATGTCGCGACCGGTGCGCCCGGTGGCGTGATCGCGATGGATCACGCAGGATGCCGGGGTCGGCCTGCCGCAGGACCGGAGAGGGTGCATGCGCCCACGTGACGGGATGATCGGCCTCGCGCTCGTCGCGCTCGGCGTTCTGATCGGGGGGACGCTGTTTTCCCGCAGCGTTCCGCGATCCGTCATCGCGCTCCCCGACTGCGGGTCCACCTGCTACCGGCCGCGGGATCTGGCCGGACTTGTCGCATCGGTCGGCATCCGGATGCTGCCCGGGTGGGTTCCCGGCATCGTGGCCGAGACGGATCGTTGTCTCGCCCTCCGCCATCCGCAGCCCGAGGCTCGGGTCCATCTCGTCCTGGTCCCGAAGCATGACGCCCGCGACATCGGGGAACTGACCGTCGACGATCAGCCGTTCATCATGGATTGCTTCGCCATGGTGCCGGCGTTGGCCGCGACGTTCGACGCCCAGAACTATCGGCTCGTCACGAACGGCCCGGCGCTCCAACACGTGACGTACCTGCATTTTCACCTGATCGCGCGATGACCGCGCAGCCGACCCGTCCGTGGATCGGTTCGCCCTAACGCTCCGTCGCGGCCGCCGGGTCGGCCGGCACCTCGGCCAGGACGCAGCGGTTCCGGCCCTCGTTTTTCGCCTGGTAGAGCGCCCGGTCGGCCCGCTGGAGCCAGCTGTCGAGCGTGTCGATCCCCGGGCGGAAGGTGGCGATGCCGAAGCTGGACGTCGCCGCGATCGTCCCCTCCTCCACCGGCGTCCGCACCCCCTCGACCGCGACGCGGCAGCGTTCGGCGAGGTTGCGGGCGGCCAGCGTGGGCGTCTCCGGGAGGAGGATGGCGAACTCCTCGCCGCCGAGGCGACCGAGGCTGTCGGAAACGCGGAGCATGTCGCCGATGGCCGAGGCGACCGCGCGCAGCACCCGGTCGCCGGCCGGGTGGCCGTGGGTGTCGTTGATCCGCTTGAACCGGTCGATGTCGAGGGCGACGAGCGACAGGGTCCCTCCGTGGCGACGGGTCCGCGCCACCTCCTTGTTCGCGACCTCCATCCACGTCCGGCGCGACATGACGCCGGTAAGCGGATCGACCGACGCGATCTCTCGCAGTTCCAGCTCGTCCACGATCAGGCGGGCGAAGTTCGACAGGATCGCCACCTCATTGTTCGCGAACTGGCGCGGCCGGACGTCGATGGCGCAGAGGCTGCCGACGTTGTAGCCGTCAGGGGTGGTCAGCGGCACGCCCGCGTAGCTGCGGATGCGCGGCTCGCCGGTGACCAGCGGGTTCTGGGCGAACCGGGGGTCCTGGGTGGCGTCGGGCACCAGCATCGGGCCGTAGTCGCGGATCGCGTGGGCGCAGAACGAGAAGTTGCGCGGCGTCTCGCCCACCCCGATCCCGCGCCGCGCCTTGAACCACTGCCGCTGGTTGTCGATCAGCGTGACGGCGCAGATCGGGACGGCCAGCACCTGCTCGACGAGGTCGACGATGGTCTCGAACGGCGGTTCCTCGGCCGTGTCCAGCACATGATAGCGACGCAGCGCCGTGAGCCGCCCGCTCTCGTCCTCCAGCCTGTCCGCCGCGTGCATGCGCCCGTTCCCCCGCCGTCCGACCGTCGGATCTCGCGGCCCCATTCGATAGTTTACGAATTGTTAACCCGATCCGCCCGGCGTAGGGAAGGGGAAGGTTGGCGATGCCGTCACCCTCACCCCTCCAGCGCCGCCACCCCCGGGAGGGTCTTGCCCTCCAGCCATTCGAGGAAGGCGCCGCCGGCGGCCGACACGTAGGTCATCGCCTCCTCCACGCCCGCGTGCGCCAGGGC
>CANGXM010000184.1 GCA_947457845.1 Rhodospirillales bacterium | reverse complement strand
GGAGGTTTGCGTTGTGGGAGGCGTCGCCGACCGTCCCTTCGCCGCCGCGCTGGCCCGCGCCGGAGCCCGCGTCGTGCTGATGGACGGGACGCTGGCGGGCCTGCCCGGACCGGCGGCGGAGGGGGTGGAGGAGGTGGACCTCGCCGCCGCCCATGCCCCCACCCACCGCCACGCGCCGCTGCGCGCGCTCCTGGTCCACCACCGGCTGGCGGCGCGGCGGTTCGACCACGTGCTGTTCCGCGACCCCTTCGCGACCGGGCACTACGCCTGCATCGCCCGCGACCTCGGCCTCGCCCATGCGGGCACCGGCCTGTGGGTCGTCGGCGGGCGCACGCGGGCGGCGGCGCTGGTCGCCGCGCACGCCTTCCCCGACGGCCGTACCGACGTGGAGCTCGACTTCCTGGAGCGGGAGACGGTGCGCCGGGCGGACGGCGTCGTCTTCGCCGCCGCGGCGGACGCCATCGCCATGGCTGCGGCCGGTTTCGCGCTGCCGCCGACGCTGCTCCTGGCCGACGACGGCGACGCGGCAGCCCTGCTCGCGACGCTGGCCGCGGCCCCGGTCCGTACGGCGTCCACGCCGGAGGCCCCCCCCCGGATCTCGGTGTGCCTGCCCACCTTCAACCGGACCGGCCCGCTGCGCGAGGCGGCGGCGTCGCTGTTCGCCCAGACGTCGGGCGATTTCGAGGTGGTGCTGGTCGAGGACGGCAGCACCGACCCCGAGGCCCGCGCCGTGGTGCGGGATCTGGAGGGTCCGTTCGCAGCGCGCGGCTGGACCGTGCTGCGGCACGCGAACGCCGGCCCCGCGGCGGCCCGGCGCACGGCCCGGCGGGCGGCGACGGGCACCCACCTCCTGTTCATGGACGACGACAATCTGGCGCTCGCGCACGAGATCGCGCACTTCGCCGTGGCCGCCCGCTCGGGCGCCGACGTGCTGACCTGCATCCCCGGCCGGCACCCGGCGTCCGACCTGGGACCGCCGCCGGTGGCCCTGCTGGACGGCCCGGACCCCGCCCATCCGCGGGTGGGGGTCGACTGGACGCCGGTCGGCGCCTGCCCGGCGCTGGCGGTCTTCGTGAACTGCCTCGGCGACAACAACGCGCTGATCAGGGCCGCGACCTACGACGCGCTGGGCGGGCACGTCGACGACAAGGACTTCGTGTTCGAGGACTTCCACCTCTTCTCGGCGGCGGTGGCGCGCGGCCACCGGCTGGAGGTGGTGCCCGACCCGCTGTTCCTCTACCGGCGGCACGCGGGCTCGCGCAGCATGGGGGGGCGCATCCACCGCAGCCACCTGCTGAGCCTCGGCCCCTGGATGGAGCAGGTGCCGCCGGCGCTGCGGCCGCTTCTTCTCCATGCACGGCGCGACTGGTACGATCGGCACCGGCGGGCCACGGGAGCCTGACGGGAGCGTGTGGTCGCGGAGGACGGGTCGGTGGTCGCGAACATGAAGTGGGACTACACCGCGCTCGCACCGTCTTACGTGATGCGACCGGACTACGCGCCGGACGCGATCGATGCCCTCTGCGCGCTGACCGGCGCCCGGCCCGGCCATCTCGTCTGCGACGTCGGCGCCGGCGTGGGGCACCTGACGCTGCCCCTGCTCGATCGTGGTCTGATGGTCGACGCGGTGGAGCCGAACGACGCGATGCGCGAGATCGGTCTTAGGCGTACCGCCGACCGTACCAGGGTGGCGTGGTTCGACGGCACGGGAGAGGCGACGGGGCGACCCGCCGGTCGCTACGACCTCGTGACCTTCGGATCATCCTTCAACGTCACAGACCGGTCCCTGGCGATGCTGGAGACGGCCAGGATCGGGAAGCCGGGCGCCTGGTTCGCCTGCATGTGGAACCACCGCGACCTGGATGATCCGTTCCAGGCGGAGGTGGAAGCCATGATCCATGCGCTCGTGCCCGACTACGATTATGGTACGCGCCGCGAGGATCAGACGGCGGTGATCGAGGGGAGCGGACTGTTCGGTGCGGTCGAGCGGATCGAGGGCCGCATCCTACACACAGTGCCGGCCGTGGACTGGATCCGGGCTTGGGAATCCCACGCCACGCTGCAGCGGCAGGCCGGAGATCGGTTACCGGCGGTCCTGGCCGGGATCGCCGGCTTCGTCGCCGCCCGTGGCCTCACCTCCGTTGTCGTCCCCTACACGACCCGGATTTGGACTGCGCAGCTGCGCTGATCCGGGACAGGGTCAACGGACGTAGGAGAAGTCGTATCCGTGGGGAGCGTAGATGTCGGGAATGCCGTCCTCCCGGCAACAACGCAGGAACTCGGCCCGCTCGAAGTCGCTCCATCCTTCCCACTGGTCGCGCGCGGACGGTGGACGCGTTCCCTGCGGAATGTCCCCGCGCCGGCCGAGGCCGAGGTTGGCAGGCTTGAACACCTCGTCTAGGTAGGCGTCGTCCGCGACCAACCTGCCGCTGGTGAGGTATGTGAAGGCGGACCTGAAGTAGTCCCGGTCCTCCTGCAGATCTTCCATCCTGAGCGCCCGCATCCCGGAGAAGGTCCGGGTTTCCTGGGCTAGCCAGGTCACGTTCCGGATGATCCGGAAGGTGAAGAGGGTCGCCACGACCCGGGGATCGTCGAGGTCGATCCCGAACGCCCGCCGGAGCGCCCGGAAGTCCTCCGGATTGCGCGAGACGAAATCTAGGACCCGTGGACGGATCGACTTAAGATCGTAGTGGACCAAAGCCTTCATAAAGGATTCGACGCGCGCTAGCGGGTGCCGGATCATGTTCGCGACGACCATGCGCCGTCTACCCAGGACTCCACGGTTCCGTACGTAATAGCCCAGGAACTCCAGCGGTCCAAATGCATGGACCGATCCGATCGCCGCGTGGTCGGTAGCGAAGGGAAGCCCCTCCAACTCGTCGAAGACGTAGGACGGCAGGCGGTGGTGGAAACGGCGGCCGACCTGGAACCCGATCCCGTGGACCTCCGAAAGCGTCCTGCGGAACGCCGGGGTGACGCCGTGACGGAAGTGTTCCGGTCCGCTGTATCGCAAGAAATGCGCGCCGTCCTTCTTGAGCGGGAAGTTGAAGAAGGCCTCGATCGGATGGTCGATCCCGCAGTTTGCGAGGATCCCGGGATGGATGTTCAGTGCGGACGTGTACCAGATTGCCCCGCAGTTGCCGGTGGTGAGGACGAGGAACCGGGGCTCCTCCGACGTCGGCGACCGTGCGTTGAACCAGAACACGCCGTGTCCCTCCCGCACCACGTGGTGCTCGGTCGTTGCCCTGGCGAGCGCCTCGCCCGTCGGATCATCCCGCAGCGTGTCGGAGCGCAGACGCTCGAAAGCACTCTCTCGGGCGCTCCGTAAGGCCGCATCGTCCGGATCGCGATCGAGGAGCCGTTCGAAGATGTCGATCGCGCCATGTGGATCGCCCATTTCCGCGTGGAGGCTCCCCAGCACCGAGAGTAGGATGGCCGGAGGTTCGGTCTCCCGGGCGATCGCCTCCTCCAGCAATCGGACTGCGCCCGTGCGGTCGCCGGAGGCGAAGAGGGCCATCGCCAGAGTGACCCGGAAGATCGGTTCCTTGGGCGCCAGCATCGTCGCGCGGCGCGCCGCGGACACTGCTTGTACAGGCCGTCCGGCCTCTAGGAACGTCGTCGCCATCGCGTCGAAGGTTGCGGCCCGCCTGGGATCAAGGGCCATCGCCCGGCGCAGCGTGCGCTCGGCCTCCGCCAGCCGCCCGAGGCGCCGGAGGACCGACCCGAGGTCAGCGAGCGGGGCCGGATCGCCGGGGGCCGCGCCGGTCGCACGGACGAGAGCCTCGGCTGCCCCTGCCAAATCGCCAGCGGCGAGACGTTTCAGGCCTAGACGATGGTCCGTTGCGGCCAAGGGGGACTCCAGGCTCATGTGGGGTGTACCCCCGAAACGACGCCGTCAGCCTTTGGTACGGGCGACGGCGCGAGGTCCGGATGCGCATAGACCGCGAGGTCGGATGGTTCATCGATCTCACCCCACCGTCCCTCATACCGAAGAACGCGGACCGCCGGACCGCCTGCGTCGATGCAGGCCCTGAGAGCCCCCGTCATGTGCAGCTGCCGCCGCCAGTCCGGACCGCTGGCCCCGGCGACCGCGCGGAACGCTGTCCAACCGGCTGGTTCGAACCGTAGTAGGCCCATGTACTGGCCCTCCACCTCTTCGAGGGACGTCGGCCGTCCGCCGATGTCGAGCAGCGTTCCGTCCGGGGCGGCCCGGAAGGTCTCGGCGTCAGCCAGCGAGTCGGCGAAGCGGGAGGCCCAGATGTCCCGCCACCGCTCGCCCGAGGTGATCGCCAGCGGGGCGTCGCAGGCGAGTAGCATCGCCGGTGCCGCCGGCTCGTAGAAGATGTCGGAGTAGCTGACGAGGCAGGGCGTGCGCGACAGCCAGTCGGCGGCGCGGTCGAGCGAGGCGACGATGTTGGTCTCGGCCCAGTCCGGATTGTGGAAGCAGGGCAGGCCGTAGGGGACCAACCGCTCGGCCCGGTAGCCCGTGACCAGCGCAATGTCTTCGATCCTGGCCGCCCGCAGCGCCGCGATCTGCCATTCGATGAGGGGACGGCCCCCGAGCGGGACCAGCCCCTTCGGACCGTCGTCGGTCAGCGCGCCGAGGCGGCTGCCCCGGCCGGCCGCAAGGATCACCGCCCGCAAGGCGCCGCCTCCCACAGGGTCGCCGCCCGGTCGAGGTCCGCCCGGTCGAACGCAGGTTCGCGCTCTGGGTGCCACATCCATCCCTCCCACGGCCGCTCCGCGTGGCGGACAGCCTCGATCGTCCCGTCGTCCGCCAGCGCCGTCGCCCGGTAGCCGGGCGGCAGGCCGGCAAGCCCGAAATCATGGTAGCTGTTCACAGTGCGCGCCGGGCCCTCGTCCGGTGCGATCCCATGACGCGTGCCCGTGTGGCCGACACGGCGGACCAGCGTGCCGCCGGACGCGACCGCCATCATTTGGAAGCCCCGGCAGATGCCGAGGACCGGGCGGGATCCTTCGGCCGCCCAGGCGAGGAGCGACCGCTCGGTCGCGTCGCGCACGGGTTCCGCGCCCACGTCGTTGCCGCCGGAGAGCAACAGCGCGGCCGGCCGCACCGCGTCGAGCCAGCCGGCCAGGGCGTGCGCTTCGGCGAGCGTGTTCGGCACCGGCACCGGCAGGGCGCCCGTCGCCAGGATCCAGGCGGTCATCCGCCGGTCCAACGCGTCGCGCCGTTCCCCCCGGTCCGGATGCGCGTCCACCCGTTGGCTGACCGCGACTAGCACCGGCCTCACCGCAGCACCTCCACACGGCGGGCCGCGCAGTCGATCCGCAGCAGGGCGGCGCGCGACCAGAGGCCGAACTGCGCCTCGCCAGCGCCGATCACGCTCGGCAGACCCAGTTCCCCGGCTCGAATCGCCATGTGCGAGTTGGCGCCGCCGTAGGCGGTGACGAGCCCGGCGATCGGCCATGAGAAGAGCCAGTCGAACCCTGGATCGGCGTTGGGGATGGCCACGATGGCTCCGGCCAGCCGGTCCCTGTCGGCGTGGGAAACCACGGGTGCGGTGACGGATCGCTGGGTGACGAAGTTCGGGATGGTCGCCGGCACCTCGAACTGCCAGACGTCCGTCGGATCGCGTACCACCGGGGGCATCCAGAGCCCCAGCGTCGTGGCGTGGCGTTCCCGCCCTTCGTGGACCGCCGCCGCGATCGCGGCGCGCGGATCGTCGCTGCCGCCCTGGAGGCGGTAGACGGTGCGCACATCGACAAAGGACATGTCCTCTCGGTCGAAGCCGAGCGAGGCGCCGTAGTCGCCCAGGAGGGACAAGGCGTCGCTGACGTTCCGGGTGAAGCGGAACTTCGCGGATTCGCGCAATTCGATCCCCGCCTGCAGGAACTCGAAAAGCCCGACCACGTCGGGCTCAAGCCCGTGGGTGGCGAGCAGGCGGGCGATCTCCCGCATCTGCGGGAGGCTCAGCGCGAAGGGGCGACCATGCTCGGGCGTGCAGGCGATGCGCGCCGCCTCCCAGTCAAAGTAGAGGTCGGGCGCCTCGTCATAGCGAGGCGAGCGGATGTCGTAGGTGCCCGGCCTGAGGTGTCCGTAGCGGGTCAGGAAGGCCGCCCGGTCCAGCGTTCCGACGTCGTGGGCGAGTTGGCCCGAAACGGTGGAGAGACCGCCCATGAAGGCATCGTAGTCCGCCGGGGAGAACACGCTGACGGCGACCAGCGATTTCAGGATCTGCACCGCGACGAAACCAGCGCGAGCGAGCCCGGCGAACGGGAGGGTGCCGTACCGCTTGCAGTCCTCGAGTAGCCAGTAGAGCCGCTCGACGCTGCCGAGGGCGGCGTTGTCGAGCCGGGCGCGGCGGGCCTCCAGTGTCTCGATCCGGTCGCGGTCGGCCCGCCATAAGCCCGTCCGCGGATCGATTATCCGGCCGGTCAGGCGCCGCAGGCTATCCGCCAGCGCGGCCCGGTCGTCGGCGGAGAAGCCGGCGTCCGCCAGCACCCGCATCCGGTCGTCGAGGTCGAAGCTGTAGCAGGAGAAGACGATCTCGAACTCGACCTTGTCGTGCAGCTCCGGCGCCGACAGGAGCCGCTCGACGTAGTGGTCGACGAGCCGGCCGGCGAGGCGGTCGTCGACGTCGGCCGGGACAAAGGAGTTGAAGCTGACGCGGACGTCGACGTAGGGCAGTCCGCAGAAATCCACCATCAGCGGGAAGCTGCGGAGGTTCTTGTAGCCGTAGTTGTGCCGCTGGTAGGCCCAGATCGAGTCCGTCACCAGTTCCCGGTAGAGAGACAGCGCCAGCGGACGCGGGCGTACACCGATCATCTCGGCCGGGTTCCAGTCCGGCATCACCCCGTATGCCGTCGTGCGACCGTGCAGGAACGGATGAGGCCGGCGACCGGCGGTGACCGCATCCGCGATGCGCTCGAGGGTTCGGGCATGCACCTCGGGTCGGACGGCGGCCGGGGCGGCGGCGAGGCGGCGGACCTGGAGGAGGTGGAGCGTCCCCTCCGCGACCGCAAACTCGACGTCGAGCGGGACGTCCGGGAACAGGCCTTCCAGTTCCTCGACCAGGGCGAAGACGGCAGCGAGGTCCGGCGGCGGCGGGACGGGTGCCGTCGCCGATCGGACCACGATTCGGGTCCCCGCCTTGCCGGCGGTGACGGCCGCGGTGTCGGCGCCGTCGTGGACGTTCACGACCCGATAGGGCGCACCGGTGTTCGGGTCGCGCGAGAAGACGACGCCCACGAGCGTGACGCCGCGCAGCTGCGGCTGGACCAGCACCTCGTCCCGCAACGCATCGCCGGTGCCGTAGGACGCGACGACGCGGTCGAGCGCCTCGGTAAGAGCGTCGGTACCCGTCACGTCGGGAACCGAGAGATAGCGGCCCGCGAGCGACGCCGTCGCTCCGTCCTCCCCGGCGGCACTCGACCGGACGATCAGGGGACCCTCGCCCAGACGGGCCACGATGGCCGCCGGATCGCGCGTCGCGTGCCAGCAGTCCACTGTCAGCCGAACGAGCGGCAGGATCCGCGCTGTCCGCAGGCGGCCGGAGAGGGCGTCGAGCGTCCGTCCCTTGCTGGCGAGGACCGGCGTGTCGGTCATGGCGCCGACGCCTCTAGGAGGGCGGCGACCGCCGCCGCCATGTCCGACACCGGCGCGGGGACGAGGCGCAGGTCCGGCCGCAGCGGGAACTCGGCCGGGAGGTCGAGTCCGACCACGTCCCGCACCTCGCCCCGGTCATGGCGGGCGTAGAGGCCCAGCGGATCGCGGCGCCGGAGCTCGTCCAGGCACACGTCGAGGAACACCTCGACGTACTGGGCGATATGGGCCCGGTTCCATGCCTGGACCTCGTGGAACAGCGATATCGTCGCGCACAGCACGTCCTGCCCTTGGTCGGCCAGCATCCGGCACAGCCGTCCGTTGAAACGGGCGAGCGCGAGGCGCGAGGCGCGGTCATGTCCGCTCGAACCGGGCATCAGTTCGCGGATTCCGTCCCCATCGAGGAGGATCGGATTGCGGCCCTGCGCCCGCAGTCGTGCCTGCAGGGCGCGGGCGAGGGTCGTCTTGCCGGCTCCCGACAGGCCGGTGATCCAGATGACGCGACCCGGTAGGATCATCGTCTCGGTCGTGTCCGCGCCGTCTATCCTTATCATGCTGTGGTTTGCGTCAGTTCGGCACATCGTTGTATCCAGAGTGGGAGCGGTTGGAGACATGGGCTCCCCAAGCAAGAATGCTGCCATTGGTCGCAGTGCTCCTTCAAATCGACCGGTCTGGGGCCTTCGGCCAGGAAGCTCCCAGAGACGGCGGATACGCCCGAAAACGATGTACATGACGGTAACGACAGACCTTAACTTGTCCGAATCTAACCTTTGGAGGATGTCGTATTGAAGGAATCTTCGGTCGTGTCCCAAGGCGTTCTCTAATCGGCGTTGTCAATGGCGATCGGTCGATGGCGTGACGGTCGGGACGAGGAGGTCCCCTGGGAGACATCACCGCCGGGCTCACGGTTCTCTACGTGGTCGCTCTGCGCCACACCATGGCCTTGGATGGCTGGAGCAGGTCAATGTGGTGTCCGCCGTCTGCTGCCGTTGTCCGGCACGGCATCCAGGG
>CANGXM010000183.1 GCA_947457845.1 Rhodospirillales bacterium | reverse complement strand
TTCCCGGGCCGCGGTCGAGCGCCGTCACCGGGGTCGCCGCGTGGACGCGGGCGCCGGCCCGGATCGCGGCGGCGGCGAGGCCGCGCGCCATGGCGAGGGGGTTCACCTGCCCGCCCGTCGGCACGAGGAGCGCCGCGTGATAGCCGGCCGTGCCGAGCCGGATCGCCGTCTCCGCCGCGTCCAGAAGCCTCACGTCCCCCCGCCCCGTCGCGTGCCACTCCGAGGCCCTCGTCTCCAGCACCCTGGCGGCGGCGGCGGTGTGGGCCGGCTGGAGCCACCCGATCTCCTCGGCCGAACACTCGATGCCGAGCCGCGCGATCAGGTCGAACAGCGCCCGCCCCGATCCGCCGACGAGATCGACCAGACGGTCGGCGTGGCCGGGGCCGATCGCGCGGCGCACGTCGTCGGGACCCAGCGTCGCCTTCAGTGCCGGCACCACGAAGCCGGTGTTTCGGCCCGAGGCGCCGAAGCCGGCCGTCTCGGCCTCCAGAAGGACGACCGCCGCCCCGCCCTCCGCGAGGTGCAGGGCGGCCGAGAGCCCGAGGAACCCGCCGCCGACGACCGCCACGTCCGCCCTCGCGTCGCCCGCCAGCGGCGGCATGTCGGGCGGCGGCGGGGACAGCGCCGCCCAGAGCGAAGGGATCTCCGCCCTCACCCGCGCGTCCGCGGCACGTATCGGCCGTGGCCGGGCGTCACCGTCACGTCGGCGCCGTCCCACGCCTTCGTGCCCCGCACGAAGGTGGCGGCGACCCGCACGGCGAAGGTCTCGCCGTCGTAGGGGCTCCAGTTCAGCCCGTCGCGGGTGGTCGAGGCGTCGAAGCGGACGGGCGTCTCCTCCAGCACCATCAGGTCCGCGTCCGCCCCCACCCGGATCTCGCCCTTGCGCGTCAGGCCGAAGAACGCGGCCGGCGCGGCCGAGACCAGAAGCGCCACGGTGCGCGCCGGGTCCGGGTCCGCGCGCGCCACGAGGTCGGTGTAGAACGAGGGGACCAGCGTCTCCAGCCCCGGGATGCCGGCGCCCGCGTCGAAGATCGAGGGCGTCAGCTTGCTGTCGATGGGCCAGCTGGAATGGTCGGACGAGACGAAGTCCACCTTGCCCGCCGCCAGCGCCGCCCACAGCCCCTCGCGCCGCCCGGCCCGGATCGGCGGCCCGACCTTCATCCGGGCGCCCAGCCGCGGCCCGTCGACGCCGGCGTCGAAATGGAGGTAGTGGACGCACAGCTCCGCCGTCGCCCGCACCCCCTCCGCCCGGTAGCGGGCGACGAGGTCGTAGCCGCGCGGGGCGGAGAAATGGACGATGTGGACGTGGGCGCCCGTCGCGGCACCCAGTTCGAGGAAGGCGGCCGTGGCCGCCATCTCCGCCGCCTCCGGCCGGCTGTCGGGATAGACGGCGACGTCGGTGCGGCCGGCCGCGACGAAGCGGGCGACCCGCGCCCGCACGATCTCCTCGTCCTCGTTGTGCAGGCCCACCGGCAGGCCGAGCGGGACCGACGCCTCCAGGATGTCCAGCGTCTCGTCCTGCGGGATGCGGGGAAAGCGGACCGGATGGTTCTGGAAGCCGGAGATCTTGACCGCGCAGATGCCGGCCTTCGCCAGGTCCTCCAGCGCCCCCGGCCCCTGTCCGCGCGCGACCGTGCCATAGAGCGCCACGTCGCAGTGCGCCCCCGCCTCCACCGCCGCGACCTTGGCCTCCAGCCGCGCCATGTTGGTCAGCGGGTCGGGGTTGTCGTAGGGCATGTCGACGATGGTGGTGATCCCGCCCGCCAGCGCCGAGCGCGTGGTCGCGGCCATCCCGGCGAGGCCCTTGTAGCTGGTCGCGTGGGTCTGGCCGTCGACCGCGCCCGGCAGCACGAGCGCCGTCCCGGCGTCGTGGACGGCGGCGGCGGCCGGCGCCTCGCCGGTGCCGATGGCGGCGATCGTGCCGCCGCGCACGGCGATCCAGCCGCCCGGCAGGCGCCCGTCGGGCAGGATCAGCGTGCCGCGGACGAGAAGGTCGAAGGGGGTCATGGGCGGGGTCCTCAGACGGTTCGCCGATAGCCGAGATCGAGCAGCGACAGGGCGCGCGCCACCGCGGCCTGCGCCGGGTCGACGACGGGAACGCCGAGGCGGTCCTCGATCACCGGACGATGGCGCCCCATGCCGGCGCAGCCGAGGATGAGGACGTCGGCGCCGTCGGTGTCGATCAGCCGCCGCCCGACCTCGGCGATGCGGTCGACCACGCCGGCCCCGGACAGGCCCGCCACCCCGATGCCCAGCGCCCGGTCGCCCGCCAGCCGGTCGATCAGGCCGAGCTGTCGCAGATGGCGGAGGTGGCGGGGAATCGAGCGGTCGAGGATGGCGACCACGCCGAAGCGCTGGCCGAGGCCGATGGCGGCGAGGTAGGCGCTCTCCGCGATGCCCAGCACGGGGCGGTCGGGCACCGTCTCCCGCGCCAGATGCAGGCCGGGATCGGAATAGCAGCCGATGACGTAGGCGTCGGCGCGCTCGGCCGCGATCCGGTCGGCCAGCGGCAGGACCACCTGCTCCACGTGCCGCTGGGTCTCGATCCCCGGCGGCCCCTCCGGCAGGGTCACGCAGTCGACCGCGACGGACCCGGGGCGGGCAAGGAAGGCGACGCCCTCGGCCATGGCCCGGGTCGTCTCCTCCGAACTGTTCGGGTTGATCACCAGGATCCGCTTCATCGCGAGGTCACCTCGGTCGTGATCAGGACGCGGCGGCCTCGCGGGCCATCCCGTCGAGCGCCTGGCAGATCAGCTGCCGGCTCCGGAACAGCACCATCTGGCCCCAATCGGTCGTGTCGGGATGGTAGAAGCGCCGCAGCGCGGCCTTGATACGCCGTGTTTGCGGCGCCGCCCAGTCGACGGGCCCGGCGGCGTGGAGCACGTGGTCGTCGCGCAGCGCCACCGCCCCCTCCTCCCGGTCGTAGGTGCCGAACTCGAGGGCGACGAAGACCAGCCGCCCCGTCCCGACCGCCCGCGCCCAGGCGTACTGCGTCAGGCCCGGGATCGGCAGCGAGGCGGAGGTGCCGAGCAGCGGCTCCCCCAGGCTGGCCCCGTACCAGTCCCGGCAACGCGCCTGCCCGGGTTCGCCCGGACGATGGCCGCAGATCGGCTCGCCGTGGCCGAAGGGCCCGAGGCCCGTGTGATAGTCGATCACCGCCACCCGACGGCGCTCGCCGAGGCGATGCCGCGCGCAGACGTCGAACAGCATGCGCATCGCGCGGGCAGGCGCCCGCCCGCCATGGAAGATGCCCTCGGGGTGGGTGTACTGCCCGCAGCTGCGCGCGGTCTCGAACGCCACGGCACCGTGGTCGCGCCGGAAGGCGTCGAGGCGGGCCGCCGCCTCCGCCAGCGTCGCGGGCGCGAGGTCCCGGGGCACGAAGGCATCCGCGAGGGCGGCGTAGCCCGGGTTCTCCGGCGGCGGGCCGGCGTCGAAGTCGAGGCCGTTGCGGTTGAGGTCGATCCCCTCCTCCGTCGTCCGCCGCAGCCAGGCGAAGCCGTGGGGGTTGAACGCGTGAATCGCGAGCAGCGCCTGCCCGTGCGCGAGGCGTCCGACGACCCCCGCGGTCAGCGCGTCCACCTGCGCGCCCGAACCGCAGAACCCCTCAACGCCGTGGGTGCCGGAGACGAGGACCAGCACGTCGTCCGCGTCGTCCGGCCCGAACCACGCGACGTCGGTCGCCAACGTCTCGCCCAGGGGGCCCGCGTCGGGGATGGTCCGGGTGGCGACGCGTCCACCCGCACGGTCGGCCGCGTCGAGGAACCGCGTGCGCGAGGCGGCGTAGTCCGGCGCGAAGCACGCGGCGGCGTCGATATCGGTCCCGAAGATCATGGCGCGACCCTCCGTCCGCGCACTACGTGATATCTCACCACGCATGTCAATGGGTGCGCCCGGGCTCAGAGGCTCACGACGCTGAGCCCGGCCGACTGCGCCAGCGACCGGAACAGGCCCCGGCGTGTCGCCTCGTTGTGGCGGACCATGATGGCGCGCGCCGCCTCCGGGTCGCCCGCCCGCAGGACCTGGACGATGGCCCGGTGGTCGTCGCGCGTCTCCTCGTTGATGTCGCGCAGGCGCGCGCCGAGGAAGAAGAACCGCTCGAGCTCGTCCAGCGAGCGCTGGAGGAGCGCGCACAGCCGCTCGCTGCCCGACGCCTGGGCGATCGCCATGTGGAAGTCGCGGTTGGCCTGCACGAATCGGCGCAGGCTCGGCTGCTCGCCCCGCTCGTAGGCGACGTCGGCGAGGCGCTGGAGCCGGTCGGCCTCGCCCGGGCCGATGCGGCGGCAGGCGAGTTCCGCGGCCCCCGCCTCGAGGATCGCGCGCACGTCGAACAGGTCGTTCATGTCCCCCAGCGTGATCGGCACGACCTGATAGCCGCGGCGCGGGAAGGTCCGCACGAACCCCTCGGCGCGCAGCTTGGCCAGCGCCTCCCGCACGGGCGTCTTGCTGACCTCGAACCGCTCGGCGAGCTCGGCCTCCGAGATCTCGCGTCCCGGCTCCAGCGCGCAGGACAGGATGTCGGCGCGCAGCATGTCGTAGATCCGATCGGTCAGCGAGAGCGGGCGCGCCTTCGGCTTCGCGCGCGCCGACGCCGGCCGCAACCGCCGCACGACCGCGCCCCTTGAGCCCGCGTTCGTCATCCTGCCCTCCCGCCCGCGGTCGCCCGGCGGAACCGCCGTCCCGCATGCCGCCCTTGCGTCTGATATATCTGAATGTACACTAGCGTGCACGTGGCGCGTTGCGGACTGAAGGGGGCTCAGATGGGTGACCGGATCATGTGGTCGCGTCAGGAGGACGTGGAGAGGATCTGGATCTACGAGGGGCTGGAGTTCAGCCACCGTCTGGTCACGAAGAAGCGCCAGGGCTCGTCCTTCTCCTTCCACATCACGACCTACACGCCCGGCTTCGACACCATGGTCGAGGGCGACGGGATCCACGAGGTCGTCCTCTACTGCCTGCACGGCTGGTCGACGCAGATCGTGACCGCGACCGGGGAGGAGCGGACCTTCAAGCCCGGCGACGCGATGTACCTGCCGCTCAATTATTCCTACCGGCACATCATCGGCGAGGCGGGTCTCGTCGTCGCCGTGTGCGCGTCGCCGGGCAAGGAGTGAAACGCCGCCGGTGCTGACGCCGGTCGGTCACACCCAGCTGAGGAGGACGGGATGAAGAGGACGTTGGCGACCCTGGCCGCGATGGCCGCCGGGATCATGATGGCGACGGGGTCCGCCGAGGCGCAGACCCGCATCCCGGCCGGGGCGACCGCGTCGCCCGGCGTGCTGGCGCTGGCGGCGGACTTCGCGGCCGCCCCCAACCAGTTCATCCGGCCCGACGGGACCCGCGACGGTCTCAACGTCGACATGTGCGGGGCGCTGGCCGAGAAGCTGGGCGCGAAGCTGGAATGGACCAACCTCGCCTTCCCCGGCCTCGTCCCGGGCCTGCAGGCCAAGCGGTTCGACGGGCTTTGCACCGCGATCTTCATCAATCCCGATCGTCTGCGGATCATGAACATGGTGCCCTACGTCGCGTGGGGCGAAGGGCTGATGGTCCCGGCGACCGCCACGCTGGGCACCTGCAAGCCGACGATGGGCGACGCCGCGAGCTACGCCCCCTGCTTCGACGAACTGTCCGGCAAGACGGTGGCGGTCGCCGCCGGCGGCACCACCAACAACAACCTGAAGGCCCAGAGCGATCGGCTGGTCGCGGCCGGAAAGGCGGCGATCACCATCCGCGCCTTCGACACCAATGCCGACGCCATCCAGGCGGTGGCCTCGCGCCAGGCCGACGCGGGCTACCTCAACGATCCGCAGGGCGCCTTCTTCGCCAACCGCACCCCCGGCTACAAGATCGCCTGGGCAGGCTTCGCGTCCAACCAGCTGGCGCTCGCCACGCTGAAGGAGAACCCGGGCCTCGCCGACGCCTTCGTCGCCGGGCTGGAGGCGATGAAGGCCGACGGCAGCTATCAGAAGATCCTGGAGAAGTGGGGCGTCGCGGCGGTGCCCTCCTTCGCCTACCAGAAGTGACCGGCCGGCGGTAAGGCACGGCCCGGGCGATGATCTGGAGCGGCGAGGTCTTCTGGACCTACCTGACCGATCCTCGGATCGTCGCGGCAGCCGGCGTCACCATCCTGGTCGCGACGGCCGCGCAGGCCGCCGCCACCGTGATCGGCTTCGGCCTGGCGCTCGGCCTCCGGTCGGGCGTCGCCGCCGTCCGGTGGGCGGTCGGCGCCTACGTCTGGCTCTTCCGCGGCACGCCGCCACTGGTCCAGCTGCTCCTCGTCTATTTCGGCCTGCCGCAGTTCGGGCTCCGCCTGACCGTTCTGCAGGCGGGCCTCCTCTGCCTGTCGCTCTACGGCGCGGCCTACATGGCCGAGATCGTCCGTGCGGCACTGGCGGCGATCGACCGGGGGCAGGTGGAGGCGGCGCGCAGCATGGGCTTCTCGCGCACCGAGACCATGCGCTCGATCCTCCTGCCCCAGGCGCTGCGCCTCGTCCTCCCGCCCTTCGGCAACGAGTTCGCCTCGATGATGCGGACGACGTCGCTCCTCTCGGTCATCTCGTTCGAGGAGCTGTTGCGCGCCACCAACATGATCATCAACCAGACCTTCCGGCCTCTGGAGCTCTACGCCGTCGCCGCCCTCTGGTACCTCGCCATGGCGACGGTGTGGATGGCGGTTCAGGCGGTGCTGGAACGCCGCGCCGCCCTCGACC
The DNA here is from genome assembly GCA_947457845.1 of Rhodospirillales bacterium. GTDB lineage: Bacteria > Pseudomonadota > Alphaproteobacteria > Azospirillales > Azospirillaceae > CANGXM01. Next base: position 1,922 of record CANGXM010000183.1, on the reverse strand, counting down.
CGCCCCCCGGCGGCGGCCTCGCCCGCTTTCTCCGCCGTTCCCCGCCCTCCCTGACAGGACAAGGTTCGTCATGACCGCGACCCCCACCAAGGTCCGCGTGATCCTCTACGGCGTCGGCGCGCTCGGCGCCCTGCTGCTGGACTGTCTCGCGACCGGATACCCGCTGATCGAGGTGGCCGGCGCGGTCGACGCCGATCCGGCCAAGGCCGGGCGGCGCCTGGGCGACGTCCACCCGGGCACGCCGGCCGCCGCCCGCGAGATCGTCGTGGCGCCCACGCTCGCCGCCTGCCTCGCCGGGCTGACGGAGCCGGCGCACCTCCTCTTCCACATGACCGAGAGCGTGCTGGCCCATGTCGAGGGCCAGATGACCGAGGCGCTCGACGCCGGGCTGAACGTCCTCTCCGCGTCCGAGGCGATGTTCCACCCCGCACTCCGGTATCCGGACGTCGCCGCCCGGCTGGACGCGGCGGCGCGGCGGCACGGCGTCTCCATCTCGGGCACCGGCATCAACCCGGGCTTCAGCTTCGACAGCCTTCCGCTGCTCCTCGCCCGGGTGACGTCGGGCGTCCGGGCGATCCGGATCTCGCGCACGATCGACGTCACCGGCACCGGCCCGGGCGACATCGACCATGTCGGCTACGGCCTCTGGCCCGACGAGTTCGACCGCAAGATCGCCGAGGGCCGGGTCGTCGGCCACATGGGCGGGCCCGAATCGATCGCCTGCCTCGCCGAGCGGCTGGGGATGGACATCGACCGCGTGGCCGAGCGGTGGAGCACGTCGACCGCCGCCTTTCCGGTCGACAGCGGCTCCGCGGCGCTGGGCATGATCGAGCCCGGGCGCGTCATCGGCATCACGCAGGAGATGGCGGGGATGCGGGGCGGGGAGACGGTGATCTCGCTGCGCCTCGTCATGTACTACCGGCCGGAACTCCACGGGCTGCGCATCGCCGACGACATCGAGATCGAGGGGGTGCACCACGTCCGGGCGAGCCTCGTGCCCGCGGCGCTGTCGCTGTTCGGGGCGGCGAACATGATCGTCAACGCCGCGCACGACGTGGTCGGGGCCCCGCCGGGCCTCGTGAACATGCTCGACCTCACGATCGCGGGCACCCGCCGGGGCGGCTTCCGCTACGAGGTCGATCCCGCGGTCCCGCCGCACCCGGGCGAGGTCCGCCTCGTCCGCCGTCCCGTCTGAGGCGGGGGCGGGAGACGGACCCCTTGTCGACCTGGGACGCCGCCCTCTTCCAGCAGGTCCTGACCTCGCCACTCCTCCTGTGGGCGGCGTGGACGACCGTGTGGGTCGCGACCGTGGCCCAGGCGGCGGGCACGGCGATCGGCGTTCTGGTGGCGCCGATGATGATGTCGAAGGCGCGCCTGCCGCGCCTCGTCGCCTGGCTCTACCTCTGGATCTTCCGCGGGACGCCCCTGCTCGCGCAGATCCTGTTCTTCTATGCCGTGCTGCCGCTGCTCGGCGTGCGGCTTGGCGTGGTGACGACGGGCCTCCTCGCGCTCGCCGTCAACGAGGGTGCGCGGATGGCCGAGATCGTGCGGGCGGGGCTCCTGTCGGTCCCGGTCGAGCAACGGGAGGCGGCGGCGGCGCTCGGCCTGCGGCGACCACACGGGTTCGTGCTGGTCGTGCTGCCCCAGGCGGTGCGGGCGATCGTGCCGCCGCTCGGCAACAACTACAGCTACATGATCAAGGCGACGTCACTGCTCAGCGTGATCTCCTTCGCCGAACTGCTGCGCACCTCCCAGCAGCTCGCCCAGTCGACGGCGCGGCCGCTGGAGATCTACGCCGCTGCAGCGATCTGGTATCTCGTGATCATCAGCGTCCTCACGCTCCTCCAGCGCGCGCTGGAACGGCGCATGGCGCGGGCGGACGCCGGGCGGCGCGTGCGCGGTCGGGCGGCGGACGCCGAGCC
>CANGXM010000182.1 GCA_947457845.1 Rhodospirillales bacterium | reverse complement strand
TGGACAGCAGGGCCGCCGCGCCCGCCGTGCCGGTGACGGCCGACGGCGGTCCGCCCATCGTGCTGGTGCCCGGGGAGGCGGTCGAGGACGCGGGCGATGCGCCGCGGCAGGCCGTCCCGACGGGGCGCTACGCCCGGATGCAGGCGGCGATCATGGCGGAGGCGATCCGCCCGGCGGTCGACGACGCCCGTGCCGCGCGCCGCGACGAGCCGCGCGCCCTGTCCGATCTCACCCTCACCTTCGGCACCGGCGTCGCCAAGGGCGACCTCCGCGTGAGCCGGAAGGGCGACGACATCGTCATCGGCTTCGCCGGGGGCGGGGAGGCGATGGTGATCCGTGGCGGGGCCGTCCACGGCGGCCCGACGCTGATCTTCGCCGACGGGCGCAAGGTGCCCGGGGACGCGCTGCTCTACGAGTACGTGGACGCGCTCGACGCGCGGTCGCCCGACAACGGCATGCCGGCGGGCGGCCTGCTGGCCTGAGACCCTAGAATTCCGGCATCCGGTCGTCGAGCGGTGCGCCCAGCGAGGCCGCGAAGCCCGGCAGCGCTTCGACAAGCGCCGTGGCCGCCTCGCCGATCCCCTCCGCCCGCCCGGTCCAGGCGTCGAGGAAGGGGTCCCATTCGGCCGGGCGGCGCGGCAATTCGCGCGTCTCGGACGCCCAGGCCGCAGGATCGGCGAAGACGTGGCCGTTGGCGAGTGCCACGGTCCGCGCCACCGTCCATACGAACGGCGCCAGCACCGGAACCGCCGTCGCCGGATCGGGATCGTCCAGCCAGGGGGCCAGGTCCGCGACCGCCGCCGCCACCGGTCCCGCGAACGCGTCGGCGAGCGCCGGCCCAAGGGTGTGGGCCTCGCGCTCGGCCTCGGCCTTGGCGATGTCGATCAGATGCGACGCCGCCTCGAACAGCACGAGGGGCGCGTGGAACAGCGGCCCGCGGACCGTCCAGTCGAGATCGACCGTGCCGGCCGTCGCCAGGAAATGGTCCTTCGGCGCCATGCCGAGGTGGACCACCGTCCCGTCCACGACCCTCTGCCGGCCCGCGACGGGGCCGTCGACCATCACCGCCGCGAGCCGCATCGGCGCGAACGGAGCCGCCTCCGCCGTGTCGCGCCCGACGAGCGCGATGGCGAGGACGCGGTCTCCGTGCGCCTGCAGCAGGCGCCGGCCGAGCGCGCGCCCTAGGATCAGCCGGTCGGGCTTGTCCTGGGGACGGATGAGGCCGGCGTAGGGCACCGGCGGCCTTACTCGGCCGCTTCGTCGCGACCGGTGCCGCGGCCCGTGGTGCGCTCGGAGATGCGCGCCGCCTTCCCGCGCAGGCCGCGCAGGTAGTAGAGCTTCGCCCGGCGGACGTCACCCTTGCGCACGACCTCGATCGAATCGATCCGCGGGCTGTAGAGCGGGAACACGCGCTCGACGCCCTCGCCGTAGGAGATCTTGCGCACGGTGAAGCTGGAGTTCAGCCCCGCGTTCTTGCGGGCGATGCAGACGCCCTCGTAGGCCTGGACGCGCTCGCGCGTGCCCTCGACGACCTTCACGTTCACGCGGAGCGTGTCGCCCGGCGAGAAATCGGGCACCGCGCGACCCTCTGTCAGGCGGGCGACCTCGGCCTGTTCGATCTTCTGCAGGAGGTTCATCGTTCTCTTCCTTCCGTTCTCTGCGGGGGCGCCCGTTCGGGACCGCCCGATTCCTGTCGTTCCTTGGTCCGTCAGCCCGCCGCCCGGGTGGCCGCGGCGTACCGCTGCCAAAGATCGGGCCGGCGCTGCCGGGTGATCCGTTCCGCCTCGGCCTGCCGCCACTGGCGCACCCGCTCGTGGTGGCCGGAGACCAGCACCTCGGGCACCGCCCGGCCCTGCCAATCGGCCGGGCGGGTGTAGTGCGGATGTTCGAGGAGGCCCGTCTCGAAGCTCTCCTGGCCCGCCGTCTCCGCGTTGCCCATGACGCCCGCGACCAGCCGGACGCAGGCGTCGAGGAGGACGATGGCCGCCGGCTCGCCGCCGGACAGCACGTAGTCCCCCACGGACACCTCCTCCATCGCCCGCGCCTCGATCACGCGCTCGTCCACGCCCTCGTACCGGCCGCAGAGCAGGGTGACCCCCGGCCCGGCGACAAGGTCCCGCACCATCGCCTGGTCGAGCGGGCGACCGCGCGGGCTGAGGTAGAGGAGCCGGCGGCCCGCGACGTGCGTCGCCTCGATCGCCCGGTCGATCACGTCCGGCCGCATCACCATGCCGGGACCACCGCCGAAGGGCGTGTCGTCGACATGGCGGTGACGGTCGGTCGCGAAGGCGCGGATGTCGTGCGCCTCCAGCCGCCAGAGGCCGTTCTCGAGCGCGCGGCCGGCCAGCGAGTGGCCGAGCGGGCCCGGGAACATCTCCGGGAAGAGGGTGAGCGCCACGGCGGTCCAGGGGCCAGCGGCTGAGGCGGCGGTCGTCATTCCGCGTCCTCCGGCCCCGGCGCGCCCTCGGGAGCCTCCAGCAGCCCGGCCGGCGGGTCCACCGTGACCCGGCGGCCCGCGACGTCGACGTGCGGGACGGCCGCCTTCGTGAACGGCACCTGCACGAGGCGCGCGTCGGGAAGGCGGATCTCCAGCATGTCGCCGGCGCCGAAGTCGAAGATCGCCGTCACCTTGCCGAACGGCCGCCCGTCGACTGTCGTCGCCGGCAGGCCGATCAGGTCGGCGTGGTAGAATTCCTCCTCCTCCGGCGCGGGAAGCCGGTCGCGGTCGACGTAGAGACGGACGCCCCGGAGAGCCTCGGCCGCGTTGCGGTCGCGCACCCCCTCGACGTCGGCGATCAGCAGCGACTTCACCGCCCCGGTCACCCGGAGCACGAAGCGACGCCGGTCGGCCTCGTCGGTCAGCGGGCCATAGGACGCCACCGCCGCCGGGTCGGTGGTGAAGCTCTTCAGCTTCACCGACCCGCGGATGCCGTGCGCGGACACGATCTCGCCCACGAGCACGCGTGCGGCCACGCCGCTCCCCGTGCCGCCGGCGGTCCCGCCCGGTCCGGTCCGTTCCCTGTTGTCGGCGCCGATGCCCGTCATCGTCCGTCCCCGTCACCCGCAAGGCGGGCGGCGGTCCGTCCTCAGTCGTCGCCGCCGGCGGCGGCCGCCTCGGCCTTCATCCGCTCCTGGGCCTTCGCCTTGGGCGTGGACTTCGTCGGCGTGTCGCGCCGCTCGGGCATCGGGGCCAGCTCGGCCCGGCCGAAGAACAGGGCCACGCGGTCCGTCGGCTGCGCGCCGACCGAGAGCCAGTGCTTGGCGCGCTCGGTGTCGATGGTCACGCGCTGCGGATTGTCGCGGGCGAGCATCGGGTTGTAGGTGCCGATCTTCTCGATGAAGCGGCCGTCGCGCGGGCTGCGGCTGTCGGCGACGACGATCGAGTAGAAGGGGCGGCGCTTCGCACCGCCGCGGCTGAGCCGGATCTTCAGGGCCATGTGTCGTGCAATCCTTCCAGTGATGTTCCGTCGAAACGTGGGACGAAGCGGGATCTAGCGGCCCATGCCGGGGGGCAGCAGGCCCTTCAGGCCGTGCCGCATGAGCCCCTTCTGGCCGAGCTTCTTCACCTGCTTCATCATGTGCTGCATGTCCTGGTGCTGCTTGAGCAGCCGGTTGACCTCCTGCACCGAGGTGCCGGAACCGGCCGCGATGCGGCGGCGCCGGGATGCGTTCAGCACCCGGACGTCGCGCCGCTCCGCCTTGGTCATCGACTGGATGATCGCCTCCTGGCGCTTCAGCATCCCGTCGTCGATGTTCGCGTTCTTGAGCTGGTCCTTCACCTTCGCCACGCCGGGGAGCAGGCCCATCATCCCGCTCATCCCGCCCATCTTCCGCACCTGGCGGAGCTGGGAGAGCATGTCGTCGAGGTCGAAGGACCCCTTCTGCATCTTGGCGGCGAGCTTCTCCGCCTCCTCGCGGTCGATCGTCTCGGCCGCCTTCTCGACCAGGCTGACCACGTCGCCCATGCCGAGGATGCGGCCGGCGATCCGGTCGGGGTGGAACCCCTCCAGCGCGTCGAGCTTCTCGCCCATCCCGATCAGCTTGATCGGCTTGCCGGTCACCTGCCGCATGGAGAGCGCGGCGCCGCCGCGGGCGTCGCCGTCGACCCGCGTCAGCACGATGCCGGTCAGCCCCACCCGGGCGTCGAACGCCTGCGCGGTCTGCACCGCGTCCTGGCCGGTCATGGCGTCCGCGACCAGAAGGACCTCGTGCGGGCGGGCGACGTCGCGCACCGCCGCCACCTCGGCCATCAGCTCCTCGTCGATGGAGAGCCGGCCGGCGGTGTCGAGCAGGAGGACGTCGTAGCCCTCCTTGCGCGCCGTCTCCACCGCCCGCCGGGTGATCGCGACCGGGTCCTGGCCCGCGACGATCGGGAGCGTCACGACCTCGGCCTGGACGCCGAGCACGCGGAGCTGCTCCTGCGCGGCAGGGCGGCGCACGTCCAGCGACGCCATCAGCACCTTCTGGCGCTCGCGGGTCTTGAGCCGGAGCGCGATCTTGCCGGTGGTCGTCGTCTTGCCCGAGCCCTGAAGCCCGACCATCAGGATGATCGTGGGCGGCGACGGGTCGAGGGTCACGCCCTCGTTCTGCGCGCCCAGCATCTCCACGAGGTTGTCGTGGACGATCTTGATGACCTGCTGGCCGGGGGTGACGGAGCGCAGGACCTCCTGGCCGACCGCGCGCTCCTTCACGCGGGCGACGAATTCCTTCACGACCGGAAGGGCGACGTCGGCCTCCAGCAGCGCCACGCGCACCTCCCGGAGGGCGGCGGCGACGTCGTCCTCCGTGAGCGCTCCGCGCTTTCTGAGGCGGCCGAGGATGTCCCCCAGCCGGCCGGTCAATCCTTCGAACATCGATCCCTGCACCCTGAAGGGGCCCGCCCCGCCGCTCCAGTTCCCCGCCCGCCGATTCGCGCAAGGGGACGGAACCCCAAACGCAAAAGCGCCAGTGCGCGACACTCGCGGACTGGCGGTGCGTCCGCATCGGGCGGACGTCGGTGGGCGGCGACGGATCGCCGGGACAACTAACCTAGTGACGGCGCGGCCGCCTGTCAACGACGCCGGGCCATGGCACGCGGGGGCCGGTGTTGTCGCTGGTCGTTACCGGGCGGTAGTGTTAACACATTTGAAGCGAGGACGGGCCCGTTCGTCCGGGGAGGGCCGCCTCGTTGGAGTGGACCCGCGCATGAAGTTCGATCGGTCCGGTTGGGTCGATCCCCGGCGAAAGCCCGTCAACCAGCAGGAACTGCAGGCGGCACTCGCGGGGCACGAGGCCTATCTCAAGGGGGTCAAGGGCGGGGTCCGGGCGTCGTTCAAGTTCCGCGACCTTTCGCAGATGGACCTCTGTCATCTCGACCTGCGGGAGGCCGACCTCTCCGGCGCCCGGCTGTTCGGCACCCGCCTCAGCGGCGCGAAGCTCACGGGCGCCATCCTCTATGCGGCGGACCTGCGGCTCGCCCATCTCGACCGGTCCGAACTGAGCCGGTGCGACATGCGCGGCGCGTGCCTGCGGGGCGCCATCCTCACCGGCGCCTCGATGATCGAGACCGACCTGCGGGACGGCACGCTCCTCCACCGCCGCCGGTCGGGCGAACTGGAGCAGCCGGGCTTCGAGACCGAGAGCGTGGCGACCGAACTCACGCTCGCCACCCTGCGCCAGGCCGACCTCACGCGGGCACGCATGTCGAGCGCCTTCGCCGTGCAGACCGACCTGACGGACAGCGTCCTGCGCGGCGCGCGCTTGAACAACGCCAACCTGACCAACGCGGACCTGACCGGGGCCGACCTCGAGGACGCCGACTTCACCTCGGCCAACCTGACCGGCGCGCGGTTGCAGGGTGCCGTGCTGACCAAGGCCAAGCTCGCCCGCGCCAACTTCGCGAACGCGATCCTCGTGGGCGCCATCCTCGATCCAGACGCCGCGGCGCGGGGGCTCTTCGCCGGCGCCGTGCTTCCGGCGACGCCGGACGAAAGCGGGATCATGATCGCCGACGCGCTGCGCGAGCACGAGACGTGGGTGATGACCGGGGGCAAGTCGGGTCGCCGGGCCGAGTTCGCGAACATGTCCATGCCGGGCGTCGATCTCACGGGCGCCCGCCTGTCGGCCGCCGTCTTCCGCTGCGCGACGCTGAACGACAGCCGCATCGCCGACGCCAACCTCGTCGTCGCCGACCTCAGCCTCGCCGATCTCCGCAACGCCGACCTCGCCAAATCCGACCTGCGCGGCGCCAATCTCGAGCGCGCGACCCTGACCGGCGCGGACCTGAGCGAGGCCCTGCTCGGCCCCGTGCAGATCCAGGGGGGCGGTCCGCACCAGTTCCGCACGAACATGCGGCGGGCGCGCCTCGCGCTGGCCCGGCTGCGCGGCGCCGACCTGCGGCTCGCGAACCTGTCGGGCGCGCTCCTGATGCAGGCCGACCTGACTGGGGCCAACCTGCGCGAGACCGACCTGTCGGGCGCCGATCTCCGCGGCGCGAACCTCTCCGGCGCCGACCTGTCCGACGCGGACCTGTCGGGCGCGCTGCTCGACGACACCTGACCGGGCAGCAAGTAAACGGTCCGTTCCCGGAACGAATGAGCATGTGTTCAACTTGCTACCATTATCGGCCCGCTTGCAGCGTGCCGTCGTCCACCTATATCATCTTCTGACCGTCGGAGTCGTGGTCGATGAATATTGACCATTGAAAAGGGTGTCATTGGATCATCTGAACAGGTGTTCAATAACTGGGAGGCGGGGATGGTGCGGGTGGATCTGTCGCGTCGCGCGGTGCTGGCCGGGGCCGCGTCCGGTGTCCTTCTGGCGGCAGGCGGGGCCCGTGCGCAGGGAGCGCCGCTCAACGTCGTGGCGACGACGGCACACGTCGGCGACCTCGTCCGCAACGTCGGCGGCGACCGGGTCCGCGTCGCCAATCTCCTGGGAGAGGGGGTCGATCCCCACAGCTACCGGCTCACCCGCTCCGACACGGCTCAACTGATGCGGGCGGACGTCGTCGCCTACAACGGGCTGCTGCTCGAGGGGAAGATGACCGACGCGCTGGTCCGCGTCGCCTCGGCCGGAAAGACCGTGTTCGCGGTGGCCGACGCCCTGCCGGAGGGGTTGCTGAATTCCCCGCCGGAGACGGAGGGCAGCTTCGACCCCCACGTCTGGATGGACGTGAAGAACTGGATCGCCGCCGCGGGCGTGGTCCGTGACCGGCTGTCGGCGCGCGATCCGGCGGGGGCCGCCGCCTATGCCGCCAACGCCGCCCGTCACGTGGCGGAGCTTGAGGTCCTCGACGCCTATGCGCGCCGGGTGCTGGGCGCCGTGCCCGAGACCGCGCGGGTGCTGATCACCGCGCACGACGCGTTCAACTACCTGGGGCGGGCCTACGGGCTGGAGGTTCGCGGGATCCAGGGCATCTCCACCGAGAGCGAGGCGGGCCTGCGCGAGATCGAGGGGCTGGTCGACCTGCTGGTCGCCCGCCGCATCGGCGCGGTGTTCGTCGAGAGCAGCGTGACCGACCGGAACGTCCGCGCCCTGGTCGAGGGGGCTGCGGCCCGCGGGCACAAGGTCGCGATCGGGGGCGAACTCTATTCCGACGCCCTGGGCGCCCCCGGCACCTACGAGGGCACCTACATCGGCATGATGGACCACAATTTGACGACCATCGCCCGGGCGCTGGGCGGGGAGGCGCCCGTGGCCGGGCACCTCGGACGCCTCGCGCAGGCGCGCTGACCGGGCGCATGGACGTCGATACGCTCATCGCCGTCCTGACCCTCCGGTCGGGACACAACAGCGCGGTCGTGGTGCTCGGCGCCGCGTGCCTCGGCGTCGCCGGGGGCACCGTCGGCACCTTCCTGCTGCTGCGTCGCCGCGCGCTCGTGAGCGACGCGCTGGCCCACGCGACGCTGCCCGGCCTCGCCGCGGGGTTCCTTCTGGCGCTCGCGATGGGGCTTCCGGGGCGCACGCTCCCGATCCTGCTGGCGGGGGCCGTCTGCACCGCGATCCTCGGCGCGCTCGCCATCCAGGCGCTCGGGCGCTGGTCCCGCCTGTCGGAGGACGCGTCGACGGCGGTGGTGCTGAGCGTGTTCTTCGGGTTCGGGACCGTCCTGATGAGCTGGATCCAGTCGCTCGCCGTCGGCGGGCAGGCGGGCCTCAAGACGTTCCTCCTCGGCCAGACGGCGGCCATGCAGCAGGGCGAGGCGGTGGCGATCGCGGCGCTCGCCCTGGCCGCCGCCGCCGCCTGCGCGCTCCTGTTCAAGGAGCTGCGGGTCGTCTGCTTCGACCCCGGCTTCGCCCGGGCCCAGGGCTGGCCCGTCGGGGCGATCGACCTCGTGCTGATGGCGCTGGTCACGTTCGTCACGGTGATCGGGCTGCAGACCGTCGGCCTCGTCCTGATCGTCGCGTTCCTGATCGTCCCCGCGGCGACCGCCCGCTTCTGGACCGACCGCCTGCTTGCGATGGTCCTCGTGGCCGCCGCCGTCGGCGCGGCCAGCGGCTGGATCGGCGCGACGGTGTCGGCGCTGCTCCCGCGGATGCCGGCCGGCGCGGTCATCGTGTTGACCGCCGGGGTCTTCTTCACCGCGAGCGCGCTGTTCGCCCCCTCCCGCGGGATCCTTTCCGGCGTCCTGCGCCGCGTTGCGCGAAGGCTGGGCGCGGCGCGGGCCGGATGGCTGCGGAC
>CANGXM010000181.1 GCA_947457845.1 Rhodospirillales bacterium | reverse complement strand
GATTTCGCCGCCCCGCCCGAGGGCGACGCGGCGGCGGCGGCGGCGCTGGAGGCGGCGTTCGCCGGTGCCGCCCACGTCGCCAGGATCACGGTGGAGAACCAGCGCCTCGTCGTCGCATCGCTGGAGCCACGGACGGCGACGGCGTCCCACGATCCCGCGACCGACAGCTACGTGCTGCGCGCGCCCGCCCAGGGCAACGGGCCGTTGCGCGCCGCCGTGGCCGGGGCGCTGAAGATCCCGCCCGACCGGCTGCGCTACGTCACCGAGGACGTCGGCGGCGCCTTCGGCATGAAGGGCCAGCCCTATCCGGAGTACGTGGCGCTGTGCGTCGCGGCGAAGGCGGTCGGGCGGCCCGTCCATTGGGCCTCCACGCGCTCCGAGGCGTTCCTGACCGACACCCAGGCCCGCGACAGCGTCTGGACCGTCGAACTCGCGCTCGACGCCGACGGGCGGTTCCGCGGGCTGAAGGTCGACGGCCTCGCGAACGTCGGCGCCTACGTCACCTCCGTCTCGCACCTGATCGCGGCCACGCACATCACCGGCTGCCTGCCCTCGATCTACGACATCCCGGCCGCCCGGGTGCGCTCGCGCTCGGTGCTGACGAACACCGGGGTCGTCGCCCCCTACCGCGGCGCCGGGCGGCCCGAGGCGAACTATCTGCTGGAGCGGGCGATCGACGTCGCGGCGGCGGAGACGGGCCTCGACCGGGCCGAGATCCGCCGGCGGAACCTGATCCCGGCCGACCGGATGCCCTATCGCACGCCCTTCGGCCACGTCTACGACAGCGGCGACTTCCCGGGCCTGTTCGAAAAGGCGGTGCGCCTCGCCGACTACGCCGGCTTCCCCGCGCGCAAGGCCGCGGCGGCCGCGCGCGGCCGGCTGCGCGGCATCGGCATCGGCGGCTATCTCGAGATCGCGGGCGCCCTGCCGGAGGAGCCGGCGGCGATCGCCTTCGTCGGCGACGGGCGGATCGAGGTGCGGATCGGCGCCTGCCCGTCCGGCCAGGGCCACGCGACCGTGTTCCGGGCCGTGGCGGCCGACCGTCTTGGCGTGCCGGTCGAGAGCGTGACGGTCACCTTCGGCGACACCGCCCGCGACGTGCTCGGCATCGGCGCCGTCGGCTCCCGCTCGGCGATGATGACGGGCGGCGCCATCGCCGAGGCGGCCAGGGCCACGATCGCCAAGGGCGCGCGGGTCGCGGCGCTGCTGTTCCAGGCCGCCGAGGCCGACGTCCGCCATGCCGACGGGGCCTTCACCGGCCCGGCCGCCGGCCAGCGCCTGACCCTGGCCGAGGTCGCCGCCCGCGCCCGGGAGCTGGCCGAACAGGGCGCGATCCCGGAGAGCCTGGACACGACGGCCGTGTGCAAGGCGGCGTCCGCCTTCCCCAACGGCTGCCACGTGGCCGAGGTGGAGATCGACGCCGAGACCGGCGTGACGACCGTGGTCGGCTATCTCGCGGTGGACGATTGCGGCAACGTGCTGGACCACACGATCGTCGAGGGGCAGATCCACGGCGGGGTGGCGCAGGGGCTGGGGCAGGCGCTGATGGAGGCGACGGTCTACGACCCGGATTCGGGCCAGCTCCTCTCCGGCTCGTTCATGGACTACGCCATGCCCCGCGCCGACGACGTGCCGCCCCTGACGGTCGCGCACCATCCGGTCGCCTGCCGCACGAACCCGCTGGGAACCAAGGGGACCGGTGAGGCGGGGACGACGGCGGCGCCCTGCGCGATCATGAACGCGATCCTCGACGCCCTGCCCCCCGGCGCCCGCCTCGACATGCCGGCGACGCCCATGCGGGTGTGGGAGGCGATCCGGTCGGCAGGGGGCTGAGGGCGCCCCCCGGTCCTTATGCGTCCCCCGTCCTCACGCATCCACCGGGGTCCGGGCGGTCGGCGGGCGCGTCGGCGTGCCCCTGGGCCGTTCGGGCGGAAACGTCTTCGACGGCGGGATCGTGCCCACGTCGAGCACCAGCGCGAACTGGTCGTCGAGCACCCGCACCTGCTTGCCCGCCAGCCGGGGCAGCATGATCTTGCGCGCGATGCATTCGTTCAGCAGGGCGGCCGCCATCTCGGTCTCGGACAGCGGGAACCGCATGGTCTCGCCGTCGTCGGTGATGAAGATCAGTTGGGCGAAGTCGCGGCGCGCCGGGTGATGGTCGATGCGGACGAAGGTCCCCCGGGGCAGCGTCCGACCGGAAATCCGGATGAAGGTCGCGAGCGCCTTCATCGTCTCCTCGGTACTGAAGAGGATCATCCGGAGTTCGAAAAGGGCCATGGCTTCCTTCGCGCCTTCGTTCAGGCGCCGGAGAGGGTCGAGCGCCTCCGTCCCGTCCCGGGTCGATGGTTGCGGGGTGTTACCTATCATTGCATCATCGTCTTTCACAACCCCCATCGGTTGCGGCGCTCGTTCACTCTGCCGGCGCGGGCCGCCGCAGTCCGCGCCCGGTCATCCGGTCGGCGAGGCGGCGCAGCCCGACGTAGACGACGGGCGTGGTGTAGAGGGTCAGCGCCTGGCTGACCAGGAGGCCGCCGACGACCGCGATGCCCAGCGGCCGGCGCAGTTCCGCCCCCGTCCCCATGGCGAGGACCAGCGGGATCGCGCCGAACAGCGCGGTCAGCGTGGTCATCATGATCGGCCGGAACCGGGCCCGGCAGGCGGCGAGGATGGCCGCCTCGGGCGACATGCCGTCGCGCCGCTCGGCCACCAGCGCGAAGTCCACCATCAGGATCGCGTTCTTCTTCACGATCCCCATGAGGAGGATGATGCCGATGACGGCGATCAGCGACAGCTGCGTCCCCGTCGCCAGAAGCGCCAGCAGCGCGCCGAGCCCGGCCGACGGCAGCGTCGAGATGATGGTGAGCGCCTGCGTCCAGCTCTCGTAGAGGACGCCCAGGACGATGTAGATGATCAGGAGCGCGGCGCCGAACAGGACCAGCGTCTCCGACGACTGGTCGCGGAACAGCCGCCCGGTCCCGGCCGCCTCGACCCGGATCGAGGCCGGCATCCCGATCTCGTTGGCAAGGCGGCTGATGCGGGCCAGCGCCTCGACCGCGGGCACGTTCTCCTCCAGCCCGTAGCTGACGGTGGCGGCGGCGTACTGGCCGTCGTGGCCGATCGAGCGGGGGGAGATGCCGCGCTCCACCCGCGCGACCGCCGAGAGCGGGATGAGAACGCCGCCCGGCCCGCGCACCTGCACGGCGTCGAGGTCCTGCGGCCCCCGCTGCTGGGAGGGGAGCACCTCCAGCACCACGCGGTACTGGTTGCGCTCGCGGTACATGGTGGAGACCTGCCGCTGGGCGAAGCTGTTCTGCAGCGCGGCGTTGATCTCCGACGGCTGGATCCCGAGACGGGCGGCGGCGTCGCGGTCGACGATCACGCGCGCGTTGAGGCCGGCCCGCTCCTGGTCGCTGTTGACGTCCTTGAACATCGGGTCGGCGTCCATCGCGCGGACGAGGTCGGGCGCCCATTGCAGCAGGCGGTCGATGTCGTCGGACAGGAGCGCCACCTGGTTGGCGCCCCGGCCCCCGCGCCCGCCGAAGCGGAAGTCCTGCTCGACGAACAGGAACACCTGCAGCCCCTCGATCCGGGCGAGTTGCGGGCGAAGCCGGTTCAGAACCGCCTCCGAGCCGACGCCCCGCTCCTCCCGCGGCTTCAGCGTCACGAACATCTGCCCGGTGTTGCCGGAGAAGAAGCCGCCGCCCGTGACCCCGCCGACGCCGGCGACGGCCGGATCGGCGCGCACGACGTCGACCGCGCGCTGCATGCGCACCGCCATGGCCTGGAACGAGGTGTCGGTCGACGCCCGGGCGAAGCCGCGGACGAGGCCGGTGTCCTGGGTCGGGAAGCCGCCCGGCGGGACCGCCGTGTAGAGCCAGGCCGTGGCGCCGACCGTGGCGACGAAGCCCAGCAACATCACCGCCCGGTGCCGCACGGCCCAGCCGAGTGAGGAGGCGTAGCCCGCGGCCACCCGGTCGCCGATCGCGTCGAGCCAGCGGTCGATCCGGCGCGGCGGCGGGTGCAGACGCAGCATGCGGGCGCAGACCATCGGCGTGAGCGTGATCGACACGAGGCCCGAGACGACGATGGCGACGGTGAGCGTGATCGCGAAGACGCGCAGGAACGTCCCCTGCACCCCGCCGGAGAAGATCAGCGGGATGAAGACCGCCACCAGCGAGAGCGTCATCGACAAGACGGTGAACCCGATCTCCCGCGCGCCGTCGATGGCGGCGAGGAGCGGCGGCTTGCCGGCCTCGGCGTGGCGGACGACGTTCTCGATCATCACGATCGCGTCGTCGACGACGAAGCCGACCGCGATCGTCAGCGCCATGAGGGTCAGGTTGTCGAGGCTGTAGCCGAGGAGCCACATGACCGCGAAGGTGCCGGCCAGCGAGAGCGGCACCGTCACCGCGGCGGCGAAGCTGGTGGCCAGCCGCCGCAGGAACAGCGCCACCACCATCACCACCAGCGCGATCGAGATCAGCAGGGTGATCTGCACCTCCTCCACGCTCGCGCGGATCGTGCCCGTCTGGTCGTTGATGACCGCGACGTCGATCGCGGGCGGGATCCAGCGGGACAGTTCCGGCAGCGCCGCCTTGATGGCGTCCACCGTCTCGATGACGTTGGCACCGGGCTGCTTGAGGATCTGGACGAGGACGGCGCGCTGGGCGCCGTACCACGCCGCCTGCCGCTCGTTCTCCACGCCGAGGAACACGGTCGCCACGTCGCCGAGGCGCACCGTGCCGCCGGTCGCGGTGCGGATCCGCAGGTCGGCATAGTCGGCCGCGGTGAGGAGGCGGGTGTCGGTGTCGATCTCCACCGCCGTGGCGGCCCCCTCGATCCGCCCCGTCGCCTGGGTGACGTTGGCGGCGGCGATGGCGGTCCGCAAATCCTCCAGCGAGAGCCGCATGGCCGCGAGGCGCGACACGTCCACCTGCACCCGGACGGCCGACTTCTCCGCCCCCTGCACGTTCGCCTGGGCGACGCCGGGGATCTGGGACAGGCGCTGGGCCAGCACCGTGTCGGCGACGTCGAAGATCGACTGGGTCGTCATCGTGCGCGAGGTGAGCGCGAGGATGAGGACCGGGCGATCGTTCGGGTTGGCCTTGCGCCACGTCGGCGGCCCGGGCAGGCCCGCCGGCAGGTCGACCCCGGCGGCGTTGATGGCCGCCTGCACGTCGCGCGCGGCGTCGGCCGGCCGCCGGCTCGGGTCGAACTGGAGCACGATGTTGGAGCGGCCGAGCGAGCTGGTCGACGTCATCTCGTTCACGCCCGCGATGGCGCCGAGGTGGCGTTCCAGCGTGGAGGTGACGGTCTGCGACATGGTCACCGGGTCCGCCCCCGGCTGGGAGGTCGAGACGAAGATGACCGGCAGGTCGGTGGACGGCAGGGGTGCCACCGGCAGCGCGAAATAGGCGACGAGCCCGGCGAGGAAGAGGCCGGCGGCGAGCAGCGAGGTGCCGATCGGGCGGAGGATGAAGGGGGTGGAGAGGGACATGGGTCAGCCGCGCCCGGACCGGGCCGCCCCGTGGTTCGACAGGCTCACCACGAGGCTCCTGCCGCACCTCGAGGACGCCTCGCCCTGGGCCCGTCGAAGGGCGGGGCGGGCCGCCGCGCCCCTCACTCCGCCGCCCGCCGGAGCGGGACCGGCTCCGCCGCCGCGGGAACCGGCGTACCCGACAGTCGCCGGCCGATCCGGTCGAACCAGAGATAGATGACCGGCGTCGTGTAGAGGGTGAGCAGCTGGGACAGCACCAGCCCGCCGACGATCGCGACGCCGAGGGGCTGGCGCAGCTCCGCCCCCGTCCCGGTCCCCACCGCGAGCGGGATCGCCCCCAGCAGCGCCGCCATCGTCGTCATCAGGATCGGGCGGAAGCGCAGGCGGCACGCCTCGCGGATCGCGTCGAACGGCGCCATGCCCTGCGTGCGCTCGGCCTCCAGCGCGAAGTCGATCATCATGATCGCGTTCTTCTTCACGATGCCCATCAGCAGCACGATGCCGATCAGCCCGACGATCGACAGGTCGTGGCCGAGGAACCAGAGCGACAGGAGCGCGCCGATCCCGGCCGACGGCAGGGTCGAGAGGATCGTGATCGGGTGGATCAGGCTCTCGTAGAGGACGCCCAGCACGATGTAGATCACGACGATGGCGGCGAGGATGAGCCAGGGCTGGCCCGCCAGCGCGCGCTGGAATTCCGCCGCGTCGCCCGCGTAGCGCCCGGTGACGGTGGGCGGCATCCCGATCTCCGCCTCGACCCGCGCGATCTCGTCCACCGCCTCGCCGAGGCTGGCGCCGGGGCGCAGGTCGAAGCTGACCGTCACGGCCGGGAACTGGCCCTGGTGGGTCACGGTCAGCGCCGTGGGCCCCGCCTCCAGCCGCGCGACCGCGGCCAGCGGCACCTGCGCCCCGCCGGCGCCGGACACGCGGAGAAGGCCGATCATGGAGGGGTCCGCCTGCTGCTCGGGCGCCACCTCCATCACCACCCGGTACTGGTTCATCTGGGCGTAGATCGTGGAGATCTGCCGCTGGCCGAAGGCCGAATAGAGCGTGTCGTCGATCGCCTGCATCGACACGCCGAGGCGCGCCGCCGCCGTCCGGTCGATGGTGAGGCGGACCTGCCGCCCGCCCGGCTGCTGGTCGGTGCCGACGTCGCGCAGGATCGCACTCGCCCTCAGACGCTCGACCAGCGTGGACGCCCAGCGGCCGAGTTCCGCCCCGTCGGCGGCGGTCAGCGTGTACTGGTAGAGCGTGCGCGCCGCCCGGGTCCCGACCTGGATGTCGGGGACGGGCTGGAGCACCACCGCCGCCGGCAGCACGGCGAGCGCGTCCGCCAGCCGCGCCGCGATGGCGGACGCGGTGCCGGCGCGGTCGTCGCGCGGGACGAGCGTGATCGAAAGGCGGGCGGCGTTGGGGGCGAGGTCGGCCGCGCCCACGCCGACGAAGCTGGTGACCGCGGCCACGTCCGGATCGGCCCGCACGATCGCGACCGCCCGGGCCTGGAGGTCGGACATGCGCCCGAAGCTCGAATCCTGGTCGCCCTCGACGACGGCCACGATCTGGCCCGTGTCCTGCGGCGGCAGGAAGCCCTTGGGCATCCAGGCGTAGAGCGCCACCGTCGCGACGACGCTGAGGACGGCGACGAGGAGGGTGAGCGCGGGCCGCGCCAGCACGCGGTCGAGCGTGCGCATGTAGATCGCGACGAGGCCGTCGAACATCCGCTCCGCGCCCCGCGCCAGCGGTCCGTGCTTCTGTTCCGCCTCGGGCTTCAGCATCCGCGCGCACATCATCGGCGTGAGGGTGAGCGAGACGATGGCGGAGACGACGACCGCGACCGACAGGGTGACCGAGAACTCCCGGAAGAGGCGCCCGACCACGCCCCCCATGAACAGGAGCGGGATGAAGACCGCCACGAGCGAGACGGTCAGGCTGACGATGGTGAAGCCGATCTCGCGCGCGCCGACATAGGCCGCCTCCATCGGCGACTTCCCCTGCTCCACGTGGCGGGCGACGTTCTCGATCATCACGATGGCGTCGTCGACGACGAAGCCCGTCGCGATGGTCAGCGCCATGAGCGAGAGGTTGTCGAGGCTGTAGCCCGCCAGCGCCATGACCCCGAAGGTGGCGACCAGCGACAGCGGCAGCGCCACGGCGGGGATCAGCGTCGCGCGCCAGCTCCGCAGGAAGACGAGGATCACGCCCACGACCAGCGCGGTCGCGATGATCAGCGTGTGCTGCACCTCGCGCACGCTCGCCCGGATGGTCTGGGTGCGGTCGGCGACCACGCGCAGCTCGATCCCCGCCGGCAGCGCGCGCTCGAACGCGGGCAGCGACGCCTTTATGGCCTCGGCGGTGGCGACGATGTTGGCGCCCGGCTGGCGCAGCACGTCGAGCACCACCGCCGGCCGGCCGTCCGACCAGGAGGCGACGCGCTCGTTCTCCAGCCCCTCCCCCACCTCCGCCACGTCGGCGAGGCGGACCGGGGCGCCGTTGCGGAAGGCGAGGATCACCTCGCGGTAGCCGGCGGCGTCGGCGATCTGGTCGTTCGCGGTGATGGTGAAGGCCTGCGACGGCCCGTCGAAGCTGCCCTTCGACTGGTTGGCGTTCGCCCGGGCGAGCACCGTGCGCGCCTCCTCCAGCCCGATGCCGTAGGAGGACAGGCGCATGGCGTCGAAGCGGATGCGGATCGCCGGCTTCTGCCCCCCCTGCACCCGCACCCGCCCCACCCCCGCCACCTGCGCCAGCTTCTGCGCGAGCACGCTGTCGGCGGCGTCGCTGACGCGCGGGATGGGCAGCGTCCGGGACGTCAGCGCCAGCGACAGGATCGGCGGGTCGGCCGGGTTCACCTTCGCGTACGTCGGCGGATAGGGAAGGTTGCGCGGGAGCGTGCCGCCCGCGACGTTGATCGCCGACTGCACGTCCTGCGCGGCGTCGTCGATGTTCCGGCCCAGCGCGAACTGGAGCGTGATGGCGCTGGTCCCGAAGCCGGAGGTGGAGGTCATCGTCTCCAGCCCCGAAATCTGGCCCAGCTGGCGTTCGAGCGGCGCCGTGATCAGGACCGCCATCGTCCGGGCGTCGGCACCCGGAAGCTGGGTCGTCACCTGGATCGTCGGGAAGTCGACCTGCGGCAGCGAGGAGACGGGCAGCGCCCGGTAGCCGAGGGCGCCGGCCAGGAGCACGGCGAGGGCGAGCAGCGTCGTCGCGACCGGGCGGGCGATGAAGGGCGCCGCGATGTTCAAGATCCCGTCCCCGGCGGCCGGCGCGGCGGCGGCGCGCCCCGGGGCCCCGCCCCTTC
>CANGXM010000180.1 GCA_947457845.1 Rhodospirillales bacterium | reverse complement strand
GGCGCGGTCGTACAAAGGGCGGTTCTCGGGGGTCCACATGGCGGCGCTCCAAACAGGGGCACCGACGAGGGAATCATGACCGAACCAGTGCCTTCAACCCCTTCCCATATCCCCATGATCCGACTCAGCACCTTCCCGGACGGACACTCAGATCGATGGGCGGTACGAACGCGCGAATCACGTCGTCCAGACATTCGACCGATGTCCGCTTCGTATAACGCCGCAAGCCCTCCGACGCGTCCGGGTCCTTCTCGCCGAGCACGGCGTCGACCCATCGCTTCGGCAGTTTTCGTTTCTTTGCTTCTTCGTGACCCATCACCCTATCGATCCACAACTCGTCGACCGGCTCTCGGCTTTGTGGCGAGCCGACGAGTGTTCTGAACGTGTGCCGGAAACTGTGGAAGTTCACGGTATCGGGAAAGCCCAATCCCTTCTTCAGGGCGCTGAAGTTGCTTGAGAACTTGTGTCCAAGCCGTAGGTCCGGCCCGCCCGGACGCAGATTGGGAAAGATACGATCCACCCTCAATAGCCGTTGCGACTCGATGTGCTTGAGCAGTCCGAGTTCCACCAGAAACGGATGGCAGGGTACGACGCGCTCCCCAGCTTCGGTCTTCGGGGTCCAACCGTCTGGGTGCTCGCGGAGCACGAAGCAGAGGACGCCGGACTTCTCGACGAAGTCCTGCGGTCGCAGACGGCAAATTTCCTCCATTCGCATGCCAGAATACAATGCAATGAGCGGCGCCCAATACTCCGCGCGATCACGGTACATCGACTTGCTAAACCATTGAGATCGGAAAATCGCCTCCAATTGCTCAGCGCTGAAATCCATGATCTTCGTCTGGTCACCGCTGGTTCCAGGGAATGAATGGCCCCTGAAGATATTCTCCTTAACATGTCCCGCAGCGAGCAGATGCTGCCAATACTGAGAAAGTGCCGAGAAGTGTCGCTTGGCAGTCTTCATCGAAACACGCTCTGCGGCCGTTTGGTTTGCGAGCGCAATCGACTCGGCGATTGTGGCCGGCTTTCCTAGCTTTCCGTGCCAACTGGGAAGTTCCAGGAGCATCAGGCGGAAATCCGCGGCATCCTTCCTGGTGTACGTTGCCGTCGGGCGATCGCCGGCAAACTCCACCCACAGTCTGAACGTGACTTGTGCCTGCGCGACATAGCCCGGTTTCCAGATCGGTTTCCCACTCTTCACGTGACGCTGCTTCTCTCTGAGGAAGGCGGTCACTTCTTCTGTAAACAGCGGGCTGGACGGGGCACCGTTTCCGGGAAGGTGAACGGGCGATTGCGGCTGGGCTGCGGTGACGATGGACGAGAGGTGGGCCGCAATTGCCGTCACCTTGTCGAGGCGGCTGTCCATCTCGCTTCGCGCCTGTTCCGCCTGGGCCCTCATGACCTCAAGATCGTCCCGTGCGCGATCGGTCTGCGCCTTCCCGTTCCTGAGCGATTGAAGTTCTGCGAAGAGGCGGGCCTCGCGTGCGTTCATATCGGCGAGACGCCGGGTGGCATCCTCCAGGAACGTTCTGATGTAAAGCTGGTCCTGGGCGATCTCGGCCAGCGTCCGGATTTGCTCGCCGATCAGCTTCCTGCGGTTCGCCTTCTCAAGCGCCAGATCCAGCTTCAGATATTCTTTCTCGAAGTAATCATCGATCAGGCGCTGATTCTGCTCCGGAGTCATCGTGGCGTCGATGACGGCCTGAAGCTCCTTCGGGAAGCCGGCGTAGAACTCCTCAAGGGTGGGCATCGCAGCGGCTTCTTCGAAAACTCGATCGATCGCGACACAGATGGGAGGCCCGCGGCGTCGTGCCACCCTGAGATCGGACGTTCGGGTGGAGACCCAGATTTCGCTCTTCCGCAGGATGCGCCGTGCCGCGTCGGGGACCCGCCGACGAACGTGATAGATCGCTCCCTGCCGCACCAGCATCGCCCGCTCCGACAGCACGTGTGGAGTAGGCCGGTGGAGTAGATTCCGAACCGGCCGGGCGTCGCCGGTCAAACCGTTGATTTCGCTGGAAATGGTTGGGGGACTAGGATTCGAACCTAGGCTGGCGGAGTCAGAGTCCGCTGTCCTACCACTAGACGATCCCCCATCCGCGGTCCGCCGGGCCATGGGCGCCGCGGCCGTACGGGAGCGGCTGGATAGCACGAAGCATCCGCCGCGCAAAGAGGATTTGAACGCCCCATCGCCTTTGCAAGTGGGCGGCAGGGTGATTAAATCCACGTCATGCGCACCGATGATGCCGCCCTGCTTCCCGCCGCGGCACCGGCCATGGCCGCGACGGCCGATCAGCCGCCGCGGGCCGGGCCGGGCGTCGAAGCCGTGCCGTGGTCGCTGCGGTCGCGCTCGGGCCCCGTCTTCGCTGCGATCGACCTCGGGACGAACAACTGCCGCCTCCTCGTCGCCCGCCCGGCGCCGGGCGGGTTCCGCGTGATCGACGCCTTCTCGCGCATCGTCCGGCTCGGCGAGGGCGTCAGCCTCACCGGGCGCCTGTGCGAGAACGCCGAGGAGCGCGCGGTCGAAGCGCTCGGCATCTGCGCCCGCAAGATGGAGCGGCGCGCCGTCACCGTCTCCCGCGCCGTCGCGACCGAGGCCTGCCGCCGTGCGGTCAACGGCTCGGCCTTCCTCGACCGCGTGCGGGCCGAGACCGGCATCGCGCTCGAGATCATCACCGCCGAGGAGGAAGGGCGCCTCGCCCTCGCGGGCTCCGCCGCGCTGCTCGACCGCGGGGTGCCCGAGGCGCTGGTCTTCGACATCGGCGGCGGGTCGACCGAACTGATGTGGATCCGCGTGCCCCGCCGCGGTCCGCCGCGGGTGCTCGACCAGATCTCGATCCCCTGCGGAGTCGTGTCGCTGGCCGAGCGGTTCGGTGGCGTGGACGTGCCGCCCGCCGCCTATGACGCCATGATCGCGGACGTCCACGCGGCGCTCACCGGGTTCGAGGCGCGCAACGGCATCGGCGCGGCCGTCGCGCGCGGCCGGGTGCAGATGCTCGGCACGTCGGGCACGGTCACCACGCTGGCCGGAATCCACATGAAGCTGCCCCGCTACGACCGGAACAAGGTCGACGGCAGCTATCTCGCCATCTGCGATGCGCGACGGGTGAGCCGGGACCTCCTGGGTCTCGACCTCGCCGGGCGTGCCGCCCATCCCTGCATCGGTCGCGACCGCGCCGACCTGGTGCTCGCCGGCTGCGCGGTCCTGGAGGCGATCGTGGCGCTGTGGCCCGTCGATCATCTGCGCATCGCCGACAGGGGCCTGCGCGAGGGCATCCTGGTCGAACTCATGGCCGCGCAAGGGCGCCCCCGATGACCGGTGCCAAGGGTGGCGGTGCCGGCGGTGGAGCGGGCGGCGGGGGGACGAAGGGCGGCGGCGGGAGCCGCCCGACCGGCCGTTCGGCGAAGGTGCGGGTGAAGACGGCCGCACGGCGCAGCGTCTCCTCGGCGCGCTGGCTCGAACGCCAGCTGAACGACCCCTACGTGACCGAGGCCAAGCGCCGCGGCTTCCGCTCCCGCGCGGCGTTCAAGCTGCTCCAGCTCGACGAGAAGTTCCGCCTGCTGCGCCCCGGGATCCGGGCGGTCGACCTCGGCGCCGCGCCCGGCGGCTGGACCCAGATCCTGGTCGAGCGGGCCAAGGGCGGCGGCGCGGTGGTCGGCATCGACATCCTCGACATGGACCCGGTCCCGGGCGCCACCATCCTCAAGGGCGACTTCCTCGAACCCGACGCCCCCGCCGCGCTGAAGGCGGCGCTGGGCGGGCCGGCGGACCTCGTCCTGTCGGACATGGCGGCCCCGGCCACGGGACACCCCGCCACCGACCACCTGCGGATCATCGGGCTGGCGGAGGCCGCGCACCTCTTCGCCATCGAGGTGCTGGCGCCGGGCGGCACCTTCGTCTGCAAGGTGTTCCAGGGGGGTGCGGAGCGAGACCTCCTGGCCGCCCTCAAGCGCGACTTCCGCACGGTGCGCCACGCCAAGCCGCCGGCAAGCCGGGCGGAGAGTGCCGAGACCTACGTCGTCGCCCAGGGCTTCCGGGGAACGACCGGCGCGGAGGACAACCCAGACCCCTAGATCGGGTGTCTTCACAGGCGCCGGCCCCTCTGTATAGTCCGCCCGAACCGCAAAGGAGGCCGCCCATGGCGCGCGATTTGCCGTTCCGCGATGCCCTCACCTTCGATGACGTCCTGCTGGTGCCCGCCGCCTCCGCGGTGGTCCCGACCGAGGTGAGCACGCGAACCCGGCTGACCCGTTCGATCGAACTCGGCATCCCGCTCATGTCGGCGGCGATGGACACCGTGACCGAGAGCGGGCTCGCCATCGCCATGGCCCAGGCGGGCGGCATCGGCGTCATCCACCGCAACCTCGACATCGCCCGCCAGGCGGAGGAGGTGCGCCGGGTGAAGCGGTTCGAGTCGGGCATGATCGTGAACCCGATCACCATCCACCCGGGCGCCTCGCTCGCCGATGCGCTCAAGCTGATGGCCGACCACCGCATCTCCGGCATCCCGGTGACCGAGCGGGCGAGCGGCCACGCCGCGGGGCGCCTCGTCGGCATCCTGACGAATCGCGACGTCCGCTTCGCCACCGACCCGAACCAGCCGGTCTCCGAACTGATGACCCGCGAGGTGGTCACGGTGCGCGAGGGCGTGGACATGGGCGAGGCGCGCCGCCTGCTGCACAAGCACCGGATCGAGAAGCTGGTGGTCGTCGACGACGCCGGCCGCTGCATCGGCCTGATCACGGTGAAGGACATGGAGAAGGCGCAGCTCTATCCCAACGCCTGCAAGGACGAGAAGGGGCGCCTGCGCGTCGCCGCCGCCACCGGCACCGGGCCCGACGGGATGCGCCGGGCGGAGGCGCTTTTCGACGCCGGCGTCGACGTCCTGGTGGTGGACACGGCGCACGGCCATTCGGACAAGGTGCTGCAGGCGGTGGCCGCCGCCCGCAAGCTCTCCAACTATTCACAGATCGTCGCCGGCAACGTGGCGACGGCCGACGGGGCGAAGGCGCTGATCGACGCGGGTGCTGACGCCATCAAGGTCGGCATCGGTCCGGGGTCCATCTGCACCACCCGCATCGTCGCCGGCGTGGGCGTGCCGCAGCTGACCGCCATCATGGACGCGGTCGATGCGGCGCGGGCGGCGGGCGTTCCCGTCATCGCCGATGGGGGCATCAAGTTCTCCGGCGACCTCGCCAAGGCGATCGCGGGCGGGGCGGACGCGGCGATGCTCGGCTCGCTCTTCGCCGGCACCGACGAGGCGCCGGGCGAGGTGGTCCTCTACCAGGGCCGCAGCTACAAGACCTACCGCGGCATGGGCTCGATCGGTGCCATGGCCCGCGGGTCGGCCGACCGCTACTTCCAGCAGGAGATCTCGACCCAGAAGCTGGTGCCCGAGGGGGTGGAGGGGCGGGTGCCCTACAAGGGACCCGTCTCGGCCGTGATCCACCAGCTGATCGGCGGGCTGAAGGCGGCGATGGGCTATACGGGCAACGCCAGCATCCCGGAGATGCAGCGGAACTGCTCGTTCGTGCGCATCTCCAACGCCGGCCTGCGCGAGAGCCACGTGCACGACATCACCATCACCGCCGAGGCGCCGAACTACCGCCGCGACGCCTGATCCCTCCCGCATCCGCGCACCCCGGCCCTGCGCGTGTGCGCCTTGCGGGGGCGGGGCGGGGCCGCTAACTCTTCCGCGGTTGCACATGTCCTGCGGGGAGGCGGCGATGGCCCGGCCCACGATCTTCATCGACGGCGAGCACGGCACGACGGGGCTTCAGATCCGCCGCCGGCTGGAGGGCCGCGACGACGTCGAGATGGTGTCGATCGACCCGGCGAAGCGCAAGGACGAGGCCGAGCGCGCACGGATGCTGAATTCGGTCGACGTGGCCGTGCTCTGCCTGCCCGACGACGCCTCGCGCCAGGCGGTCGCCATGATCGACAATCCGCGCACCCGCGTTCTCGACGGCAGCTCCGGCCACCGGGTGACGCCCGGCTGGACCTACGGCTTCCCCGAACTGTCGGCGGCACAGGAGGCCGCGATCCGCACGGCCGCGCGCGTCTCGGTCCCCGGCTGCCACGCCACGGGGGCCATCGCGTTGCTGCGCCCGCTGGTCGACGCCGGGCTGCTCGCGCCGGACGCGCCCGTCTCGGTGCAGGGGGTGCAGGGCTATTCGGGCGGCGGGCGGCAGCTGGTCGACGCGATGGCGGGGAAGGGGCAGCACCGGCTCGCCGGCCCCTATCGCGCCTATGCGCTGGAGATGACGCACAAGCACCAGCCGGAAATGAAGGAATACGCGCGCCTCGCCCACAAGCCGCTGTTCACCCCGGCGGTGGGGAACTTCGTCCAGGGCCATCTGGTGCAGGTGCCGCTGCACGCCTCCCAGCTCAAGAAATCGCCGACGGGGGCGGATGTCCATGCCGTCTACGCCGCGCACTACGCCGGCAAGCGGTTCGTCGACGTCATGCCCTTCGCGCCCGGCGAGGCGGCGGTGCTGGCGCCCGAGGCGCTGGCGGGCACCAACCGGCTCGAGGTCTTCGTGTTCGAGAACCGGGCCGAGGGCCACATCCTCGCCGTCGCGCGCTTCGACAACCTGGGCAAGGGCGCGTCGGGGGCGGCGGTTCAGAACCTCGACCTGATGCTGGGCCTCGACGGCAAGGGCTACGACTACGCGCTGGCGCCCGACGCGGTGTGAGGGGCGGCGCCCCTCACCGGCCCAGCGCGACGGCCGCGAACAGCGCCACCGCGAGCCCGCCCAGCACGATCCAGGTGAGCAGCATGGCCAGCCAGATGCGCGTGCCCACGCGCTTCGCGATGCGCCGTTCCATCGCCTGCAGTTCGGTGCGGAAGGCGGCGAGCGCCGGATCGTCCCCGCGGTCGGCGGCGCGTTCGACGCCACGGTCGGTCCCGCGGTCGGTCCCGCGGTCGCCGCCGCGGTCGGTCGAGGCGGAGAAGTCGGGGGCGCGGCGGAGGTCGCTGGGCATATGGGGACGGTCCTTCGGCTCTGGCGGCGCCAGACATAGTGCGCGGTGCCGCGACGGTCCAGCGACGCGCGCGGTTGCGCGGCGCCGGGCGGGGATGCACGCTCGTCGCCCCGATCCCCTCGCGCGGACCCCACCACCATGCCCGACTATCTGATCGACCCCATGCCGCCCCAGGCCTCGGCCGAGGTGCTGGCGCTTCTCGGCGGGGTCGAGACCGCGACCGTCGGCCACTGGCGCCACTGGGGCTTCGTCGACCGCGCGGTGCGCGCGGTGCTTCCCGGGCGCCGGGTGGTGGGCACGGCGGTCACCGTGGCCATCCCCGGGCCGGACTCGACGCTGCTCCACCACGCGCTCGGCCTCGCTCGGCCGGGCGACGTTCTCGTCGTCGACCGGCTGGGCGACGACCGCCACGCCTGCTGGGGCGGCGGGGTGACCATCGCGGCGAAGGCCGCCGGCCTCGTCGCCGGCATCGTCGACGGCCCCTGCACGGATCGCGAAGAGATCGAGGCGTCGGACTTCCCGATGTGGTGCCGGGGCATGGCGCCCATCACCACCCGCCTGCTCGACTTCGGCGGGATGCTGAACCGCCCGGTCTCCATCGGCGGCGCGGTGGTGATGGCGGGCGACGTGGTGCTGGCCGACGATTCGGGCGTGCTGGTGCTCCGCGCCGACGAGGCCGAGGCCGTGGCCCGGCAGGCGCTGGAGCGCCAGAAGCGCGGCGAGGGCCGGCAGGCCGAAATGCGCGCCGGCCGCAAGATCGGCGAGATGTCGGGCGCCACGGCCAAGGTGCTGGCGGCGACGGGGCAGGGATGACCGCCCTCGCCATCCGCCAGATGGACAGGGCCGGCCTCGCGCTCGGCATCGAATGGGCGGCGGCGGAGGGTTGGAACCCCGGCCTCCACGACGCCGACGCCTTTTACGCGGCCGACCCCGGCGGCTTCCTCCTCGGCACGCTGGACGGGGAACCGGTGGGGATGATCTCGGCCGTCCGACATGGCAGGGACTTCGGCTTCGTCGGCTTCTACATCGTGCGGCCCGGCTTCCGCGGGCGCGGCCTGGGCGTCGCGCTGTGGCGGGCGGGGATGGCGCGGCTGGAGGGGCGCGCGGTCGGCCTCGACGGGGTGGTGGCGCAGCAGGCGAACTACCGGCGCAGCGGCTTCGCGTACCTCCACGCCAACGCCCGGTACGAGGGCAGCGACCTCGACCGGCGGGCGGACCCGGCGGCGGTGCCGCTGGCGACCGTCGACGCGGGCGCGCTCAGAGCCTACGACCGCCGCTTCTTCCCGGCCCCGCGCGACGCCTTCCTCGACGCCTGGATCTCACGCCCCGGCACTGTGGCGCTGGGCCTCGTGGAGGGCGGGGCGCTGCGGGGCTACGGCGTGATCCGGCCGTGCCGCGCGGGCTTCAAGGTCGGCCCCCTGTTCGCCGACGACCCCGCCCACGCCCGCCGCCTCCTCGCGGCCCTTGCGGCGGCGGTCCCGGCGGGGGCGACGGTACAACTCGACGTGCCGGTCCCGAACGGGCAAGCGGTGGAACTCGCCCGCGCGCAGGGGATGGCGCCGGTGTTCGAGACGGCGCGCATGGTACGCGGGGCGGTGCCGGCGGTGGAGATGGCGGGGCAGTTCGGGGTGACGAGTTTTGAGCTTGGGTAACTCCAAACAAGATCTTAGATATTCTGTGTTAGCCCTGATCATGCACGATCGGCCTGAAGTTCCCGCTTCGGCGTGGTGATTGTTCTCCGTTGGGTTGTGAGGGCGCAGTTCGCCCTTCCGCCGCGTCGCGGGTTTCCAGATGGGGGGCTTGCGGTTGGCGGGACGGGTTTTGGCTGGG
>CANGXM010000179.1 GCA_947457845.1 Rhodospirillales bacterium | reverse complement strand
CGTCCAAGGCGAGGGGCGCCGCGGCGGTCACGGGCGGCCTCGCGCAGCCGAACGGCGGCTATTTGCCGAAGGCGCTCCGGGGCTCGGGCTCCTGGCGCGGCGGGGGCGGGACGTTGCGGATGCGCAGGCGGCGGATCCGGCGCGGATCGGCGTCGACGATCTCGAACTCCATGCCCGAGGCGTGACGAAGCACCTCGCCCCGGGCGGGAACCCGACCGGCCAGCGAGAAGGCGAGACCGCCCAGGGTGTCGTGCTCGTCTCGTTCATCCTCGTTCAGGACCCGCCCGACCGCCGTCTCGAAGCGCTCCACCGGCAGCCGGGCGTCCGCCAGATAGGAGCCGTCGGGCCGGGCCAGAAGGCGCGGCTCGTCGTCCTCGTCGAACTCGTCCTCGATCTCGCCGACGATCTCCTCGAGGATATCCTCGATCGTGACGAGCCCGTCGATGCCACCGAACTCGTCGACGACCATGGCCATGTGATGGCGGGTCTGGCGCATCTGCAGCAGGAGCGCGAGGACGGGCACGCTGGGCGCCACGATCAGGACCTTGCGGACGAGGTCGGTCAGCGGACCCTCGCCGCCGCGTGTGATGCTCGCCAGCACGTCCTTGACGTGGACCATGCCGAGCACGTCGTCCAGCGTCTCGCGGAAGACCGGGACGCGCGAATGCGCCTCCTCGGCCATCCGCCGCACCGCGGCCTCGATGGGCGTGTCGATGTCGATGGCGAAGATGTCGGCGCGGGGCACCATGATGTCCGACGCCGTGCGCCGGCGCATCTTCAGGATGTTGAAGACGAGGCTGCGTTCCTCGTCGTTCACCGCGGCTCCGGCGTCGCCGGACCGGTCGTCGACGAAGTCGTCGACCGCGTCCTTCGATCCGTTCTCCCCCCGGCCACCGAAGACGGCCCGGAGCCATCCGCGGACCTGCTGGGGGAGACTACTCTGACCCGGTACGTCGTCGGCCCCGTCGATCCGGGGCGATCGTTGTCCAGAGATGTCGTTCATGTCTCGTCGGGGGCGGAAGCCCGCTCACCGGCATAGGGATCGGGGATCCCCAGCGTGGACAGCACGGCGGTCTCGATCGCCTCCATCACGGAGGCATCGTCGTCATCGTCGTGGGTATGACCCAGAAGATGCAGCACGCCATGAACCACAAGGTGAGCCACGTGGTCGGGCAACGGCTTTCCCTGGTCCCGCGCCTCGGCGGCGACGGTTTCCAGGGCCAGCACCACGTCGCCAAGCAATATGGGAAATCCCGGCCCGATTGTCACGGACTCTTCCGCGAGCGGGAACGACAGGACGTTCGTCGGCTTGTCCTTGCCGCGCCATGCCCGGTTGAGGTCCCGGACGACGACGTCGTCGGCCAGAACGACGGTGAGTTCCGCCTCGCCGGACGGAAGCCGGTCCGCGACCGCGCCCAGGACCCTGTCGACCGCCCGGCGGACGACAGCCTCGGCCCCGGGCAGCGCCGCGTCCCAGTCACCGGCCTCGAGGACGACGGCGGTCTCGACCGCCCCCGTCACGGCGGGGGCGACGCCTTGGCATCGTAGGCGCGGACGATGCGGGCGACGAGCGGGTGGCGGACGACATCGGCGTCGCCGAAGCGCACGAAGGCGATCCCCGCCTCCCCCTCCAGCACCGCCACCGCCTCGTCGAGGCCGGAGCGCTGGCCGCGGGGAAGATCGGTCTGGGACAGGTCGCCCGTGACGACCATCCGCGACCGCTCGCCGAGGCGGGTGAGGAACATCTTCATCTGCATCGGCGTGGTGTTCTGCGCCTCGTCGAGGATGACGAAGGCGTTGGCGAGCGTGCGGCCGCGCATGAAGGCGAGCGGCGCCACCTCGATCTCGCCGCCGGCCATACGCTTGGTCACCTGGTCCGCCGGGAGCATGTCGTAGAGCGCGTCGTAGAGCGGGCGGAGATAGGGGTCGACCTTCTCCTTCATGTCGCCCGGCAGGAAGCCGAGCCGCTCGCCCGCCTCGACCGCGGGACGCGAGAGGATGATGCGGTCCACCTGCCCGGCGACCAGCATCGACACGCCCTGCGCCACCGCGAGATAGGTCTTGCCGGTGCCCGCCGGGCCGAGGCCGAAGACGAGTTCGCTCTCCGCCAGCGCGGTGAGGTAGCGGGCCTGGGTGGCGCTGCGCGGCGTGATGACGCGCCGCCGGGTGCGGACCGCGAGGTCGCCGCGGGCGGTCTCCATCGCCCGGACGTCCGGCGCGGCGCTGGATGCGAGGCGCAGGGCGGCGTCCACCTCGGCGGCGTCGACCGCGAGCCCCTGGCCCGTGCGCTCCCAAAGTGCTTCGAGCGCCGTGCGCGCCACCTCGACCGAGGAGGCGGGGCCCGCGACGGTGAGCCGGTTCCCGCGGGAGATGACGGTGACGCCCAGCTGGTTCTCGATCCGCGCGAGGTGGACGTCGTGCGGACCGTAGAGGAGCGGGACGCGCCCGTTGTCGTCGAAGGTGAGGTCGATGCGTCGGTCGGCGGGCCCGGTCAAGCGGGCACCCCGAGGGCGGCGGCGTCCGCGCCGCTGGCGAAGGCTCCGGTGACGATCCGGCCGGTCAGGCTGTTCGGCCCGGCGGCCTCGATCCGCACGTCGGCGATCGTGCCCGAGAGCCGCGCGGGCGCGTCGGCGTGGACGGACTGCATCCACGGGCTCTTGCCGAGGAGCTGGCCCGCGCGCCGGCCGCGCCGGTCGAACAGGACCGGGACGGTGCGCCCCACCATGGCCGCGTTGAACGCCGTCTGCTGTTCGATCAGCAGCGCCTGGAGGGTCTCCAGCCGCGCCGCCATCACCGCCTCCGGCACCTGGTCGCCGAGGCCGGACGCCGGCGTGCCGGGCCGTGCGCTGTATTTGAAGGAATAGGCGCTGGCATGCTGCACGTCCCGCACGAGGCGAAGGGTCGCCTCGAAGTCGGCGTCGGTCTCGCCGGGGAAGCCGACGATGAAGTCGCCCGACAGCGCGAGGTCGGCCCGCGCGGCGCGGAGCCGGTCCACGATCCGCCGGTAGTCGTCCGCCCGGTGCTTGCGGTTCATCGCCGCGAGGATGCGGTCGGACCCGCTCTGCACCGGCAGGTGCACGAAGGGCATGAGCTGCGGCACCTCGGCGTGGGCGGCGATCAGGTCGTCGTCCATGTCGCGCGGGTGGGAGGTGGTGTAGCGGATGCGGGCGAGGCCCGGGACCTCCGCCAGCGCGCGGATCAGCCGCCCCAAGCCCCAGGTGCCGCCCGCGGGCGCGTCGCCGTGCCAGGCGTTCACGTTCTGGCCCAGCAGCGTGATCTCCACGGCCCCGCCGGCGACGAGGCGGCGGGCCTCGGACAGCACCTGGGCCGCGGGGCGGGAGTATTCGGCGCCGCGCGTGTAGGGCACGACGCAGAAGGTGCAGAACTTGTCGCAGCCCTCCTGGACCGACAGGAAGGCCGACGGGCCGCCCGCGGCGGTGGTCTCCGGCAGCAGGTCGAACTTGTTCTCGACCGGGAAGTCCGTGTTGACGATCGGCTCGCCCGCCGCGCGCGCGGCGCGGGCCACCATCTCGGGAAGCTGGTGGTAGGTCTGCGGCCCGAAGACCATGTCGACGAACGGAGCACGGGCGCGGATCTCCGCCCCCTCCGCCTGGGCCACGCAGCCGGCGACGGCGAGGATCATGCGGCCGCCCGCCTGCGCCTTCTCGGTCTGGAGCGGACGCAGGCGCCCGAGCTCGGAAAACAGCTTCTCCGACGCCTTCTCGCGGATGTGGCAGGTGTTCAGGATCACCATGTCGGCCGCGTCGGGCGCGTCGACCGTCTCGTAGCCGAGCGGCGCCAGCACGTCGGCCATCCGCTGGCTGTCGTAGACGTTCATCTGACAGCCCCAGGTGCGCACGAACAGCTTTTTTGCCACCGTCCCGGTCCGTTTCCCGCCTCGCGTCCGCGCCCGGCCGCGGGCGCCGGCTTCATTTAGTCCTGCGACGCCGTCGGCGCCAGTGCCCGGGAGGCATCGGCCGTCCGATCCGGCCGCACGGGGAAGCGCAGACGCACCGTCGTCCCCATGCCCACCGCGCTCTCGATCCGCACGTCGCCGCCGTGCGCGTCCATCAGCGCCCGGACGAGCGGCAGGCCGAGGCCGGTTCCGCGGGGACCGTAGCCGGGATTGATGGGGTCGCGCGTCGCGGCGAACGGCGTGAAGAGGTGCTCCAGCGCCTGGGGAGGCATTCCGCAGCCCGAATCGCGGACGACCAGCTCGACCCCGCCGTCCACGGACAGGCCCCACAGGTCGATGCGCCCGCCGCTCTCGGTGAACTTCAGCGCGTTGGACAGGAGGTTGCTCAACATCTGGAGGAGCAAGCGGCGGTCCGCGAGCACCTCGGTCCCCGGCTCGACCACGACCGTGGTCGTGACGTCGGCCTTGGTGATCAGCGTGGCGTGCATCCGCATCAGGTCGCCGAACGTCCCCTCCACCGACAGGCGCTCGATCTCGGGCTGGAGCCGGCCGGCCCGGGCGCGGGACGTGTCGAGGAGGTCGTCGATCAGGGCGAGGAGATGGGTCGCGCTGCGGTGGATGTCGCCCGCGTAGGCGATGTAGCGGTCCACCGATTTCGCATCGACGCCGAAGTAGCGGTCCCGGATCACCTCGGAGAAGCCGAGGATGGCGTTCAGCGGCGTGCGGAGCTCGTGGCTCATGCCGGCGAGGAAGTCGTCCTTCGCACGGGCGAGGGACAGGGCCTGGTCGCGCGCCACGGCGAGGGCGCGGGTCTGCTCCTCCACCCGGGCGAGGTGGCGCAGGATGACCCCGGCGGCGCCGATCGACAGCGCGCAGATGAGGAGCGCGGCGGGGGCGATGAGGGCGACCCACGTCTCCCACCGGGCGAGCACGGCCGCGGCCGAGCGCTGGGCGCGCACGAGCACCACGCCGCGCGAGTCGACCCGGACGGCCGAGACGGTCTCCGGCACCTCGACGCCGAACCGCGCGAGCGCCGCCGCCACGAAGGGGGCGAACCGCAGGTCGCCGGTCGGCGGACCCTCGTCGGTGAAGACGTCGATGCCGTTGATCTGCACCGTGATCCGGTCGCCCGGCTCGATCTGCGAGGCGACGGACCGGCTCAGGAGTTCACGCGGCAGGACACGGGCGCGGACCTGCGAGACGACCGATCCCGGGCAGATCTGGTCGACCAGCACCTCGGCCGCCCCCTCGCGGGCGTCGACGATGACACGGCCGGGCTCCCCGAACTGATTCGCCTCCGCGATGTCGAGCCGGAGGAGCCAGGGCTGCGTCGGGGCGGCGATGGCGAAGGTGGCGGCGGCGACCGAGCGGAGGTGGTCCCGGTCCTCGCAGCTGCCGACCTCGGAAACGATGCGGGCGAGGCGGAACGAATCGTTGATCGCGCGGGACACCGCGGCGACCGCGTTGTCGCCGAGCGCGGCCATCGCGAAGCCGGACCGGGTGAAGGCGTCGCGCCAGTCGCCGCGTGCCGCGACGACCGCCAGACCCAAGACGGCGAGATTGAAGACGACGGTCAGGCCGACGAAATAGTGGGAGGTTCGCATGGTCGCGTGCCGTTCCCCAAGCCCTCCGCCCCCGGACCGAATCCGTCAGGCGGCCTGCGCCGTGCCGTGTTCCTCGGCCGTTTCCCGCGGGGGGGCCGCCCGCCCCGTGACCGCCCGGCTCACGCCGGCGGCGCATTCGCGCCAGCAATGCTCGGCCAGCGCCTTCCTGTTCGGGAACCCGTCGAACGACACCGGCGGATGGAACTCGACCCGGACGAGCAGTCGACCCGCCTTCACCGCCGCCCAGAGATGGGGCGCGAGGTCCATGTCCCCATACCAAGCATATAGCGCGCGTCGCCCATAACCAAGCGGGATTCCATCAAGACGTGTAGGGGCGATGGAAACGGGTTGCACCACCAGGGCGGTGCGCCCCTGCGCCGGTGCGGCGGCGGCGAACAGCGCGGACTTGAACGGCAGCACCCGGTTGCCGTCCGACGAGGTGCCCTCGGCGAACAGCACGAGGCTGTCCCCCGCGGCGAGCCGCTCGGCGATCTCGTTGCGGCTGCGCCCCGCGGCGCCCCGCCGACGCTCGACGAAGACGGTGCGCTGGAGCCGGGCGAGGAGCCCGAACAGCGGCCATCCGCCGACCTCGGTCTTGGCGACGAAGGAGGCCGTCAGCATGGAGCCGAGGACCTCGATGTCCCAGTAGGAACTGTGGTTGGCGACGAACAGGGTCGGGCGGTCGGGCGACGGGGTGCCGATCACCTCGACCGACATGCCCACGATCCGCAGGACGCGCGCATGATACCAGCGGGGAAGACGGTCACGCAGCGGCGAGCGCACGGCGACGAGGAGCGCCTGAACCGGGAGAAGCGCCATCGTGAGCCCGAGATAGAGGGCGAGGCGCACGACGCCGTGCAGGGAGGACCCCATCGACCGGCCCCTCAGACCAGGGTTCCGTCGCGGTTCCGTCGTTCGTAGTGGCGGTAGTACTTGTCGGTGACGAGGTCGGTCTTCACCACGACGCAGACGTCGGTCGTGTTGAACTGCTCGTCGATCACCGCGCCGTCGCCGACGAACCCGCCAAGGCGCAGATATCCCTTGATGAGTGGTGGCAGAAGGTTGATCGCGGCGCGCGGATCGATGGTCGCCGGATCCAGGATCGCCATGTCGATCCGGCGGTCCGGCAGCGCGCGGACGCGCAGATGCGGCGGGGCGAGGTGGTTGTGGTGCAGATAGGTCAGCTGATCGGCCAGAAGGCGCGTGTCGGTCCCGGGCAGGCTGGCGCACCCGAACATCAGCGCGATGTCGTGGCGGAACACGTAGGCGGCGATGCCGCGCCACAGGAGCTGCATCGTCGGTCGGTTGCGGTAGCCGACGTCGACGCACGACCGGCCCAGCTCCAGCACCTCCCCCGGATAATCGACGAGCGGCGCGATGTCGTACTCGTCGGACGAGTAGAACCGGCCGGCCCGGGCGGCGGCGTCCCGGCGGATCAGCCGGTAGGTGCCGATCACCGCGTCCGCACCACTCCCGCGGGAGTGGTCGAACACGAGAAGGTGGTCGCAGATCGGGTCGAATTCGTCGAAGTCGAGGCCGGCGAGCAGCATCGCCGGGGACGGGCGCGCCGCCATCTCCTCGTAGAAGACCCGGAAACGGAGTGCCTGCGCGGCGCGGACCTCCGCATCGGACCCCGCGAGGCGAATCTCCAGCGATCCCTGCCGGAGGGCGCCGTCATCCATTGGATCGACGATGGTGTCCGACATTCCCGGGCTCACGTGGTTCCGGCGACGCCCGGCGGCGGCCGAGCGGAGCGCTCCGTCGCCGGGGCAGCGAAGCCATACCACGAACAGACCGTGCCCGGTCAACCGCGACGCGCACGCACCCTCGGGGGCGAGCGCGTCCGTTGCGCCGAATCGGAGGGGTTTCCATCCGTCCGGAGCAGGGCGCGTCGGAGCGGGTCGCGCAGGCTCCGACGACCACCCGGCGTCAGCCCACGGTCACGTCTGCGCCGCGTCGGGCCCGGGTTCCGAGACCGATCTGCTTGGCCAGCCGGCTACGCTGCTTCGCGTAGTTCGGCGCGACCATCGGATAGTCCGCCGGGAGGCCCCACCGTTCCCGATACTCTTCCGGGCTCATGTTGTAGGAGGTCTTGAGGTGGCGCTTGAGCATCTTCAGCTTCTTGCCGTCCTCAAGGCAGATGATGTGCTCGGGCGTGACCGATTTCTTGATCGGGACGGCCGGCACGGGGCGTTCCGGCTGCGGCGCCACCTCGGTGCCGATCCCGGAAAGGCTGCGATAAACCTGCTGAATCAGTTGCGGCAAATCACTAACCGCGACCATGTTGTTCGAGACGTGTGCGGCGACGATCTCGCTGGTCAGAGACAACAGCTCTTTGCTCGGCGTTCCGTCATTCATGTCAACATTTCTCCAGAGCGACCCTCTCTTTGGGTATAAGTGGACCATGATGGAAAGGCAATATCCAATGCAGCCGTTCAAAGAGGAAGGCTTTCGCAACACAGACTCGCAACCGATGTTGCTCGACATCACAGCCGATGTCTGTCCAATCACATTCGTCCGCACAAAGCTGGCGCTGGAACGCATGCCCTCTGGCGGCCGTCTCGAAGTCCGGCTGAATGCAGGCGAACCCTTGCGCAACGTGCCGCGCGCGCTCGCGGAATCCGGGCATTCGGTGCTGTCGCTCGCGCCGGAGGACCCCGGGCGGGACGACGGCGTCCATCGTCTGCTGGTCCGCCGCGCCTAGGCGCTCGCGTCCCGCGCGAGCGTCAGGCGCAGCACGAGCGCGTCGACGCCGACGCCGTAGTAGTGACGCCGACGTCCCACGGGCTCGAACCCGGTCCGTCTGTACATCGACAAGGCCGCGCGGTTGCAATCCGATACCTCGAGAAAGATCCGCGCGGCGCCCCGCCCCGCGGCCCTGTCGCAGGCTGCGGCGATCAGACGGCCTCCAAGGCCTCGCCCTCGCACGTCCGGGCGGATGCCGATGGTCAGGATCTCCGCCTCGTCCGCCGCCGTCCGGACGAGCGCGAAGCCCACCGGGTCGTCCTCGGAGCCGCACAGGAGCAGGCCGTCCACGGCGGAGTCGCCCAGCAGCCCGGCGATGGCGACCCGGTCCCAGCTCTCCTCCGGAAAGCAGGCGACGTGGAGGGTCGCCACCACGTCGGCGTGGAAGACGGTCGCGGCGACGATCCCGCCCCGGGTCACCGACGGTCGGCCCCCGCGAGCGTCCTGAGACCGCCGGCCGGCGTCGCGTCGGCCGGGCGGAGATAGAGCGGGGCCGGGGGTCCCGCGGGATCCCGCCCGGCCGCGAGCCGCGCCACCACCGCGGGATCCGGCGCCACGATGCCGG
>CANGXM010000178.1 GCA_947457845.1 Rhodospirillales bacterium | reverse complement strand
CTCCGCCCCCCGCCCCAACCGGACCCGGCAGGTGGAGCACCGGCCGCGGCCGCCGCACACGCCCGCGTGCGGAAAGCCGATCGCGCGGCTCGCCTCGAGCACGGTCGTGCCGCGCGGCACCTGGGCGACGCGCCCGTCGGGAAAGGCGACACGGACGAGCCCGCCCCGCCGCTCCCATGCGATGCGGCCGATGCGCGAGGCCACGGTCGCCGCGATCAGTCCGGTCCACAGAAGCAGCAGCCGGTTCCGCAGCCCCTCGAGGTCGGCCACCTGCGCGGGGTTCGGCGCCTGCGCCTCGGCCATCGTCCGGGCGAACCACGCCGGATCCATCGAATCGATCACCACGCTCCGTCCCGCGACGACGAAGCCCAGCAGCGACACCACCGGGAGGAGCAGCGCGCCTGCGAACAGCCACCAGGCGGCGTCCCGGTACCAGGGCTTGAGCCGGAGCCAGCCGTGCAGGCCCAGGCAGGCGTGGATCCAGACGCCGACCAGGAGGCCCGCCTGCATCAGCCCCTCCCGCGGGCTGACGACCCACAGGTAGGTGACGACGTAGCTGTAGATCGTCAGCACGTCGTGGCGCTGGAAGGCGATGCGCGTCCCGACGTAGTGGGTGACGAGCGCGAAGGGGATGAGGAGGCCGAGGATCAGCTGCGCCGCCTCGCCCCCGTTCATCGTCCGCAGACCCCGCCGCGCGTAGAGCGCCCAGAGCGCCGACCCCGCGTGGAAGGCGAAGGTGAAGAGCAGCAGCCAGCGCAGCGGCGTCCAGCCCCAGGGGGCCGTCAGCAGCGGTCGCGCGTCGTCCATCGCCTGCAGCGAGATCAGCCCGAACGCGTGGTTGGTCATGTGCGAAACCACGAACACGAACATGACGATCCCGGTCGCGAGGTGCGCGCGTCGCACGACCGGTGCGAGCGCCGGAGCGGCGCCGCGGGGGCTTGCGGACGTGAGGGGGGCGTCGGTCACGGTCAGGGCGGGACTGTCGGACGGGGAGATGATAGTAGCACCCGGCGGCTCCGCTGACACGGTCGGGACTGGCCGAGGGCCCCGGCGGGCCTACCTCGACGTCGCGACGTCCCCGCCGGAGTGCCACGCTTGACCGAGACCCGTTCCCACCCCGCCGTTCCGCCCGACGCGATCGCCGTGATCGGCGCCGGCATCGCCGGGCTGACGGCCGCGCGGACCCTCGTCGCTGCCGACCGGACCGTCGTCGTGTTCGACAAGGGACGCGGCGTCGGCGGGCGCCTGTCGACGCGGCGGACCGACCACGGGCCCTTCGACCACGGGGCCCAGTACTTCACGGCCCGCGACCCCGATTTCCGCGGCGCGGTCGATGGATGGACCGCGGCCGGCGTCGTCGCCCGCTGGACGGGACGTGTCGTCCGCCTGTCCGCCGGGGGACCTGCGGAGCCCGACGGCGCCGAGCGCCACGTCGGCGTCCCGGGGATGAGCGCCCTGCCGCGTCATCTGGCCGGCGGGCTCGCCGACGTCCGCACCGGCGTGCGAATCGATCGGATCGACGGCGCGCCGGGCGCCTGGAGGCTTGTGGCCGAGGACGGGAGCGAGGCGGGACCCTTCGCCGCCGTCCTGGTCACCGTTCCCTCGCCGCAGGCCCGGCCGCTCCTCGCCCCCGTCGCGCCGTCGCTCGCGGCCTCGGCGGCGGCGGCGCCCATGGCCCCGTGCTGGGCGGTCATGATCGCGTTCGAGTCGCCCGTGGAGACCGGCTTCGACGCCGCCTTCGTGACCGGCGGGCCGCTGTCGTGGATCGCCCGCGACGGCTCCAAGCCGCGCCGGCCCGCGGGCGAGCGCTGGGTGCTGCACGGCTCGCCCGACTGGTCGACGTCGGTCATCGAGGCGTCGGCGGACGACGTGATCCGCGACCTGTCCACCGCCTTCGCCGGGGTGGCCGGGCCGCTTCCCGGCGTCGTTCAGGCCGCGGCGCACCGCTGGCGCTTCGCCCTTCCGACGGCCGGCGTCGCGGAGGGCTGCGCCTTCGACGCGGAACGGGGTATCGGGATCGCGGGCGACTGGTGCGCCGGTGCCCGGGTCGAGGGGGCCTGGGTCAGCGGCCTGCGCCTCGCCCGTGCCCTCGAAGCCGCAGGACGTTGAAGGCGTGTCCGTCGACCAGGACCACGTGCCGAGCCCGTGCATCCGCGTCTGCTGGGTCGATCCGCGGACGGGCCTCTGCGCGGGCTGCCTGCGCACGCTCGACGAGATCGCGCGCTGGGGCGGCATGAGCCCGCACGCGCGCCGATCCCTCCTTGCGGAACTGCCCGGCCGGTCGTCGCGCCCGGTCGGCTGACGGCGCGCGTCCGGTTCAGGCGGCGCGCAGGTCGGCGATGCGGTCCCGGTCGCCGCGCAGGCGAT
This sequence comes from Rhodospirillales bacterium, assembly GCA_947457845.1. Lineage (GTDB taxonomy): Bacteria > Pseudomonadota > Alphaproteobacteria > Azospirillales > Azospirillaceae > CANGXM01. The sequence continues at coordinate 6,506 of CANGXM010000178.1, read as the reverse complement.
GGAGGTGCCGGCTGACGACGGCCGAGACGTCCGGCGGAAGGTCCCGTTCGAGCGTGCGCTCGTAGCGGCGGACGGCCTCGCCCTCGCCGCGCTCGATCGCCCGCAGGATCGCCTGCCGGTCATTGCCGAGGACGGCCGCCTTCAGGCCGTCGAAGGCCCGGTGGGCCGTGCCGAGCAGCGTCCCGCGGTCGGCCGGAATCCCGCCCTGCTCGGCCACCTTGGCCTGCAGTTCGCGGACCATCGCGCCCCGTTGGGCCGCCAGGTCGTTGAACAGCGCCTTGAGGTCGGCGTCGGCGGCCGTCTCCGCCGCCCGACGGTATCCCTCGTGGCTGTCCTCGGTGATCTGGACGAGATCATTGAGCGCATCCACCACCTGATCGCGCGTGAGCATCCGGACTGCCTCCCTCGTGCGGGTCGTCGGAGGGAAACCCCCGGGCCCGACGCGGGGTTCCTGCGGTGGGAGACGGGGCTCGGGGAGGGCCGGATGCGCAGACGGGTGCCGGCGATGGCCGGCGTGTTCCTGCTCGCGGGGTGCGCTGCGTTCGGCGCGCCGGACCTGCCGCCGCTCCCACCGGTGGCTGTGCTCGCCACCGTGTCCGACCCCGCCTCGCCCACGGGCCCGTGCCTTCTGCTGGCCGAACGGCACGTGACGGGGCGGACGGTCATCGGCTTCGCGCGGACCGAGTTCCGGCCCACGGGCCGCCTCTTCTGCCCGGCGCCCGGGATCGCGGCGTGGGACCGGTCGCCCCCGCCGTCCTGACGGCGGCGTCAGGCGAAGACGGTCAACTGCTTCGGGCTGTCCATCAGGAGGAGGTCGAGGGCCGCGATGATCCGCTCGATCCGCTGGCGCGTGGTCTCCAGCGCGTCGGCCGTCTTGTCGTCGACCTGCGCCTCCATTAGCATCTCGTCGAAGTAGCCGAGCGTGCGGATGAAGGACGCGCGCTCCTCCGACAAGACCTCGAACGCGCCGAGGGAGCGCGAGACCGTATCCGGTGGCTCCTTGAAGAAACTGTCGGAGATGATCGCGTAGGCGGTCAGCGCCCGCAGTTTGCACTTCACCAGCCAGATGTTGAAGTTCGGCGGGAGCATATTCGCGATCGGGACCATCCGGTCCACCATCGTGTCGATGAGGTCACGGCACTCCAGGTACTTCTCGCGCAGTTCCTTGTAGCGCAGGAACGTCGCTGGCTTCCCGCCCGCCGCGAGGCGGTCGAGATTAGCCAGCTGCGAGGCGAGGGTGCGGGCCATCGACTGCACGATGTCGCGCAGCGTGTCCCGCGTGATCAACTGGCGTTCGGGCTCGTACATGCTCTCCACTCTCGCACCGGACCGGTTTGCGAGGCGTTAACCCGTTCGCGCCGCCGCATCAACCATCTTCAGGTGCGTGAGTGGCAATACGGATGGTGGCTTGACGGTCTGGAGGACGAAGCTGGAGTTCACGTCCTTCACCCCCGGGAAGCGGAGCACCCGGTTCATCACGAAGTCGGCGAAGGCGTCCATGTCGGGCGCCATCACCTGCAGCAGGAAATCGTGGGTGCCGGTGGTCACCCAGCAGGCGACGACCTCCGGATGGGCACGGACCGCGGTGCGGAACGCCTCGGTGTCGACGTCGTTGTGCCGCTCGATGGTGAGCTGCACGAAGGCCAGCACGCCGAGCCCGATCGCCCGCGGGTCGAGGACCGCGGCATATCGTCCGATCACGCCCGCTTCCTCCAGCCGCCGCACCCGGCGCAGGCACGGCGTCTCCGACAGGCCGATGCGCTGGGAGAGTTCCACGTTGGTCAGCCGACCGTCGGTCTGGAGTGCCTCCAGGATGCGGACATCGGTCCTGTCGAGGGTCGTCATGAGCGGATCCTTCCTGCGATCGGGGTATCGATGACGGATCATGCTACGGATCGCCCGTATCGGGGATCTCTTCGCAAGGACATGCCAGACCCGCGCCGGTACGATCGGACCCGATCCTTTTTCCGAGGGAGGACACCGTGCCCGACGTCGCGTCCCACGCCCCCGTTCCCCCGCAGCCCGGCCTGCGCGGCGATTACGGCCACGTCGCCGCCGACTGGACCGTCGCCCAGGACTGGGAGTCCTGCGGCGCGACCGAACACTCCATCTGGCGCACGCTCTACGACCGGCAGATCCGTCTGGTGCGCGACTATGCGGCGCCCGAGTTCCTGAAGGGCCTCGCCGCCCTCGACGCGGCCGACGGCGTGCCGCGGTTCGAGGCGGCGAGCGAGCGGCTGCGCCGGCTCACCGGCTGGACGCTCGTCGCCGTACCGGGCCTGATCCCCGACGCGCCGTTCTTCGCCCATCTGGCGGCCCGGCGGTTCCCGGTGACGGTCTGGATCCGCCGCCCGGACGAGCTCGACTATCTCGTCGAGCCCGACGTCTTCCACGATTTCTTCGGCCATGTGCCGCTGCTGGCCGATCCCGTCTTCGCCGGCTATCTGCAATCTTATGGCGAGAAGGGGGCCGAGGCGATCGCCCACGGGGGCCTGAAGCCGCTCGCGCGGCTCTACTGGTACATGGTCGAGTTCGGCCTGATCCTCCGCGACGGCGATCTCAGGGCCTATGGGGCGGGGATGCTCTCCTCGGCCGGCGAGACAGTCTTCAGCGTCGAGGATCCCGGTCCGCTGCGCGTCGCCTTCGAGCGGGACCGGGTGATGCGGACCGACTACCGGATCGACGACTTCCAGCAGACCTACTTCGTGCTGGACGATTTCGCCCGGCTTTTCCGGGCGACCGAGGGCACGTTCGCCGGGCTCTATCCGCGGTTGGCGGCACTGGCGACGATCGCGCCGGGCGAGTGCGCCGAGGGCGACCGGATCGTGCCCCCGCGGACTCGCCGCGCGGCCTGAGGAGGTCAGAGGCGGCTTCGGACCACGTCGACGATCAGCCCCGCCCCGAGGGCGCCCATGGCGGTGCCTGCGGTGCGGTCGATCGCCGTTCTCCAGCCGAGATAGGCGCGCCGCGGTCCCGCCGCCGAGAACAGCAGGGCGACGAGGGCGTACCAGCCAGCCTCGAGCAGGAAGATCGCGGCCGGTAGCACGAGGAGCAGCCAGCCCGGCACCGGCGTCGGAAGGAAGGCGGCGAAGACGCTGCCGTAGACGACGGCGGTCTTGGGATTGCCGATCTGGGTGAGGAAACCCGTCGCGAAGGCGGCGGTGAGGTCGCCCGTCCGCGGCGTCTCGTTCTCGCCCGCGCTCTCCTCCGGCCGGGCGCCGCCGCCGGCCCCGCGCCACATCATCGCCGCGAGCCAGACGAGATAGGCGGCGCCCGCCAGCTTGAGCCCGTCGTAGAGGGCGGGCAACGCGGCGAGGACCGCGTGGAGCCCGAGCAGCGCCAGCGCCCCGAACACCACGCCGCCCACGCCCATTCCGACCGCGGCCGACACGCCCGCCGCGCGTGAGGTGGCGACGGCGGTGCGGGCGACGAGCACGAAGCTCGGGCCCGGACTGACGACACCGAGGGCGAGCACGCCCAGGATGCTTGCGACGAGAACGACGGCATCCATCGACGGGTCTCCTCTGTTCGGCGACCGCAGCCTGCGTCGGTCCGCGACGTGCCGCAAGACGGCATGACGCGTCCGCCCGCCCGCCCTAGACTGTGGCCCGGGGGCGCACTCGACGCCCGGCAGCGAGAGGACGCGCCATGCCCGTCTCCGGCATGAACCATTTCACGATCATCACCGACGACGTGCCCGCGACCGAGGCGTTCTACGGCGAACTGCTCGGCCTGCGGCCCGGATGGCGGCCGGCGTTCGCCTTCCCTGGCCTCTGGCTCTATTGCGGGGACGTGCCCATCCTGCACGTGGTCGGCCGCGACAGCCTGCCCGAACAGCGGACCGGGGTGATCGACCATCTCGCCTTCACCGCGAGCGGGCTCGCCGGATACCAGGCGGACCTCGAGGCGCGCGGGATCGCCTACGACCTGCGGCGCCTGCCGGGCGGCGGCCAGTGGCAGATGTTCTTCCACGACCCGAACGGCGCACGCGTGGAACTCGACTTCGACGCGGCCGAGACGCCCAAGGCGGGTTGATCCGCAGCCGCAACCGGCGGTCGGTGCCCGTCTTGGCGAGCGTCGTCTTCGTCGCATATAATCGACAAGACGACAGCCGGCCGGAGACGGGACGATGCGGGACATGGCACCGACCTATGGCGTCCTGCACAGGGCGCTTCACTGGACGACCGCGATCCTCATCGTGGGGCTCCTGCCGGTCGGCTGGTACATGGTCGACCTCGACTTCGACGACTGGAAGCTGACGGTCTACACGCTCCACGAATCGTTCGGCGTCATCGTCTTCACCCTCACCGGCGTGCGGCTCGTGTGGCGCCTGCTCCACCCGGTCGAGCCCGAGGCGAGCCTCTCCCCCGTCGAACGCGCGATGTCCCGCGCGGCGCATCTGGCGATGTATACCCTCATGATCGCGATCCCGCTGACGGGATGGATCGGCACGTCCGCGTTCGGCTTCCCGGTGCAGTGGATGTTCCTGTTCACCATCCCGTCGCCCGTGGCCAAGGACGACGCGCTCGGCCGCCTCGTCCTCGACGCGCACGGCTGGCTCGCGCTGGGCTTCGCCGCCCTGGTCGCGCTGCATCTCGCAGGCGTCGCATACCATGCGGTCTTCAAGAAGGACCGGGTCCTCGACCGGATGCTGCGCGGCACGTCCTGAGTCTGCCGCAGGGCCGGATTGCATACATAAAGATATCTTTATGCTTGCCCAGGGGCGGCCCGCGCGCTAAGTCACGCGCTGAGCGGTCCGTGCGCCCCGTGCGCCGGGCCCCATCGCGTCCGTTTTTCCGAGGAGCCGCCCGACATGCCCGACGCCCGCCAGTTCACCGACTACAAGGTGAAGGACATCAGCCTCGCCGGCTGGGGCCGCAAGGAGATCACGATCGCCGAGACCGAGATGCCCGGTCTCATGGCGCTCCGGGAGGAGTACGGCGCCGCCCAGCCGCTCAAGGGCGCGCGGATCGTCGGCTGCCTGCACATGACGATCCAGACCGCGGTCCTGATCGAGACGCTGACGGCGCTGGGCGCCACCGTCCGTTGGTCGTCGTGCAACATCTTCTCGACCCAGGACCATGCGGCCTCGGCCATCGCTGCCGCAGGCATCCCCGTCTTCGCCTGGAAGGGCGAGACGGAGGAGGAGTTCTGGTGGTGCATCGAGCAGACCCTTCGTAGCCCCGACGGCTGGGTCCCGAACATGATCCTCGACGATGGCGGCGACGTCACGCAGATCATGCACGACAAGTACCCTGAGATGCTCGACGTGGTGCGTGGCCTCTCCGAGGAGACGACGACCGGCGTGCACCGGCTGTACGAGATGATGAAGAAGGGCATGCTCAAGGTGCCCGCCATCAACGTCAACGACAGCGTCACCAAGTCGAAGTTCGACAATCTCTACGGCTGCCGCGAGAGCCTCGTCGACGGCATCAAGCGTGCGACCGACGTGATGATGGCCGGCAAGGTCGCCGTCGTGTGCGGCTACGGCGACGTGGGCAAGGGCTCGGCCGCCAGCCTGCGCAGCCAGGGCGCCCGCGTCATCGTCACCGAGATCGACCCGATCACCGCGCTGCAGGCGGCGATGGAGGGCTATCAGGTCCTCACGATGGACGAGGCGGCGCCGATCGCGGACATCTTCGTTACCGCGACCGGCAATGTCGACGTTATCACGCTCGACCACATGCGGTCGATGAAGGACCGGGCGATCGTCTGCAACATCGGCCACTTCGACAGCGAGATCCAGATCGACGCCCTGCGCAACTTCGTGTGGGACGAGGTGAAGCCGCAGGTCGACGAGGTCGTCTTCCCCGACGGCAAGCGCCTGATCGTGCTCGCCAAGGGCCGCCTCGTGAACCTCGGCTGCGCCACCGGCCATCCGAGCTTCGTGATGAGCGCGTCCTTCACCAACCAGGTGCTGGCGCAGATCGAACTCTGGCAGAACCACGCGAAGTACGAGCGGAAGGTGTACGTCCTTCCCAAGCACCTCGACGAAAAGGTCGCGCGGCTGCACCTCGACAAGCTGGGGGTCAAGTTGACCCGTCTGTCCGACAAGCAGGCCGAGTATATCGGCGTTCAGCACGCGGGTCCCTTCAAGCCCGATCACTATCGCTACTGAGGTCTCCTCTTCGCGGGACCGGCGTGGGGCGGCATCGCAGGGTGCCGCCCCGCTTGTCGTTTCGGGGGTCCGCGGTTAGGTTGCACGGATATGGATCCTCTGATCGTCCTGTTCCTGCTCGCGGGCGTCGGGCTCGGCACGTCCGTCTGGTCGCTGCGCGCCTCCGCCCTGTCGCGTCGGGCCGCGGCCGCCGCACGGGCCGCCGCGTCCTCCTCCGCCGGCCGCGCCGACCGCGCCGAAACCGTCCTCGGCACCGTTCCGCTGGCGTGGTGCCGTCTGGCGGCGGACGGCGCCGTCGTGCTGTCGCCGGGCGCGTCGACGTTGCTCGACGCGGCACCGAAGCGCCGCGACGGGATCGCGGACGCCTTCGACGAGACGGTGCGGGACG
>CANGXM010000177.1 GCA_947457845.1 Rhodospirillales bacterium | reverse complement strand
GCCGTGGCGACGGTCGCGGCGGCGGCGCTCCGCGCGGCCGGGCTCGCCGCTTTCGGCCTTCTGCTCGCGGTCGGGTTCCTCGGCCCGCAGGGCGACTGGGACAGCAACCTGCTGCCGGTCGTGGTGTGGGTCGTCTGGTGGGTCGGGCTGACCTTCGTCTGCGCCCTCGTCGGCGACGTCTGGCCCCTCCTCGACCCGTGGCGCACCGTCGGGCTTCTCCTCGACCGCGTGCGGACGGCGCCGCTGCGCGTGCCGCCGGCGGTCGACCGCTGGCCCGCGGTCGTCCTCTTCGCCGCCTTCGCCTGGTCCGAGATCGTGTGGACCGACAACGCCGTGCCGCGGAAGCTCGCGGCGGCGATCCTCCTCTGGTCGGCGCTCGCCTGGGCGGCGACGCTCCTGGCCGGGGCCGAGGCGTGGCGGCGGCACGCCGATCCCTTCGCGCTGTTCTTCGGCCTGTTCGGCCGCTTCGCCCCCTTCGGCGTCGACCGGTCGGGCGGGCGCCCCCGTCTCGTCGTCCGATTCTTCGGCGCGGGCCTCGCGGGGGAAGCGCCGCCGTCGGCCGCCACGACGGCGTTCGTGATCCTCGTCCTCGGCACGGTCGGGTTCGACGGGCTGTCGGAGACCGCGGCCTGGGAGGCGGCGGTCGGCCTCTCGACCGGCCTCCTCTACGAGGCGGGGGTCGTCCACGCGGTCGGCTACGTCCGCACCGGCAACATCGTGGAGACGGCGGGCCTTCTCGGCGTGCCGCTGCTGTTCGCCGCCGTCTACCTGCCGGTCGCCGCGCTGACAGGCCGTGTGGTGGGCGAGACGGCGGGCCTCGTGGCGCGCCGCTTCGTCCTCACCCTCGTTCCGATCGCGGTCGCCTACCACCTCGCCCACTATCTCTCCTACCTGCTGATCCAGGGGCAGGCGGCGCTGCCGCTCGTGTCCGACCCGTTCGGGCGGGGATGGGACCTGTTCGGCTGGGCGGGGCGGGAGATCGACATCGCGGTCGTCGACATGCGGTTCGTGTGGACGAGCGCCGTGGTCGCCATCGTCCTCGGCCACGTCGCCTCGGTCGTCCTCGCCCACCGGACGGCGTTCGACGCCTATGGCGACCGCGCGACCGCCAGCCAGTGGCCGATGCTCGCCCTCATGGTCGCCTACACCATGCTGAGCCTCTGGATTCTCGCGCAGCCCATCGTCACTGTGTCCTGAGGACAAGCACCGGGGATCCGCCATGCCGCCCGTCGTCGCCGTCGCATTCGCCGCCGCCCTCGCCTTCGCGGCGTTTCCCGCCAAGGCCCAGGACCCCGCGCCGGGGCAGTGGGGCAAGAAGGCCCCGCTGCTGGAGGCCAATTCCGAGTTCACGCTCGCCGCCTCGGGCGGGAAGATCTGGGTTCTGGGCGGCTATCCGCGCGGGCGGGTCAGCGTGAAGACGGTCCAGATCTACGATATCGCCACCGACGCCTGGACCCGGGGCCCCGACCTGCCGGAGGTGAACAACCACGGCATGGCGGCGGCGCTCGACGGCGTCGTCTACCTGTTCGGCGGCCAGATCGACCCGAACTCCGCCTACGTCGACACCGTCCACGCCCTCGACACGCGCGTCCCCGGCGCCGGCTGGGTCGAGAAGGCGCGGATGCCGACCAAGCGTAGCGCCGGCGTCGCCGTCGTCCACGACGGGAAGATCTGGGTCGTCGGCGGGCGCCCGCCGCGCGGCAACGACTTCGCCGTCTACGACCCCAGGGCCGACCGGTGGGAGACGCTTCCGGACCTGCCGAGCCAGCGCAACCACATCGCGGCCGAGCCGATCGCCGGGCGCATCCACGTCTTCGGCGGGCGGCTGGGCGGCGGGTTCCAGAGCGACAAGACCGCCGCGCACGAGATCTTCGACCCCCGCACCCGGACCTGGACCGTCGGCCCGCCGATGCTGAAGCCGCGCAGCGGCATCAACAGCGTCCAGGCCTACGGTTGCGTCCACGTCTGGGGCGGGGAGGAGGCGGCCGGCGTCTTCCCCGACCACGACGTCTACGACCCGAAGGTCGACCGCTGGACCAAGCTGCCCGACATGGCCATCCCCATCCACGGGGTGACCGGGGCCACCTTCGCCGACGGCCTCATCTTTGTCACCGGCGGCGGGGACCAGGTGGGCGGGAACAGCGGCACGCTGCTGAACCAGGTCTACCGGCCGGCGATCCGCTGCGAGTGAGGCGGGGGCGACGGCTCCCCCTTTCGCGCAGCCGGTCCGGAGCATCCGGGTAAGCTCGCGTTAACCATAACCTCCCTAGCCTCTCCCCCGTGCCGACCGATGGCCGGAACGCCCGCCCGGTGGCGCATGGGGAGTGCCGATGATCGCCTGCGACCTGTCCCTCGACGGCCCCTGGGAGTTCCAGCACGCCGCCGCTCCCGGAGCGACCCCGGGGCCGGTCCGGGCCATCACGGTGCCGGGGCCCTGGCAGGCGCAGTTCGACGATCTGCGCATGAAGTCGGGCACCGGCTTCTACCGCCGCACCGTCGTGCTCGCGCCCGGCTGGGTCGCGGGCCGGGTGTTCCTGCGCTTCGGCGCGGCCTTCCACAACGCCGTCGCCTGGGTGAACGGCGTCCGGGTGGGCGAGCACGAGGGCGGGTGGCTGCCCTTCGTCTTCGACGTCACCGACGCCCTGGTGGAGGGCATGAACCGGATCGCCGTCCGGGTCGACAGCCCGGTCGACTGCGAGCAGACCCACGCCGACGGCCCGCTGGGCGAGGTGCCCTTCGGCAAGCAGAGCTGGTACGGCCCGCAGTCCGGCCTCTGGCAGTCGGTGCGGCTCGAGCGGCGCGACGCGGACCATCTGACGCACCTGCGGCTGCGCCCGGACCTCGCGACCGGCCGCATCGACGTCGGCGTCGACCTCGCGCGCGTCCCGGACGCCCATGTCGAGGTGGAGGTGACGGTCGCCGATCCCGAGGGCCGGATGGTGGCGGCGCTGCTGTCGGTCCCGACCGACGGCGCCGACCGCCTCGACCTGGAGGTCCACGTTCCCGACGTGCGGGCCTGGTCGCCGGACGCGCCCGACCTCTACGCCGTCACGGTCGCGCTCCGGCGCGACGGGGTGCTCGTCGACCGGCGCACCGAGCGCTGCGGCTTCCGCACCTTCGAGACGCGGGACGGGCTGTTCCTCCTGAACGGCCGGCCGTTCCACATGCGCGCGGCGCTGGACCAGGACTACTACCCCGACACGCTCTGCACGACGCCGTCGGTGGCCTTCCTCGAGGACCAGCTGCGGAAGGCGAAGCACCTCGGCCTCAACACGCTGCGCTGCCACATCAAGGTCGCCGACCCGCGCTACTACGAGGTGGCGGACCGGCTCGGCATGCTGGTTTGGACCGAGCTGCCGAACGCCGGCCGCACCACCGCGCGGGCCCGCCGGCGGGCCGAGGATCTCCTGAAGGCGATCGTCGACCGCGACGCCAACCATCCCTCGATCGCCGTCTGGACCATCGTGAACGAGAACTGGGGCACCGACCTCGTCCACGATGCCGGCCACCGCGCGTGGCTGAAGCGGACCTACGACTGGCTCAAGGCCTACGACCCCGGCCGCCTCGTGGTCGACAACTCGCCGCTGGCCCCCAGCATGCACGTGAAGTCCGACGTGGCGGACATGCACTTCTACGCCGCCATCCCCGACAATCGCGCGGCCTGGGACGGGTTCGTCGACGCGCTCGCGGCGCGGCCCGACTGGCTGTTCAGCCGGGCGGGCGACGCCGAGACGACCGGGACCGAGCCCCTGATGTGCTCGGAGTTCGGGAACTGGGGCCTGCCCCAGCCTGAGGACCTCGCCGACGCCGACGGCCGGGAGCCGTGGTGGTTCGAGACCGGGCACGACTGGGGCGAGGGGGTGATGTACGCCCACGGCGTCGAGCACCGCTTCCGCGACTGGAGCCTCGACCGCGTGTTCGGCTCGCTGCACGCCTTCGTCGAGGCGGCGCAGTGGCAGCAGTTCCGCGCGCTCAAGTACGAGATCGAGGCGATGCGCCGCAAGCCGACGCTGGCGGGCTACGTGATCACCGAGCTGACCGACTGCCATTGGGAATCGAACGGCCTGATGGACATGCGGCGCAATCCGCGGGTCTTCCACGACGTCTTCGCCACGATCAACGCCGACACGGTGATCGTGCCCGCGTGCGAGAGCCTGTCCTGCCGTGCCGGCGGCACGCTGCGGATCGGCCTCGCGGTCGCCCACGGCGCGGGCGCGCCGTTCCCCGGCGGGACGGTGGAGGCCTTCCTCGGCGAGGGGCGCGTCGTCCCGGTGCCCGCCATGGCGGCGGGTACGGTCGCGGCGCTCGGCACGGTCGCTGTGCCGGTTCCGGCGGTCTCCGCCCCGGGCCTGCACCGGCTGACGCTGGAACTGCGCGATCGCGCCGGCACCATCCTCGCGACCAACCACCTCGACGTGGCGGTGCACCCGCAACGGGCCGATCCGCCGCCGGTCCCCGTCTGGTCGCCCGACGCCGACGTTCGCGACCGCCTCGCCGCCCTCGGCTACCGGGTCGCGGCGTCGGCCGAGGCCGCGGACCTCACCGTCGCCCGGAGCGCGGACGAGGCGACCGCCGACCGGGTCCGGGCGGGCGGGCGGCTCCTGCTCCTGCCCGAGGCGGAGACGGCGCTCGACCCCTTCTTCCCGCACTGGCAGGCGGTCCGGGTGCGGGCGCGCGCCGGCACGCTTTGGGCGGGCGACTGGGCCTCGTCCTTCGCCTGGCTCGCCCGGACGGGCGTCTTCGCCGACCTGCCGGGCGGGCCGCTGCTGGACGCGACGTTCGACCGCGTGATCCCGACCCACGTGATCGCGGGCTGCAACCTGCTCGACTTCCAGTCCCGGGTGCACGCCGGCCTCGTGGTCGGCTGGATCCACAAGGCGGTCGCCCTGGCGGTGGAGCGGCCCTACGGCGAGGGGCGGATGCTCGTCTCCACCTTCCGCCTGTTCCGCGACCCCCCCGGGGCGGACCCGAATGCGACGGCGCTGCTCGACCGGCTCGTGGCCCGCGCCCTGTCCCCGTCGCGGACGGCGGACGAGGGGACGGAGCGGCCGGTCCGCGAACCGTCCGTCGGCTGAGGAAAGGCGAGGGACCGGCGGGGGCGCGCGTGCGTCGCACCCTCCATCGGGAACCGAACGGACCCCCGACCGGTTTGGACTGCCGGACCGGGCCGGTCCCGTGGGGCTCGACAGGTCATCGGGACGCGCGCGGAGGCCGGGCCGGCCGACCGATTGCCCGCCCGAATGCCGAACGGAGCCCGGATGCCACTGCCGCCCTGCACGGACGCGGGCGATCGCCTGATCGTCTGCCTGTCCCATCTCCGCTGGTCCTTCGTCCACCAGCGCCCCCAGCATCTCCTCGTCCGCGCGGCGCGCGGCGGGCGGGTGCTGTTCGTCGAGGAGCCGGTCTTCGAGGCGGGGGCGGTGCCGCGGATCGAGCTGCGACCCCAGCCCTCCGGCGTGGTCGTCTGCGTCCCCGTCCTCCCGCCCTCGGCGGAGCCGGCGGCGGTCGAGGTGCTGCGGGGGCTGCTCGACGGGCTCCTCGCCGGACGGCCCGGGGACCCCCTCGTCCTCTGGTACTACACGCCGATGGCCCTGGCCTTCACCGACCATCTGGCGCCCGACGCCGTCGTCTATGACTGCATGGACGAACTCTCGGGATTCCGCGGGGCCGCGGCCGGCCTGCGCGCGATGGAACAGCGGCTGTTCGACCGGGCCGACCTCGTCTTCGCGGGCGGCGCCAGCCTCTACGAGGCGAAGCGGCACCGCCACCACGCCGTCCACGCCTTTCCCAGCAGCATCGACGCGGCCCATTTCGCCCGCGCCCGCGGCCCCGTCGCCGACCCGCCCGGGCAGGCCGGGATCCCGCGCCCGCGGCTCGGCTGGTTCGGCGTGATCGACGAGCGCATGGACCTCGACCTCGTCGCCGGCGTCGCGGACCGGCGGCCCGACTGGCAGCTCGTCATGGTCGGGCCGGTGGTGAAGATCGATCCGGCATCCCTGCCGCGGCGGGCGAACGTCCACTGGATCGGACCGCGGGACTATTCGGACCTTCCCGACCATCTCGCCGGCTGGGACGTCGGGATCATGCCCTTCGCCCTCAACGAGGCGACGCGCTACATCAGCCCGACCAAGACGCCGGAGTTCCTGGCCGCGGGGGTGCCCGTCGTGTCCACCCCCGTCGCCGACGTGGCTCGCCCGTGGGGCGAGGCGGGCCTGGTCGAGATCGCGGCCACGGCCGAGGCGACGGTGGAGAGGGCGGCGGCGCTGATGGCGCGCCCGCGCGGCCCCTGGCTGGAGCGGGTCGACCGCCGGCTCGCCACCATGTCGTGGGACCGCACCTGGGCGGCGATGGATGCGCGCCTCGCCGAGGCGCTCGCCGCCGGGGCGCCCGGCGCGCCACCGACAGGGTCCGCGACCGTGGCGGCGGGGACGGCGCGTGTTTGACTGGCTCGTGGTGGGAGCGGGCTTCGCCGGCAGCACGATCGCCGAGCGGCTCGCCAGCGTGCGCGACCAGAAGGTGCTGGTGGTCGACCGGCGCCCCCACGTGGCCGGCAACGCCTACGACGTCCACGACGCGGCCGGGGTGCTGATGCACCGCTACGGCCCGCACATCTTCCATACGAACTCGCAGGCCGTGTTCGACCATCTGTCGCGCTTCACCGCGTGGCGGCCCTACGAGCACCGGGTGCTGGCCAAGGTGGACGGGCAGCTGCTGCCGATCCCCATCAACCTCGACACGGTCAACCGCCTCTACGGCCTGTCGCTGGAGCCGCACGAGATGGAGGCGTTCCTGGCCGCCCGGGCGGAACCCGTCGAGACGATCCGGACCTCGGAGGACGTCGTCGTCTCCCGCGTGGGCCGGGACCTCTACGAGAAGTTCTTCCGTGGCTACACCCGCAAGCAATGGGGCCTCGATCCCTCCGAACTGGACAAGTCCGTCACCGCACGGGTGCCGACGCGCACCGACCGCGACGACCGCTATTTCGCCGACCGGTTCCAGGCGATGCCGGCCGAGGGCTACACCCGCATGTTCGAGCGCATGCTGGCGCATCCGAACATCAAGGTCCTGCTGCAGGCCGACTTCCGCGAGATCCGGGAGACGATCCCGTTCCGGCGGATGGTCTTCACCGGCCCGGTGGACGCGTTCTACGGGTACCGCTTCGGCCGCCTGCCGTACCGCTCGCTGCGGTTCCGGCACGTCACGCTGGACAAGGAGTGGCACCAGCCGGTCGCCGTCGTGAACCATCCGATGGACGAGGCGTACACCCGCGTCACCGAGTACAAGCACCTGACCGGACAGGACCACCGGAAGACCACCCTGACGTACGAGTACCCGAGCGCCACCGGCGACCCGTACTATCCGATCCCCCGGCCCGAGAACGCGGCGCTCTACAAGCGCTACGAGGCGCTGGCCGACGCCGAGCGGGACGTCTGGTTCGTCGGCCGTCTCGCGACCTACCGCTACTACAACATGGACCAGGTGGTCGGGCAGGCGCTCGCCACCTTCGCCCGGATCGACGAGACGGAACGCCTGCGCGACGCCGGCCTCTCGATCGCCCGCACGGCCCGCGCGGTCCGGCCGGAGGCCGTGCCCGTCGCCCCGTCGGCGGCCGCCCGTGTCCGCTCCTGACGCGCCGGCGCACGACGGTCCCGAGGTCTGGGGCGGGATCGAGTGTACGGTGGTCCGCATCGGCGACGACGTCCGCGACCAGATCGCCGAGACGGGGCACCGCGACCGCGTCGGGGACCTCGACGCGGTCGCGGCGCTGGGCATCCGCACGCTGCGCCATCCCGTGCTGTGGGAGCACGTGTCGCCCGACCGGCCGGACCGGGCCGACTTTCGCTGGCACGACGTGCGGATGGGGCGGCTCGCCGACCTCGGCATCGCGCCTGTCGTCGGCCTCGTCCACCACGGCAGCGGCCCACGCTGGACGGGCCTCCTCGACCCTGCCTTTCCTGAGATGCTGGCCGTCCACGCGGCCCGCACGGCGGAGCGGTACCCGTGGGTGGACATGTTCACCCCGATCAACGAGCCGCTGACGACCGCGCGGTTCGGGGGCCTCTACGGGCACTGGCAGCCCCACGGGCGGGACGAGGCGACGATGCTCCGCTGCCTCCACACCCAATGCCGGGCGACGCTGCTCGCCATGCGCGCGATCCGGCGGATCACGCCCGGGGCGCGGCTGGTCCAGACCGACGACCTCGGGCGGATCTTCTCCACCCCGCTGCTGGCCTATCAGGCCGCGCGGGAGAACGAGCGGCGCTGGCTCGGCTTTGATCTCCTGTGCGGCCGGATCGACCGCGACCATCCCTGGTTCCGCGACGTCCTCGCCGCCGGGATCGGCGCCGACGACCTCGCCCTCTTCCGGGAGGGCGAGGCCCGGCCCGACATCCTCGGCATCAACCACTACCTGACCAGCGATCGCCACCTCGACGAGGACGAGGGCCGCTATCCCCCCCAAACCCACGGCGGGAACGGCCGGCACCGCTATGCCGACACGGAGGCGGTGCGCATGCCCTGGCCCGCGGGGGAGACGGGGTTCGCCCCGCGGCTTCGCGAGGCGTGGGCGCGCTACCGCCTGCCGATGGCGATCACCGAGGCCCACCATGGCTGCACCCGGGACGAACAGGTGCGCTGGCTCGCCGAGGCGTGGTCGGACGCCCGCGCGGTCCGGGCGGAGGGGATCGACCTCAGGGCGGTGACGGTCTGGTCCCTGTTCGGCGCGGTCGACTGGAACACGCTCCTGACCCGCCGGTCCGGCTTCTACGAGCCCGGGCCCTTCGACGCCCGCTCCGATCCGCCGCGGCCGACCGCGCTGGCCGCCGCCACCGCGGCGCTCGCGCGGGACGGGCGCTTCGACCATCCGGTGCTCGACCGGCCGGGCTGGTGG
>CANGXM010000176.1 GCA_947457845.1 Rhodospirillales bacterium | reverse complement strand
GGGCATGCCCCACCCCGGGCGATCAGCGAAATTCCACCAACTCCGTGGACGCTAACAATCCGCGACGCGACGGAAGGGCGAACTGCGCCCTCACAACCCCACGATGAACAATCACCACGCCGAAGCGGGAACTTCAGGCCGATCGTGCATGATCCGGGCTAGGTTGGGCCGTTGTTCAATGGGAGCCTGACCGATGATGGGTTCACGGTGCGCCGCCTCACACCGCCACCCCCGGCAACGTCAACCCTCGGGGGCTTCGTGCCCCCGCAACCAGCTTGCCTCCGGTTTGTTCAGCTCAGCAGCCTGGCGCCAAAGGTTGGTGGGTAATTTGATGGGTAGAAAAGATCTGAATTATTCAACTAATTGAGAGTTATGGGAAAATTCTGCTTTACTGGAGGACATCCTCTCCGCCAATTCGCAGAGGTTCGCGACTATTCATTCCGGCTAGACGCAGTGCGCAGAAAGCGCCCGCATGGGTTCGTGCGATTGCGTATAGCCAACATCCCGGGCGTATTCATCGTAATGAGCCAGGCTAGGGGATTGGATGGAGCGGATGCAGGACGGCGACGATGGGAGTCCCTACTGGAGCGTAGATCATGTCACGCTGGCAGCCTCGATGGGATCCAGCCCGGCCGGCCTTACCTCTAATGGCGCGATAGCCCAACTCGCCGTAACCGGTCCCAACAGCGTCGAGGATGCCGCGCGGCTGAGTTCTCTGCGCCTATTGCTCCGCCAGTTTGAAAGCCCTCTCGTCCTCATTCTGGCGCTTGCTGCGACGATCTCACTTGTACTCCAGCAATGGATCGATGCCGGAATTATCGTTGCCATCGTGGTCGGCAGCGCGCTGCTGAGCTTCTTTCAGGAATATCGGGCGTCCACCGCAGTAGAGGATTTGAAGAAACGCCTTGCGCTGACTTGCCGCGTCATTCGCGATGGTATGGAGCAAGTGGTTCCGGTCAATACGATCGTGCCTGGTGACATCGTCCTGCTCTCAGCGGGCAACCTCATTCCCGCCGACGGTGTGTTGATCGAGGCGGCGGACTTTCTGGTGACCGAGGCGAGCATGACCGGCGAGTCCTTCCCGGTCGAGAAGCGCCCGGGGATCGTCCGGGCGGACGCGCCCATCACGGAACGGATCAATTGCGTGTTCCTCGGCGCGTCGGTGCGCAGTGGCACGGCCAAGGTACTCGTGGTCAAGACGGGACGGCGCACCGAGTTTGGCGCGATCGCGGCCCGGCTGCGGGCTCGCCAGCCCGAGACCGACTTCGCCCGCGGCGTGCGCCAGTTCGGTTATCTGCTCATCCGCGTGATGATCGTCATCGTCCTGTTCGTGCTGACGGTAAACCTGCTGCTCGATCGCCCAGTGATCGAGTCGTTGCTGTTCGCCGTGGCACTGGCTGTCGGACTGTCGCCAGAGCTCCTGCCGGCGATCATCAGCGTGACGCTCTCGGCCGGCGCCCGCGCCATGAGTAAGCGTGGCGTCATCGTGCGCAGGCTCGATGCCATCGAGAACCTCGGCAGCATGGATATCCTGTGCACCGACAAGACCGGCACACTGACCGAGGGTACCATCGAGCTGAGCGAGGTGCTGGACACCACCAGCCGTCCCTCCGACGAGGTTCGGCGGCTCGCCTTCGTCAACGCGGCTTTCGAGACAGGGATCGAGAACCCCCTCGACACCGCGATCGTGGCAGCGGGGGAGGCCGTCAGTTTGACGACCGGTGGTCTGACCAAGATCGACGAGATCCCCTACGATTTCATGAGACGTCGGCTGACGATCGTCGTGGCCGAAGATACCGCACCGGAACAGCATCTGTTGGTCACCAAGGGGGCGTTTGCCAACGTGCTCGACATCTGCACAGGGGTGGACCGCGACGGCACGACGGCGCCTCTGGACGATGCCGCAAGGGCAGATTTGGCGGCCATGTTCAAGGCGAAGGGCGAACAGGGTTTTCGTGTGCTGGCCCTTGCCACCCGCAGCGTGCTTGCGAAGGCCGATTACGACCGTCAGGACGAGCGCGACATGGTCTTTCGCGGCTTTCTGGTCTTTCTCGATCCACCAAAGCCCGAAGCGAAACGGACAATTGAGGATCTTGGCCGGCTTGGCATCGCGATCAAGGTGATCAGCGGAGACAACCGCCACGTCACCGCGCACATGGCCGAAGCCGTCGGGCTGGACGCGACGTCGATGCTGACCGGCGAGGAGTTGGCGACGCTGAAGGACGAGGCGCTGTGGCACCTTGCGCCGCGCACCGATCTCTTCGTCGAGATCGACCCCCAGCAGAAGGAACGCATCGTCCGCGCCCTGCAGCGCACCGGCCATTCCGTCGGCTATCTGGGAGACGGGATCAATGACGCGCCGGCTCTTCACGCCGCCGATGTCGGCATTTCGGTCGAGGAGGCGGTCGATGTTGCGCGCGAGAGCGCCGACATCATTCTGCTGAGCCGCGATCTGGACGTGCTGCGCCAGGGTGTCGAGGACGGCAGGCGGACCTTTGCCAACACGCTGAAGTACATCTCCATCACGACCAGTGCCAATTTCGGCAACATGATCAGCATGGCGCTGGCGACGCCGCTGTTGCCGTTCCTGCCGCTGGTGGCCAAGCAGATCCTGCTGAACAACTTCCTCTCCGATCTGCCCTCGCTCGCGATCTCCAGCGACAATGTCGATCCGGAGCGACTGCTCCGCCCCCAGCGCTGGAATGTCAGGGACCTTCAGAAATTCATGATCGTTTTCGGGCTGATCAGCTCGGTCTTCGACCTCCTGACCTTCGGCGTGCTGCTCCTCCTCTTCAACGCGGATGAGGCGACGTTCCAGACCTCGTGGTTCATGATCTCGCTGCTGACGGAACTGGCGGTCGTGCTGGTCCTGCGGACCCACAAGCCCGCCTTCCGCAGCAAGCCCAGCCAGTTGCTCCTGTGGTCGACCCTCGCTGTGGTCATCGCCACCTTCGCGATCCCTTTCCTCGGCGGGGCGAGCGCGATCTTCGGCTTCGTGCCGCTCTCGATGACCCTGCTTGCCGCCATTGCCGTCATTGTGTTCGGGTACATCCGGGTCACGGAAGCAGCCAAGGCTTGGTACTTCCGTTCCGAGAAATCCACTTCAGCGTCGTTTCGCGCATACGACTAAAGGCGAAAGGATGGGCGGGAGTTGTTGGCGATTCTCCCGGGCTTACCAGAGAGTTAGAGGGCGAGCCGTCTCCCTCCGCCATTTCCGCGCCCGCGGGTTCCGATCAAGCCGCCGGTTCGACGATGACCGGTCCCCGCAGCCGACGAGCGATTTCGCGCGAACGTCGGCGCGGCGCCGAAGATCACTATCTCTAAGAGTTGTGCGACCAAGGATCGTTCTGCTGTTCAATGCGGGGGACATCGGCGCTCCGCCGCATGCGAACGAAGGCGCGCCATGTCGTACGACACTTCGGTCGCTGAGCAATTCGCGCTCCTTCTCCAACGACGAACCCGCCAGCAGGTGCTGATCGCGGCCTTCGGGCGCTTCGCCCTCAAGCAGATCGGCCGTCCCGCCCTGATGCAGGAGGCGGCACGGCTTGCCGCCGAGGGCCTCCACGCCTCCTTCGCCAAGGTGCTGGAACACGAAGCCGCGACGGACACGCTGATCGTCCGCGCGGGCGTCGGCTGGGGTCCGGGCGTCGTCGACCAGGTCCGGTTCCCCCCCGGCGCGACCTCGCCCGCCGGATATGCCTTCGCGATGGGCGTTCCGACCTTCAGCAACGACCTGCCGAACGACCATCGGTTCGGCCTGCCGAAGCTGCTGGCGGACAACGGGATCCGGCGCGAGGTCAACGTCGTGATCAGCGGCGAGACAGGGCCGCCGTTCGGCATCCTCGAGGTGGACGACACGGCCGACGGCGTCTTCAGCGACGACGACGTCTATTTCCTCGAGTCGCTGGCCAACACCCTGGGGCTTGCGCTCGAACGGGACCGGGTGAACGCCGACCGTGACCGGCTTCTGGACGAGCGCGGCATCCTCCTCTCCGAAGTGCACCACCGGGTCAAGAACAGCCTGCAGCTGATCCACACCGTCCTCACGCTGCAGGCGATGGACGCGGGCAATGCCGCGACACGCGCCTTGCTCGAACTGAGCGCGATGCGCGTGCTGACCATCGCGACCGTCCACGAGCGCCTCTATCAGGGCGACAGCTTCGAATCCGTGGAGATGCAGGCCTACATCATCGGACTGGTCGAGGCCCTGAGGGTCGGCCTGGCGGACATGGTGCCCGGGCGGTCGATCGCCCTCGACGCCGATCCGGGCACCTACTGGCCGCCGCGCCGGGCCCAGGCGCTCGGCCTGATCCTGACCGAGCTGGTGACGAACGCGCTGAAGTACGGCAAGGGCGAGGTCCGTGTCCGCTTCGCCGGCACCCTGCCTCCCGGTGGCGCCCGACTGGAGGTCGAGGACGACGGAACGGCGCAGGACCTCGATGCGGCACGATCCAACGACGGGGTCGGGCTCCGCATCGTCCGGACGTTGCTGGACGAGCACAGCGGGACGCTGACCTTCGTCCCCCGGCCCGCCGGGACCCAGGTCGTCGCGGTGTTCGCCCCCCAGCCGACCGTCGCCTGATCGGCCAAGGCGGTGCAGCATGCGGACCCACACGGCGAACTGATCGTCATCGAGGATCACCCCCTCCTCCGCGCGGCCCTCGCCCTCGCGCTTCGCACCGAGGGCTTCGTCGTTTACGCGACCGGCGAAACGTCGGCGGCTTTGGGCCTGCTGGCCGAACATCCGGCCGTCGCGGCGGTCGTGCTGGAGATCGACTTCGGACCCGGTCGACAGAGCGGGTTCGCGTTCACCGACGCGGCCCGTCGCCTCCGGCCCGACATCGGCATCGTCTTCCTCACCGGTCGCGCCGACCTTCTCGTCGGGCGGGACACGGGCCCGCAGGAAGCCCATCTCGTGAAGCCGGTGACCGTGTCCCGGATCGCCGCCGCGGTCCGCCGGGTCGCCCACGCCACCCTCCCGCCCGTGACCTGACCGGACTGGACCGCGACGGGTTCCGGACCGCGACGAATCCACCCGGCCGCAGTCGCCCTCAGGTCCGCGCCCGCGCTTCGGCCGGGAGCAGGCGGGCGACGCTCACCAGCTGCCGGCGCCGGCCATGCCGCCAGTTGCGGCGGAAGAGGCTCGATCCCATCCCTTGGACCCGGCGAACCATGCGTCCGCTTCGATCCGGCGTGCCGATCGCGCCGCGTGATTCGCAATCGAGCCAATCTTTATGGTCAGGCTGTCGTCAGCATGTCCCGTCACGGAACCGTCGTGGGCCGGGCAACCCGACAGATCCAACGCGAATTCCGGGCCCAAGCGCCTATCGGGGGGCGAGCGGGCGGGATTCGGCGGCGAGGAGCCTGTCGACCATCACACGCAGGATCGCCATCGCGACCCGTCCGTCCTGCTCGATGACGTCGAGGATCACGTCGCGGTCGATCCGCAACGCCACGACCTCGCCCACCGCCACGGCGGACATGCTGCGACCCCGGTTGCTGATCAGGGCGATGTCGCCGAGGAGCGCGTGCCGCCCCATCCGGACCACCGCGTCGGCGGGATCGGGGCGTTCCGCGTCGGGAACGATCGCGACCTCGCCCTCCATCAGCAGATAGGCCGAGTCGCCGGCCTCGCCGCGGCGGAACAGGATCTCCCGGTCGGCGAACCGCACGCGCCGGCTCGACAGGGCGATGAGCTTGAGGCGTGCGGGGGGAAGCTCGGCGAAGAGCGGCACGCCGCGGAGCATCGCCACCTCGCGGCCCAGCGAGGTGGTCGCGTCGGGTGCCGCGGCGACCGCGGCCGACGGTCCACCGGCGGAGGCGGCGATGCGGCCGTCGACCAGTTCGTAGACCGTGTCGAAGCCCTCGTCGGCATCGACGGCCCGGTCGAACCACACGAGCGCCATGTCGGGCGCGAGGGCGCGCAGCCGGTCGCGCAGCGTGCGGCGGTCCGCAGCCGGCAGGGCGGCGAAGCACTGGTTCACCACCAGGATCGCCGGGCGCTTCACCATGGCGCGGCACAGGGCCACCAGCGTGCGGGTCGACGGGGCGAGGCGCGATCCGCCCACGCCGGCCGCCTGACCCAGCACCGTCCGCGTCAGGACGGCGGGCAGGTCCGTCTCGTCGAGGGCTGCGAGGACCGCGGTCTCGATCCGCGTCCCGGCCGCCGGACGGGTCTCCGCCACCCGCCCGAACAGGATATTGGCAAGGACGGGCATCCGCGGATTGTAGGCCTCGGCGTCGAACGGGACGATCCGGTCGGCCAGGCTGCCGTCGGTGCGGGCTCGCAGCCCTCGCCGCAGGTCCAGCAGGCGCACCTGCAGCGCACCGTCGACGACGCCGAGCCGATGCCGTTCGGTGACCGTGGCGCCCACCAGCCCCAGAAGGATGGCGGCGTCGCGGTCCGCGATCGCCGACGTGTCGGCGGGGTCCGCACCGGTCCGCGCGACCAGCGCGCGCAGGTCCGCGATCGCCGTCGGATCCGTCAGGCCGAACGCGTCCCGCAGCGGGTGGTCGGCCGCGAGGTCGTCGCCGATCTCGGCCAGGATCGCGGCCGTCCGTACGCCCGCGCGCAGCAGGTCGCGGGTCAGGCCCATCGCGTCGGCGGCGGCGCGGACGGCGGGATGGGACAGGGCCGTCCGGTCGGCGAGATCGTCGCCCTCGGCCACGCCGAAGAGGACGTTCTCCGTGACCGTCGCGTAGGGGTTGAAGGCATCGGGATCGTAGCGGGCGACGAGGTCGCCGAGCGACGCCGCCTCCATGATGGCCGGAAGGCGCCGGCGCAGGTCGAGGGCGGCGTCGGCGAGGCCCGGGACCGACGCGGGATCGAGGACCGCGCGCAGGCCTTGTCGCTGGAAGCCGCGGCCGACGTCGACGGCGTCCAGCACGCGGCGCGTCCACGCGTCGTAGCCGGCGGGTCCGTCGAGACCGGCGGCCTCGAAGGCGCGCCAGTCGGCGCCGGCGGTCTCGACCGGGCTGCCCGACCGTTCCGCCTCGACGGCGAAGGCGAGGGCGGCGGCGTCGGCGGGGTCCGGCCGCGGGCGGGCCTGCCGGAGCCCGAAGGCGATGTTGTCCGCGACGGTACCGGAGAAGAGCTGGCTCTCGGCGCCGACGTAGCCCACCCGAGCGCCGAACACGCCGTCGTGCAGGCGGGACAGGTCGGTGCCGCCGGACGCGAGGCGCCCCCCCGTCGGCGTCGCCACCCGCACCACCAGATGGGCGAGCCGGTCGAGGGCCACCGGATCGGCCCCGGTGATCGCCACCGTCGATCCGGGCGGCACGGCGAAGGTCGCGTTCACGACCGAGCCGACGCCGTCCGGGTCGATGAGGGCGAGGCCCGTCGCCTCCAGCCCCCCGGTCAGCGGGGGGAACGTGTCCGGCGCCGGCAGGAGCCGCGCCCCGTCGGCGAGGCCGGGCGGGGCGAACTGTTCCGCCAGCTGGTCGTACTTCTGCGTGGCGTCCTGCCGTTGCTGGTAGTGGTCGAGCAACTCCTTCCAGGGCGTCGAGATGTCCTTGTAGGCGGCGAGACCGGCCACGAGCGCGCCGAGCGTGAGCGAGCCGTTCAGCACCAGCAGCCCACCCACGAGAAAGAACAGGAAGACGGTGAGCTGGTTGAGCAGGTTGACGACGAACTTCACCGCGAACTTGCGGCGGTAGATCAGCAGGCGCACCTCCAGGATCTCGCCCAGCCGCGCCGACAGGCCGGCGAGGGCGAAGGCGCCGGTGCCGTTCACCCGGATGTCGCGCGCGCCCGCCACCGTCTCGCCGATCCCCTCGGCCAGCCGGCGCACCCGCTTGACCCGTTCCTTGCCCAGCTGCTTCACCCGGCGCTGCAGCCGCGGCACCAGCCAGGCCTGGACCGGGATGAGCGCGATCGAGGCGAGGCCGAGCACGGGGTCCTGCACGAACAGGAACAGAAGGATCGTAAGCAGCGTCCCGCCCTGGAACACCGGCTGCACGATCGCGTCGCCGATGAAGCCGCCCAGCGGCTCCACCTCCGCCGTGACGGCGGACACCAGCTCGCCCGACGACACCCGCTCGAACTGCGCGTTCGGGAAACGAAGGATGCGGAAGCACATCTCGTGGCGCAGGCGGCGCAGCATGCGCTCCGCCATGAGGCCCTTCAGCGTGTTGATGCGCATCTTGAACGCGCCGTTGACGACGACGAGAGCCAGGAACGCTAGGCACAGGAGGACGAGGTAGGTGGCGGGGCCGACGGTCGTCCCGAGGATGAGACGCGGTTCCCCGGTGTCGGCGAGCGCGCGGTTCACGATCTGCTTCGGGATCTCGAGACCGAGGTACAGGAACGGGAACGACGCGAGCGTCAGCGCCAGAACGCCGAGCTGCGCGCGCCGGCTGTGTTTCCAGATGAATCGAAACAGTCCGCGTTCCATGACCGGGTCCCGTTATTCGCCCCACGGTCATCATGGGTGTTCCCGCCGGCTCGCCGATATGATTAATTCGTTGGTCATATCGGCAGCGTCGTAGGTGTGGATTGTCGGTCCGGTCTTGCGTTCTGGGGATGCTGGTCGCGGCCGCGATCGGCGCATCGCCGGCCTCGGCGGCCGATCCCGTCGCCCTGGTCGAGGACGTCGTCGGCCCTTCGCCCGGCGTCGGCGCCTTCGAGTACCTCGCCGCAGGCCGTCGGCTCCAGCTGGCCGCCGGCACGACCCTCGTGATCAGCTATCTCACCTCCTGCGGACAGGAGACGATCCGGGGCGGCACCGTCGTCGTCGGCCGGGAGCGCAGCGAGGTCGTTGGCGGGCGGGTGGAGCGCACCCACATGGAGTGCGACACCAAGGCCCGGCTGTCGTCGGACCAGGCGAAGGCGAGCGGCGTGATGGTGTTCCGCGCGCCGCCGCGTCGGCCGGGCGCCCCGCCGCCGCCCGACGCG
>CANGXM010000175.1 GCA_947457845.1 Rhodospirillales bacterium | reverse complement strand
GCTCCAGGCCCGGGACATGATGGCCGAGCGGATCGGCGAGCGGCTCCAGGTGGCGCCCGACGCCCTGCGCACGGCCGCCGGGCTCGAACGCGACGCGGCGCCCGATGCGGACGCCGAGGCGCGGCTCGAGCGTCTGGTGCGCGAGCGCGACGGGATGGGGGCGGTGAACCTCCTGGCCGAGCAGGAGGCGGGCGAACTCGAGCTCCAGACCCGCTCGCTGGAGACCGAACGCGAGGACCTGATCGCCGCCATCGGCCGCCTGCGCCAGGGAATCGGCCAGCTGAACCGCGAGGCGCGGGAGCGGCTGACGGCGGCCTTCGGCACGGTGGACGCCCACTTCCGCACGCTGTTCGAGCGGCTGTTCGGCGGCGGCACGGCGCATCTGAAGCTGGTCGAGGGCGACGATCCGCTGGAGAGCGGGCTGGAGATCTACGCGAGCCCGCCGGGCAAGAAGCTCCAGGTCCTCTCGCTGCTGTCGGGCGGGGAACAGGCGCTGACGGCGCTGGCGCTGCTGTTCGCCGTCTTCATGACGAATCCGGCGCCGGTCTGCGTGCTGGACGAGGTCGACGCCCCGCTGGACGAGGCGAACGTCGACCGCTTCTGCCTGCTCGTCGACGAGATCGCGCGGGCGGAACGCACCCGTTTCCTCGTGGTCACCCACCACCGCATGACGATGGCGCGGATGGACCGGCTCTACGGCGTCACGATGATGGAGCGCGGCGTGTCGCAGCTCGTCTCGGTCGATCTCGGCGGAGCGGTGCGGATGGCGGCGGAGTAGGGGACCGGGGGCACCTCATTCTGTTCGTGCCGAAGGACGCCTCACATCGCTCCGCGCTCGCCCGGCCGCGGCGTGCGGTCCCAGATGGCGAGGCACTCGGTCGCCTCCGTCCCCCGGCCGATCTCGTAGACGCCGCCGTCGTGCTCGTGCAGCAGCAGGCGGTAGCGCCCGCCCCGGCCGCGCTCGAAGGTGAAGAGCGGCTTGGGCACCTCGGGGATCTCGACGACCATGCGGTCGTGGCCGGGCGCCGTGTCGCGCCGGACGGCCGCCCATAGCCCGCGCTTGAGCATCGGCGAGGCGATCCGCTCGAAGACGGCGAGGTCGTCGTCGGAGAAGCGGACGGACGGGAAGGGAATGACGGTCATCGCGGGTCCGGGGCCGGGCATCGTGCCGCCAGCGTCCACCGCACGTGCTTAATCGATGCTTAAGCGCGGCGGAGATGCGCGGTTCGCCGCGCCGCAGTCCTGTTGCGCCCCCCGGGGGTCTGTGGTAGCAAACCGCTCGCGATCGGGCGGGGGGCCTGCCCGATGCGCTCCCGTATGTATAAGCCCCTGAATTCTTTTGGGTCCGACCGGCCCACGCGAGGGACAGTGGCGACTGAACGAGGCGCATCCGGACTTGCGGCGCGCTATGCATCCGCGCTGTTTGAACTGGCCGACGAACGCAAGGCTCTGGACGAGACCGCGCGCGACCTTTCGACGCTGCGCGCGTTGTTCCGGGAGAGCCCCGACCTGACCCGTCTGGTCCGCAGCCCCGTCATGGGACGGGCCGATCAGGCGGCGGGCCTGCAGGCCGTGATGGCCGCGGTCGGGCTGTCGGAGGTCGTCCGCAACTTCGTCGGCGTGGTCACCGACAACCGGCGCCTCCACGCGCTGCCGGCGATGATCGACGCCTTCCTCGCCGAGCTCGCGCGCCGCCGCGGCGAACTGACGGCCGACGTCTGGAGCGCCCAGCCGCTGACGTCCGCGCAGCTCGACGCCGTCGGCGAGGCGCTTCGCCGTTCCGTCGGCCAGAAGGTGCAGGTCCGCGCCCAGGTCGATCCCACCCTCATCGGCGGACTGGTGGTCAAGGTCGGGTCGCGTCTGGTTGACGCCTCCGTCAAGACCAAGCTCGCCCGTCTGCAGACCGCCCTCAAGGCACCGGTTCTCGGAGGCTGATCCCCATGGAACTCCGCGCCGCGGAAATTTCCGCCATCCTGAAGCAGAAGATCGCGAACTTCGGCACCGAGGCCGACGTGGCCGAGGTGGGCCAGGTCCTCTCGGTGGGCGACGGCGTGGCCCGCGTCTACGGCCTCGACAACGTCAAGGCCGGCGAGATGGTCGAGTTCGCCGGCGGCCTGAAGGGCATGGCGCTGAACCTCGAGACCGACAACGTCGGCATCGTGATCTTCGGCGACGACCGGGGCGTCAAGGAAGGCGACATCGTCAAGCGCACCGGCGCCATCGTCGAGGTGCCGGTCGGCAAGGGCCTGCTCGGCCGCGTGGTCGACGCGCTCGGCAACCCGATCGACGGCAAGGGCCCGATCCAGGCCGCCGAGATGCGCCGCGTCGACGTGAAGGCGCCCGGCATCATCCCGCGCAAGTCGGTGCACGAGCCGATGCAGACCGGCCTGAAGGCGATCGACGCTCTCGTGCCCGTCGGCCGCGGCCAGCGCGAGCTGATCATCGGCGACCGCCAGACCGGCAAGACCGCCGTCGCGATCGACACCTTCATCAACCAGAAGGGCATCAACGCCTCGGGCGACGAGTCGAAGAAGCTCTATTGCATCTACGTCGCGGTCGGCCAGAAGCGCTCGACCGTCGCGCAGATCGTGAAGATGCTCGAGGACAACGGCGCCCTCGAATACTCGATCGTCGTGGCCGCCACCGCGTCCGAGCCGGCGCCGCTTCAGTTCCTCGCGCCCTACGCCGGTTGCGCGATGGGCGAGTACTTCCGCGACAACGGCATGCATGCCGTCATCGTGTACGACGACCTGTCCAAGCAGGCCGTCGCCTATCGCCAGATGTCGCTGCTGCTGCGCCGCCCGCCGGGCCGCGAGGCGTATCCCGGCGACGTGTTCTACCTGCACTCCCGCCTGCTGGAGCGGGCGGCGAAGATGAACGACGCGATGGGCGCCGGCTCGCTGACCGCGCTGCCGGTCATCGAGACGCAGGCGGGTGACGTGTCCGCCTACATCCCGACCAACGTGATCTCGATCACCGACGGCCAGATCTTCCTGGAGACGGGCCTCTTCTACCGGGGCATCCGGCCGGCCATCAACGTCGGCCTCTCGGTCAGCCGCGTCGGTTCGGCCGCGCAGATCAAGGCGATGAAGCAGGTCGCCGGCACCATCAAGCTGGAACTCGCCCAGTATCGCGAGATGGCGGCGTTCGCGCAGTTCGCCTCCGACCTCGACGCCTCGACGCAGCGCCTGCTCGCCCGCGGCGCCCGTCTGACGGAACTGCTGAAGCAGCCGCAGTTCACCCCGTTCCCGGTCGAGGAGCAGGTCTGCTCGATCTTCGCCGGCGTCCGCGGCTACCTCGACAAGGTGCCGGTCGGCGACGTCAACCGCTTCGAGGCGAAGTTCCTGGAGGACCTCCGGTCCCGCGGTGCGGGCATCCTGGAGGCGATCCGGAACGAGAAGCAACTGTCGAAGGACACCGAGGAGAAGCTCAAGGCCTTCCTCCTGGCCTTCGGCAAGGTCTTCGTCTGAGCGGTCGGACCGTCCCATGCCCAGTCTCAAGGACCTGCGCAACCGCATCACGAGCGTGAAGGCGACGCAGAAGATCACGTCGGCGATGAAGCTCGTCGCCGCGTCGAAGCTGCGTCGTGCGCAGGAACAGGCCGAAGCCGGCCGTCCCTACGCCGAGCGGATGGCGCGCATGCTCTCTAGCCTCGCGCAGGGGGTGGAGGGCGGCGGGCCCCGCCTCATGGCCGGGACGGGCAAGGACGACGTGCACCTCCTGCTCGTCGTCACCTCCGACCGCGGCCTCTGCGGTGCCTTCAACGCGTCCATCGTCCGCGAGGCGCGCCGTCAGATCCAGCGGCTCCTGTCCGAAGGCAAGACGGTGAAGCTGCTCACCGTCGGCCGGAAGGGCCGCGACCTGCTGCGGCGGGACTACAGCGCCCTGATGGTCCAGAGCTGGGAGGACGTCGGCCGCCGTCGCCTCGCCTTCTCCGAGGCGCAGACGGTCGCGGAGCGGATCCTGGACCTGTTCGAGGCGGGCGAGTTCGACGTCGCCTCGATCGTCTACAACCGCTTCAGGTCGGCGATCGCCCAGATCGTCACGGTCCAGCAGGTCATCCCCTTCTCGATCCCCGAGAGCAGCCAGCAGGCGGCGGACGCCGACGAGCTGAAGGCGCTCTACGAGTTCGAGCCGAACGAGGAGGAGATCCTCGCCGACCTGCTGCCGCGCAACCTGTCGATCCAGGTCTACCGCTCGCTGCTGGAGAGCGCCGCCTCCGAGCAGGGCGCGCGGATGACCGCGATGGACAACGCGACGCGGAACGCCGGCGACATGATCGGCCGCCTCACCCTCACTTACAACCGGACCCGGCAGGCCAACATCACCAAGGAGCTGATCGAGATCATCTCCGGTGCGGAAGCCGTCTGATCCGTCTCGACGACATGACGCCCTGAAGGGCACCGACTGCGTATCCCGAGGAGCCATCCCATGCCGGACACCAGGCAGACCGTCAACACCACCGGCCGCATCCAGCAGGTCACGGGCGCCGTCGTGGACGTGCAGTTCGATGGCGAGCTGCCCGCGATCCTCACCGCGCTGACCACCCAGAACGAGGGCAACACCCTCGTCCTCGAGGTGGCCCAGCACCTGGGCCAGAACATCGTCCGCACCATCGCCATGGACACGACCGACGGTCTCGTCCGCGGCGGCGAGGTTCTGAACACCGGCAAGCCGATCACCGTCCCGGTCGGGCCGGAGACCCTGGGCCGCATCCTGAACGTCATCGGCGAGCCGATCGACGAGCGCGGCCCGGTCAATTCCCAGCTGTTCGACCAGATCCACAAGCTGGCCCCTTCGTTCGCCGACCAGGCGACCGAGGCGCAGATGCTCGTCACGGGCATCAAGGTCATCGACATGCTGGCGCCCTATGCGAAGGGCGGCAAGATCGGCCTGTTCGGCGGCGCCGGCGTCGGCAAGACGGTGACCATCCAGGAGCTGATCAACAACGTCGCGAAGGCGCACGGCGGCGTGTCGGTCTTCGCCGGCGTCGGGGAGCGCACCCGCGAGGGCAACGACCTCTATCACGAGATGGTCGACGCCGGGGTCATCAAGCTGAACGACGACGGCACGACGACCGGTTCCAAGGTGGCGCTGGTCTATGGCCAGATGAACGAGCCGCCGGGCGCGCGCGCCCGCGTCGGGCTGACCGGCCTGACGCTGGCCGAGTACTTCCGCGACGAGCAGGGCCAGGACGTTCTCTTCTTCGTGGACAACATCTTCCGCTTCACGCAGGCGGGCTCCGAGGTGTCGGCGCTGCTAGGCCGCATCCCCTCGGCGGTGGGTTACCAGCCGACGCTGGCCACCGACATGGGCGCGCTGCAGGAGCGCATCACGTCGACCAAGAAGGGCTCGATCACGTCGGTGCAGGCCATCTACGTGCCCGCCGACGACCTGACCGACCCGGCCCCCGCGACCTCGTTCGCCCACCTCGACGCGACGACGGTGCTCTCGCGCTCGATCGCCGAGATGGCGATCTTCCCGGCTGTCGACCCGCTGGACAGCACGAGCCGCATCCTCGACCCGCGCGTCGTCGGCGAGGAGCACTACGGGGTCGCCCGCTCCGTGCAGCGCGTGCTGCAGGAGTACAAGGCCCTCCAGGACATCATCGCCATCCTTGGCATGGACGAGCTGACCGAGGAGCAGAAGCTCACCGTCGCCCGCGCCCGCAAGATCCAGCGCTTCCTGTCGCAGCCGTTCCACGTGGCCGAGGTCTTCACGGGCACGCCGGGCGTGTTCGTCCCGGTCGAGGAGACGGTGCGCGGCTTCAAGGGGATCGTGTCGGGCGAGTACGACCACCTGCCGGAGGCCGCCTTCTACATGGTCGGCACCATCGACGAGGCGGTGGCCAAGGCGCGCAAGATGGCGGCCGAGGCCGCCTGATCCCAAACCCCGACCCGGGTCGCGGCTCCGCGGCCCGGGTCGCCCCTGATCGTGGCGGGACATCCCCATGGCCGAGACGACCGAATTCGAACTGGTGTCGCCGGAGAGGCTCCTGCTGTCGCGGCCGGTGACCATGGTCATCATGCCGGGCTCGGAGGGCTATTTCGGGGCCCAGCCCGGGCATGCGCCGTTCATCGCCACGCTGCGGCCGGGCGTCATCGACGTGTACGAGGGCGACCGCATCGCCGACCGCATCTTCGTGGCCGGCGGGGTCGCGGAGGTGACCGAGGCACGTTGCACGGTGCTCGCGGAGGATGCGGTCGCGGTGGCCGATCTCGACCGCGCGAAGGTCGAGCAGCAGGTCCGCGACCTGACCGAGGACGTCGGCGACGCCAAGGAAGAAGCAGACCGGCGGGTCGCCGAGGCGAAGCTGGCGGTGGCCCGGGCCAAGCTCGAAGCGCTCACCGGCGAAGCTGCGGCTTGACGACCAGGGGTTTCAGGGTCAGATGGAGGGCGGGGGCCGTTCGCCGTCCCTGATCGCCCCACCCTCTGACGATGCGAGGGCCGGCCGAAGCCGGCCCTTTCCGTTTGCGGTGGGCGACCGAACCGACGTTGCCAAGGATCCGCGCGGATGGCCAATCGGTACTGGACCCTCGACGACATTCCCTGGGCGGACTTCGATCCGTCGCTGGTGGACCCGGAGATCGTGCCGATCGTGAAGGCGGCGGCGCTGGTCGAGTACAACGCCCGCGACTATTCGACCTACCTCTGCAACGTCTTCCACGATGATCCCGAGTTCCAGGCGGTCGCGAAGGAATGGTCGGTCGAGGAGGTCCAGCACGGCGCCGCCCTCGGCAAGTGGGCCGAGATGGTGGATCCGACGTTCGACCTCGAAGCGGCCTTCGCCGAGTTCGTCGCCTCGTTCCGCATCAAGCTGGAGGCGAACGAGAGCGTGCGCGGCTCCCGCTCGGGCGAACTCGTCGCCCGCTGCATGGTGGAGACCGGGACGTCGTCCTACTATTCCGCACTCCGCGACGTTGTCCGCGAGCCGGTCCTCCGCGACATCTCGTTGCGGATCGCGCAGGACGAGATCCGCCACTACAAGCTCTTCTCACGCCATCTGGATCGCTACCTCGTTCGGGAGCGGCTGTCGCGCTTCGAGCGGCTCAAGGTGGCGCTCGGCCGGATCGTCGAGAGCGAGGACGAGGAACTCGCCCAGGCCTACCGCTGCGCCAACGGCCTACCGCCGGGCGACCTGCAGGAGGCGAATCGCCAGTACATGGGCCGCGCCTACGCGCTCTATCAGCGCGAACACGTGGAGAACGCGATCGCGCTCGTCCTCAAGGCGTGCGGGTTCGATCCGCACGGGCGCGTCCACCGGATGGCGAGCCGCGTGGCGTGGATGATCATGTCGCGCCGCGGCGGCGCCATCCGCGAGAAGCTGCACGCCCCCGGCCGCAAGGCGGCGTGACAGCCGCCTTCACGTCACGCTGCCCGCCAGATCGTCGGGGACCGAGGGGTCGTCGCCCGCGCGGACGATGCCGACGGCCGCCACCCGACGCTGGCGCCAGCGCTCCACCGCGTCGTGGGTCTCGCGCACCTTGACGGTCGGCGGCGGACCGGACAGGGGGAACGGCTCGCCCGGCTGCGTGGCGTGTCGTCGCCCCGTCAGAAGGCGACGCGCGAGGCGCGCCGGCAGCGTGCGGACGGGCTCCCGGGTCACGAACGTCGGGTCGCGGAGCAGCGTCTCGCCGGCCAGCAGCGCCGCCGAGAGCCAGTCCCCCGACCGGAGCGCGCGGAACGCCAGGAACCAGAGCTGGTTGCCGGCCGACCAGCGGAACAGCCAGCCGGGAAGCTCCGGATGGCGCCGCCTCGCGTCGGCGCGGACGGCGCCGTGGTGCCGCCGCATCGCCCAGACGCGGTGCGACAGGCTTCCCGCACGGGTGCGGTAGGCGGCGAGGCACGCCGGCACGACCGCGAAGTCGCAGCGCTCCGCCAGGCGGAGATAGAGATCGAGGTCCTCGTTGCCGCGGAGATCCGTGTCGTAGCCGCCCACATCCCGCAGCAGGGCGGTGCGGACCATGTGCGTCCCGTTCACGAAGTTGCCGACGAGGAGCTGCGCGTACACGTCGCCCTCGAACCGGGCGGTGAAGGCCCGGCCGGGCAGGATGCGGCCCGTCGCGTCGGTGTAGGTCGACCAAGTGTAGACCGCGCCGACCGTCGGCCCGCCCCGCGCGAACCGCTCCACCTGCAGTTCGATCTTCCAGGGGTGCCAGAGGTCGTCGGCGTCGAGGAAGGCGACGAGGCTGCCGTTCGCGGCGGCGATGCCGGTGTTGCGCGCCGCGGCGACGCCGCCGTTCGCCTGGGAGATGACGCGAAGGCGCGGTTCGCGGACCATCAGGCTCCGCGCGATGCCGGCCGTGCCGTCGGTCGAGCCGTCGTCGACCACGACGATCTCCAGCCACGGATGGGTCTGTGCCGAAACCGACAGGATCGCGTCGACGATCGTTCCGGCCGCCTGAAAGGCCGGAATCACGATCGTGACCAGTGCGTCGTTGTTCATGATTGGTCCATGCGCGCAGCGTGAAGGGTACTGTCGTCTTGTTGCCTTGTCCGGCGAAACGCATCGCTCGGTTTAGCCCCACTGGTTTCTTGCCGCTGTGTCTCCGCAGCCATAGTCCTCCTGTGACGGAGTTCTCCATATTCGGTTCGAGACGATGGGCATTTTGCACCGCATCGCGAGAAAGGTGCGGAACCGGCTCCCGGTTCCCTTGACCGCCCGATTGATCCCAGCGCGCTCGCCGCTGGCGACGCTCGACGCCGCACCGCTCGATCCCGCATCGCTCGGCCGTGTCCTCCTCCTCGCGCCCCATCCCGACGACGAGAGCCTCGGCTGTGGCGGGCTCCTCGCGGCGCTCGCCCGCCGGGCGGCGGGGGTGCGGGTGGTGTTCGCCAGCGACGGCGAGGCGTCGCACCGCTGCTCGCGCAGCCATCCGCCCGACCGCCTCGGC
>CANGXM010000174.1 GCA_947457845.1 Rhodospirillales bacterium | reverse complement strand
TCGCCGCCAGGTCCGCCAAGCGCACAAATCGGTCACTTCACCTCGACACGAAAACACCAATGCCCCGACCGGAAAACCGGCGGGGCGTTCGTGTCAGCGAAAGACCGCAAACCAAAAATCCTCACGCTGGTCCAAAAGCCCGGACAGGGCCATGATCGGTCGATGAGCGACCCCGTTCCCCGACCCACCGCGATCGTCACCGGCGGTACGAGCGGCATCGGCGCCGGCATCGCCCGCGCGCTAGCCGCCGCTGGCCATTCCGTGCTGGCCTGCGGCCTGCCCCGTGCCGACGGCGTCGAGCCCCCCGCCGTCGACGGTGTCCGCACGGTGCCGCTGGACGTCACCGACCCCGCCTCGGTCGCCCGCCTCTTCGACGGGATCGAACGCCTCGATCTCCTCGTGAACTGCGCCGGGATCATCCGGCGGGGCGGGGCGGAGTTCGATCCCGACGTCTTCGCCCGCACCCTCGACGTGAACCTCACCGGCACCATGCGCCTGTGCGTGGCCGCCCATCCCGCGCTGAAGGCGGCCGGCGGCGCCATCGTCAACACGGCCTCCATGCTCTCTTTCCACGGCTCGGCCTTCGTGCCCGGCTATGCGGCGTCGAAGGGCGGGGTGGCGCAGCTCACCAAGAGCCTCGCCGCCGCCTGGGCCGCCGACGGCATCCGCGTGAACGCGGTGGCGCCCGGCTGGATCGAAACCGACCTGACCCGACCGCTCGTCGAGGATCCCGCCCGTTCGGCGCCCATCCTTGCCCGCACGCCGCAGGGGCGGTGGGGAACGCCGGACGACGTCGCCGGCGTGGTCCTCTTCCTCGCCTCCGACGCCGCCCGCTTCGTCACCGGCGCCGTCGTCCCGGTCGACGGCGGCTATCTCGCCGTCTGACCCGCTTCCCGGAGGGTACTCCCCATGACCGCCAGGCCCCTCGACCCCCGCTGGGAGCCCTACCGCCACCCGCAGCCCGCAAACTCGCCGCCGGAACTCGTGATCCCCGACGCGATCCCCGCCGACGAGCGCGTCTGGGTCCCGCTCGAGGAGAACGTGTGGTTCCGGCCGCTCTGCCTGTCCGTCGCCCACGGCTACTGGACGAACCTGCTGCGCGTGCGCCGTGCGGGCGTGCTCTCCCGCCACCGCCATCCGATGCCGGTCCACGGCTTCGTGCTCAAGGGCGAGTGGCGCTATCTCGAGCACGACTGGGTGGCGCGGGAGGGGGGCTATGTCTACGAGGCGCCGGGGGAGACGCACACGCTGGTCGTCGACCCCCACGTGGAGGAGATGATCACCTTCTTCCAGGTCAACGGGGCGATGATCTACGTCGATCCCGAGGGCCGGACCACCGGCTACGACGACGTCTTCACCCGCATCGACAAGTGCCGACGCCACTACGACGCCTGCGGGCTCGGCGCCGGCTACGTCGACCGCTTCCTGCGCTGAGGGGGCCTCAGCCCCCGCGGGGAACGAGGCGTTCCTTCGCGATCATGGCGTGGATGCCCTTGTTGCCGTTGACCACCTGCGTCACCCGCAGGTCGACGACGAGGCTCGCCAGCGCGTAGGCCTCGTGCCGGGCGAGGCCCGTCCGCGCCACGATCAGGTCGAGCATGTTGCGCAGCGCCACCACCACCGCCTGGTCGAGACTGGCGTCGAAGGCCATGGTGATCAGGTGCGTCGGCGTCTCCGCCATCGGCCAGTCGAGCGTCACATCGGGCCGTGCCGTCAGGCGGAACGTGCCCACAAGCCCGGTCTCGATGGCCGTGACGCACACCTCGCCGTCGCCCTGCGCGCCGTGGCCGTCGCCGACCGAAAACATCGCCCCGTCGACGTGGACCGGCAGGTACAGCGTGGT
Source organism: Rhodospirillales bacterium (assembly GCA_947457845.1). GTDB lineage: Bacteria > Pseudomonadota > Alphaproteobacteria > Azospirillales > Azospirillaceae > CANGXM01. The sequence continues at coordinate 7,053 of CANGXM010000174.1, read as the reverse complement.
CCCGGCGACGAGTTCCTTGTTGTCGAGGTTGCCGCCGTTGCGCCGCGGCGGCAGGGTCGACACGAGGCCCCATCCGGGCGGCGGCGCCGTCCCCATCACGCCGAAGAAGGGGGCGAGCGGGATCTCCTGTCCCCAGGGCAGTCGCCCGGTCATGCGCGCCGCGTCGATGCCCACATGCATCAGGTGCCGCTCGTGGAAATCGTCGGGCAGCGCGCCCGAGAGCGGCCGCACGAAGTTGTAGCCCCAGTCGTCGGCGAGGCCGATCGCCTCGATCGCGACCTCCAGCACCTGCCCCGCCCGGGCGCCGCGCACGGCGATCGGGCCGGTGCAGAGGTGCCCGGGTGCCCGCGGCGTCACCGCGTCGTGCACCGCCCGGAGCGCCGGCCGAACGGTGAACGGGGCGGGGGGGAGGATCTCCGGCCCGCCGGAAACGGTCGAGACGACGACCGTGTCGCCGCTGTCGACCATCAGCACGGGGGGCAGGGCGGCGTCGAAGAAGCCCCAGTGGACGGTCTCGGGCGCGGCGTCGAGGCGGTGGCGGGTCATGGGCGGCCGGGGTCGCAAGGCGGTTGTCGGGCCGACGAGGTTAGGCCCCCGCAGCCTTGCGCGCATCCCCTTTCCGGCGGCGTCCCCGCCGATCGAAGGCGCCCCTGACGGGCGTCACCGTCGTCCCATGGACCACGATCGACACCAGCTCGGCGAAGCCGCACGCGGCCCGACCTGGACGTCCGAGGCGAGCACCGGATCGGTGGCATCGCGACGGCGGGAAGGCGCCACGTCGCGGCCCATCGCCGCCGGCCGCCTCTTCGTCCCGGATCAATGGCCTCCCCTTTCGGAGTATCTCCGTTTCCATAGGACCGTTGTCACACCGGTTCACCCTGTGTCACGGCCCGGCCCGGGGTTAAGGTCGCGTTGGTTTCTGGTCGGAGTGACGGTCTTGCCCCCAGCCGCCGCCGGTACGACGGACGGCCGGACGCCGCGATCGCGCATCGCCGGCGTGACGGGATGGCTGTCGCTCCTTTCCGTCCTCCTGCCGGCCGCGGTGTTCGCCCTCTACGGCGTCGCCCACCATCGGACGGTGGAGGCGGACGCCCGGGAGCGGCTCGTCCGCACGCTCGATCTCCTCTACGAGCACGGATCGAAGGTCTTCGAGACCTATGCGTTGCTGGGCGCCTACGTGGACGAGATGCTCGCCGGTCGCGACGAGGCGTCGATCCGCGCCGACGAGGCCGACCTGAGCGACCGCCTCGTCCGCTTCGTGGCGGCGCTGCCGCAGGTCCAGGACGTGTGGGTGATCGACCGGAACGGCCGGCCGCTGCTGTCCGCGAACGTCCACCCGATTCCGCGGACGCTCGACCTCTCGGATCGGGCCTACTTCCGGGCGCTGCGCGACGGCGACACGGACATCCTCGTCAGCGAGGTGCTGCGCGGCCGCGCACAGCCCTCCGCGACGTTCTTCCAGTACGCCCGGCGGCGCCCGCCGGGGCCGGACGGCTCGTTCGACGGCATCACCGCGATCTCGGTCCAGCCCGCCTACTTCGCCGCGTTCTACGCCCATGCTGTCGAGGCGGGCCTGTCGAGCGCGTCGCTCCAGCGCGCGGACGGTATGTTCCTCGCCCGCCATCCGCCCCTGCCGGTGGGTGCCGACCCGGCGGTGCTCTCGCCGAGCTATCCCCTCGCCCTGGCCGCGGTGCCGGAGCGGAGCGTGGTGCGAATGACGTCGCCCTTCGACGGCGTCGAGCGCCTGATCGCCTTCCACCGCCTGCCGGACGTCCCGGTCTACGTGCGCGTGAGCGTGGAGACGCAGGTCGTCGGCGCGGCGTGGCGCCAGGGCATGGTGCTGCCGGCGGTGATCGCGGCGGTGGTGGGGCTGTGCCTGTTCGCGCTGTCCCGCCTAGCGGCGGCGCGCCTCGAGCGGGAGGCGTCGGCGCTGCGCGCCCTGCGCGACGAGACCGACCGGCGCGAGCGGGCGGAGGCGGAGCGCCGGCGGACCGACGCGCTCCACCGCGCCTACTTCGGCAGTTCGCCCGACATCCTCTTCGTGATCGGGGTCGGGCCGGGCCCCTGCTTCACCTTCCTCGACGGCAACGCCGCGCACGCGCGGGCGACCGGGAACCGCTGGGTGCGGGCCGCCGACCGGTCGCCCGGCGAGCACGGGGTCCCTCCGATGAGCGCCCGCTCGGAGGCCAACTACCGGCGCTGTGTCGAGACCGGCCGGTCGATGCTCGTCGACGAGACCCTCGACCACGGCGAGGGACCGCGACGGTTCGAGACGGTGCTGGCTCCCGTGCGGGACGGGGCGGACGACCGCATCGTCGCGATCGTTGGCGCCGCGCGCGACGTGACCGAGCGGGCCGAGATGGAGGAGGCCCTGCGCCGGGCGCAGAAGATGGAGGCGGTCGCCGCGCTGACCGCCGGGGTCGCGCATGATTTCAACAACATCCTGATGGTCGTGATGGGCTCGCTGGAGATGCTGCGGCGCGGCCGGGAGGAGCGGCGGGAGCAGTTGATCGACAATGTGCTCGACGCGGTCGCCAACGGCCGGAACCTCACCGGGCAGCTTCTCGCCTTCACGCGACGCGACGTGCAGGACGCCCGCGTCGTCGATCCGGCCGACCTCGTCCGCCGATCCCGCGACATGCTGGCCCAGACGCTGCGGGGCGGTGTCGATCTGGTCCTCGACGTGCCCTCCGCGGCGCGGCCGGTGCGCGTGGACCCCTCCCAGTTTCAGGTCGCGCTGATCAACCTTGCCGCCAACGCCCGCGACGCGATGCCGGCCGGCGGCACCTTCACCGTGCAGGTGGAGGACGCGGTCGAGCGCGGGTCCGACGGCGACGGGACGGAGGGGGTCCGGATCCGCGTCGCCGACACCGGGACCGGGATGCCGCCCGAGGTTCTCGACCGCGCCTTCGAGCCGTTCTTCACCACCAAGGCCCCCGGGGCCGGAACGGGGCTCGGGCTCCCGCAGGTCCGGAACTTCGCCAAGCGCTCGGGGGGCCACGTGACGGTCGCGAGCGAGCCCGGCGGCGGCACCGTGTTCACGCTGTTCCTGCCCCGCCACGACCGCGCCGGCCCGGTCCCGGCCCGGCGGGCCGAGGCGGCGACGGTGGCCGCGGGCGCCGCGCGCCGCATCCTGCTGGTGGAGGACCACGACGCCGTGGCCGCCGTGGCCGCGGGCCTCCTCGAGGAGTTGGGGCACACGGTGGAGCGCGCCGGCGACGTGGCGCAGGCCGAGGCGGTCCTGCGCCCTGACGACGGGTTCGACCTCGTGGTGACCGACCTCGTCATGCCCGGCGGACGGTCGGGGCTCGACCTCGCGCGGACGCTCCGGCGCACGCGGCCCGGGATGCCCGTTCTGCTGGTCACGGGCTACAGCGACGTCGTCGCCGACGCGGTGGCGGAAGGCTTCGTCGTGCTGCGCAAGCCCTATGGGCGCGAGGCGCTGGCCGAGGCGATCGCGGGCGTCGCCGGCACGCGGGCGCCGGCCGCGGCGTCCTCCTAGATCGCGTCGAGGGTCCGCGCGCCCGCCGCCCGCCGCAACGCCCGATCCCCCCAACGTCCCCGCCTCAGACCCGCAGGACGTCCGCCTCCGGCCCCGGCGGCCGTCCGGCGTGCCGCGGACGGCCAAGACGCGACAGCAGGACCACTGGACCGAGGCCCGCGAGAACGATGAGGAGGGCGGCGACCGCCCCGTCCTCGTAGGTGCCGCGCGACGCCTCGGCGAAGACGTGGGTGGCCAGCGTCTCGAACCCCACCGGGCGGAGCAGAAGCGTCGCAGGAAGCTCCTTCATCACGTCCACGAAGACGAGCAGGCCGGCGGCGGCGAGCGCCGGCCAGAGGATCGGCACGTGGATCCGCACCATCGTCCGCAGCCGGTCGGCCTTGAGAACGCTGGCTGCGTCGTCCAGCGCGGTGGGGATGTTGGCGAGGCCCGCCTCCACCCCGTTCGCCGCGATCGCCAGGAAGCGCACGACGTAGGCGTAGATCAGCGCCGCGCCCGACGCCGTGAGGAACAGGCCCGTCGGCACCCCCGTCGCCCAGCGCGCCACGGCGCCGATCCAGGCGTCGGCCGTGGCCAGCGCGGTGACGAGGCCGATCGCCAGCACCGTGCCCGGCACCGCATAGCCGAGACCGGCGACACGCACCACGGCGACGGCCGCCGCGCGGCGCGAGCGGCGGACGGCGTAGGCGACCACCAGCCCGAACAGCACCGTGATCGGCGTCGCGATCAGGGCGAGGATGACGGTGTTGACCATCTCGCCGAACAGCACGGGGGAGAGGCCGGCGAAGCGGACGCGCGCCGCCGCCTCGTTCGCCAGATGCGCCACCGGCACCACGAAGCCGAGGACGACGGGGAGCGAGACGAGGAGCGCCGTGATCCGTCCCGCCGTCCCCGACAGGGGCCTGGGGTGGAGGGGGCGCATCTGCCGGGCGGTCGCCGCGAACCGCCGGCCGCGCCGGGCCCCCCGTTCGACCAGGACCAGAAGCAGCACGAGCGCCAGGAGGAGCATCGCGATCTGCGAAGCGCCCACCAGCGAGGAGCGGTTCAGCCACGTCGTGTAGATGGAGACCGTGAGCGTCTGGATGCCGAGGAAGGAGGAGGCGCCGATGTCGTTCAGCGTCTCCATCAGCGCGAGGCTCGTCCCCGCCGCGATCGCCGGCCAGGCGAGGGGCAGGGCGACGCTGCGGAACGTCCGCCAGCGCGACGCACCCAGCGTGCGCGACGCCTCCAGCACGTTCGCCGCCTGCATCGCGAAGAGCGCGCGGGCGGGGACATAGACGTAGGGGTAGAGCACGATGCCGATCACGAAGATCGCCCCGCCCATCGACCGGACGTCCGGCAGGGGCAGGTCGCGGGGGTTCGTGATCCCGAGCAGCGCCCGCAGCGCCGTGGGCCCCGCCCCAAGGGGGTGCAGCACGTCGGCGTAGCAGAAGGCGACGATGTAGGTGGGAACGGCCAGCGGCAGCAGGAGGGCCCATTCGAGGACGCGCCGGCCGGGAAAGTCGCAGGCGGTGACGAGCCAGGCGCAGCCCGTCCCGACCACCGTGACGAGAAGGCCGACGCCGGCCATGAGGATCAGCGTGTCGACCGTGGCCCGCGGCAGCACGTTGGCCACGAGATGCGACCACAGCCCGTCCGAGCTGCCGGTGGCGATCAGCGCGACGCCGAGGACGGGCAGGACGGCGAGGACGCAGACCGCCACGGCCACCGCCATCCAGACCGCGGCGGGGCTCACGAGGTGGCGGGGCGGAAGCGGCGGTGTGGCCAAGGAGCGGCTCGACGGTGAGGGAGAACGGGCGACCCCCGGGGGAGCCGCCCGCGCCTTGATTAGTTGTCGAAGCCGACCTTGTCGATGAGGTTGCTCGCCGCGCGCCGCTTGGCGGCGATGTCGCCGAGGCGGAGATCGTCGACCCGCAGCGTGCCGAGCTCGGCGATGATCGGGTCGGACTTCACGCCCGCCTTCACCGGATACTCGAAGTTGGCCTTCGCATAGATCTCCTGTGCCTCGTCGGAGACCAGGAACTCGAGGAGCCGGATCGCGTTCGCCCGGTTCGGCGCGTTCTTCGCGACGGCGGCGCCGGAGACGTTCACGTGGGTCGCCCCGGTGCCGAAGGTCGGCAGGACGAGGTTGATCGCATCGCCCCAGCGCTTCTGGTCCGGCCCCCCGGTGCCGCTGCGCATCAGGCCGACGTAGTAGGAGTTGGCGAGGCCGACGTCGCAGATGCCGCCGAGGATGTCGCGCGCGACCTCGCGGTCGCCGCCGGCCGGCCTGCGGGCGAGGTTCGCCTTCACGCCGCGCAGCCACGCCTCGGTCTGCGCCTCGCCGGACTTGGCGATCATCGCCGCGACGAGGGCGGTGTTGTAGGGGTGCTGGCCCGAGCGGATGCAGACCTTGCCCCGCCACTTCGGGTCGGCGAGGTCCTCGTAGCGCATCGCCCGTTCCGTCACCCTGTCCTTCGACGCGTAGACGATCCGGGCGCGCAGCGAGAGCGAGAACCAGTTGCCGGCGGGGTCGCGCAGGTTGGCCGGGATGGCGGCCTCCAGCACCGGGGAGGACACGGGCTGGGTCACGCCCTTGTCGACGAAGTCGACGAGGTTGCCGACGTCGGCCGCCATCAGCACGTCGGCCGGGGAGTTCGCGCCCTCGGCCGCTACGCGCTCGGCGAGGCCCGTCGTCAGGAACAGGGTGCGGACGCGGATGCCCGTGCGCTGGGTGAAGGTGTCGAGGAGGGGCCGGATCAGCCCCTCCTCGCGCGAGGTATAGAGCGTGAGGTCCTGCTGCTGGGCGGAGGCCCCGCCGGCGAGGGCAAGGGCGAACCCGGCCGCGACGAGGGCGCCGAGGCGCGATCGCATGGACATGACTGATCTCCCGTGCGTTCTGGCTCCGGCGCTCGGCCGGCAATCACATGAGAGTGATTATCAGTCTTGTTCGCAATCGGCAACCGAGATCGACGGGCCCGGCCGAAGGTCCCCGCGAGCGCCTCGCCCTCCTCATCGGGCCGGGGCGGGCGGCGGTGCCGGAGCCGGCATCGCGCCGTTGCCGGTGGAGGTGGCGTCCGGAGGGGCTGTCGCGTCGCCGGTCGTCGACGGCGCGAAGGTCCACCACAGCAGCATGGCGAGAATCACCAGCCCGACGATCCAAACCCATTTCGGCATGCCGCTGAGCCGGGACGCCCTTCCCGTGGTCGTGCCGGCGGTCGCGCCCGTCGACGCGCTCGTCGACGCGGTCGTCGACCGTATCGTGCCGTCGTCCGGCGTCGTGTAGACGCCCGATTTCTTCACCGTGTCGACCATGGTCCACCTGTCTTCTTCGAGTCCGAACAAGCGGATCGCCAACAGGTGAGGGCGTCGGGAGTTCCGTTCAGTCGGGCGGACGGACCGCGATCCAGCAGCCGAGGTCCGCGCGCAGGTCGAGGAGGCGGGCATCGCCGTCCCGCCCAACGGCCACCCCGGCGGCCACCCCGGCGGCCATGGCCCGCCCGACGACGTCGTCGGGGTCGGTCGCCGTCGCCGTCAGGATCGCGACGAACGGATCGGCGGGCCACGCCGCC
>CANGXM010000173.1 GCA_947457845.1 Rhodospirillales bacterium | reverse complement strand
GCCACCCCGAACGCCCCGCGCCGGACGAGCCGCCGTGCCCCGCGCCCGGCGGCGGCGCGTAGCCGCGGGCTGACGGCGTCGACCGCCGCCCGGGCCATCGACCGGAGTCGGGCGACGGGGCCGGGAACCGACGGCGGTTCGAGACCGAACTTGGTCGTCACCGTCACCCGGTCGCGCCGCCCGCGCAGGAACTGGCCCAGCACGTCCTCCGACCAGCCGTGGCCGTAGAGGCGGGCCGTGTCGAAGTGTCGGACGCCGTGGTCGTGGGCCGTCGCGAGCAGACGGAGCGAGCGGTCGCGCGGCACGCTCCCCATCAGGAGCGCGCAGCCGAACCCGATCTCCGAGGTGGCGTCGGGCGCGAAGCGCGTCCGCAGCGTGCCGAGACCACCGCCGGCCGGCGGTCGGCCGAGGGCGGTCGACGGATCGGTCTGGGTCATCGGACAGGGCCCCCACGCGTCGGAACGTGCCCGAAGGCTAGTCCCGGACCCCACGCTGTCCCTGACGGGCAAGGGCGTTAACACCCACGATCGCGCCCGGCCCGGGCGTGGGCATCCCGAGGATCGGCGGTGCGACGGTCGGCGCGACCCGCGCTCCGGCGGGTGATCCGCCGATGGCCGGTCGCGCCGGACGGCGGTCCCGGTCGAGATCGCAGGACAGCTTCCGAAGGACGGGACGACCGGGCCATGGCCATCGAACGCCGCACGCTCTGCGGCCTTCCCTTCGACGACGTCGGGTTCGAGACGGCGCTCGCCCTGGTGGCGACGGCGCGGCCGACGGACCGCTTCGCCTATGTCGTCACGCCGAACGTGGACCACGTTGTGCGCGCGGCCCGCGGTTCGGCGGACCTCGCACGGATGTACGAGGGGGCCCTGCTCTCGCTTCTCGACAGCCGCGTCCTCCACCGGCTGGCCGCGGGGCATCCCGCGCGTCCCCGCGCCGTCGTCCCGGGCAGCACCCTCACCCAAGCGCTGTTCGGCCGGGTGATCGGGCCGGACGACCCGATCACCGTCGTCGGGGGCGACGCGGCGACGATCGCGGCGCTCCGCCGCCGACATGGCCTGTCCCGCCTTCGCCACCACGATCCGCCGATGGGCTTCGCCGACGATCCGGCCGCGTTCGAGGCCTGCCTCGCCTTCGTCGAGGAAGCCCCGGCCCGGTTCGTCTTTCTCGCGGTCGGGTCGCCGCGGCAGGAACGCCTCGCCCAGGCTCTCGTCGCGCGCGGGCGGGCGACGGGCATCGGGCTCTGCATCGGCGTGTCGCTCGCCTTCGCGGCCGGCACGCGCGCGCGCGCCCCGGCCTGGATGCAGGCGGCCGGCCTCGAATGGCTCCACCGGCTCGTCTCGGAGCCGGGCCGTCTGTGGCGGCGCTATCTCGTGGACGGGCCGGCGATCCTGCCGATCCTTCTGGCCGACCGGCGCACGCGCCGGCGCACCGCGTCCGCCCGATGATCCGGGCGCCAGCGCGACTGCGGGTCGTCGACCCGCCCGCGGCCGTGCCGGACGGGCGGGTCGGGTGGGAGGCCGTGGGCGGCGCCATCCTCGCGCTCTTCGTGGCGACGACCTTCCTCAACCTGGACATGGTCCTGCCGAAGCAGCCGTCGGACACGGTGAAGTACGTCCTGCGGCTCGTCTTCGGCCTGTTCACCGTCGCCGCCCTCGTCGCCAGGCGCGACGCGATCCTGCCGGTGGTCCGCCGGCAGGCCCTGTTCGGCGCGCTGCTGGCGTGGTTCGCGGTGACGGTGGCCGTCGGCCTGTCGCCGGGGTTCGGGACGGTGCGCCTCGTCTTCTTCGCCTACACAGTCGCCACCGCCCTCGCCTTCGCGCTGACCGTGGGCGGTCCCGCGGCGTTCGTGACCTGGGCGTTCCGCGGCAGCGGGATCCTCGTGTTCGCGAACGCGGCCGTCTATGTCGTCGATCCGACCTTCGGGGCGGACTTCCGCGACGGGTTCGGCGGCCTGTCCGGCGACAAGAACGGCGCCGGACAGTTCTTCGTCGTCGCCATGATCCTCGCCGCCTACGCGGCCGGCTCCGCCCCGACCGCGACCGAGCGGCGGATCGCGGCCGGGACGGCGCTCCTCGCCTTCGCGCTGGTCCTGACCACGGACAGCAAGACGAGCATGGCGATGGGCCTCGCCGGCGCGGCGGGCTGTGCGCTGCGTCATCGGGCCGTCGGCGGGGACCGCCGGGCGGCGGCCCTGGCGGCGGTGGCGGGGCTTTCGGCGCTCGCGGTCGCCGCCGCGGGCTTCGCGGCCAGCGACGTGACGCTCGGCTGGATCGTTCTCCGGTTCGAGGACGTCACCTTCACCAACCGGCGGGAGATCTGGGAGCTGGTCGCCTTCGCGATCGCGCGCCGGCCGTGGACCGGCTACGGCTTCGGCTCCTTCTGGCAGACCGACCCGACGGAGAACCCGTTCGGCCGCATGATGCAGCTGCACGTCATACAGACCTGGGTGAACGAGAGCGGCCACATCAATCAGGCCCACAACGGCTATCTGGACCTGCTGCTGGCGACGGGCCTCGTCGGCTTCGCCCTGGGGCTCGCGACGGTGTGGCTGGCCCTGCGGCGCCTCGTGCGGATGATGCGCGCGACGCCGCCGGGCTCGCCCGACCGGGGCGGCCTGTTCGCCGCCCATTCGCTGCTGGTCTGGGTGCTGCTGAACAACATGATGGAGAGCACGATCTTCTATGCCCCGGTCTATTCGCTGGGCGTCGTCCTCGTGCTCGCCATCGTGTGTACCGACCGCTGGTGGGCGGCGCGTCAGCCGACCAGCACGTCGGTGCCGAGGGTCAACTGACCGTCCGTGACCCCCTCCAGCAGCGCCAGCGCCGTCGTCTTGCCGGAGACCGAGACCGACACCGCGAGACCCGAGGCCAGCTTGTCGAACACGACCGCCTCGCCCGACAGCTTCGCCGTCAGCTCGCGCAGGTCGAGCCGGTCGACGCCCCGCTGGAAGTCGCGGACCACGTCGCCGCCCTCGAGCAGGTCGCGATAGACGAAGACGTCGCGGCCCGCCCCGCCCGTCAGAAGGTCGGCCCCCTTTCCGCCGACGAGGACGTCGTCGCCGCGGTTCCCGAGGATGACGTTGTCCTTGTCGTTCCCGACGAGGCGCGTCGGCTGCCAGGAGTGGGCGACGAGGTTCTCGAACTCCGCCCCAAGCGTCCAGGCGCTGCCGCGGACGAGGACGGTGTCGATCCCCTGCCCGGCCAATTCGACCGGCCGGTCGGCCTCGCCCGGACCGATGTCGTAGACGTCGTCGCCGAGCCCGCCGCTCATGGTGTCGCCGCCCTTGCGGCCGTCGATCATGTCGTTGCCGGCGGTCCCGGCCAGGACGTCGTTCCCGTCCGTCCCGTGGATCCATTTCTGGGTCGGTCCGCCCATCACCCAGGACGAGACCGGCTTGAACACCGGCAGCGCACCGGTGGTCGGGGGCGAGGTCGGCACGGGCTCGATGGGCGTGGGCGGCGGCGACGGGGGCGGCGCGGTGGTCCCGGCCGTCTTCTCCACGAAGTCGAGCGCGCGCGACGCGCCGGTGGCACTGCCGATGACGAAGCCGGCCTTCACGCTGCCGCCCGCGGGCACCGTCGTCGCCCAGCTCTCCGAAGCGCCGAGGACGATCGTCTGGCCGGACTGGGAGAGGACCTTCAGACCCCAGACCTGCTCGATCTTCGACGCCCCGGGAAGCTGGAGCGTCAGCGTCCAGCCGGTCTCGGCGCGGGTGCCGGCATTGGCGACCACCACGTCGCCCCAATATCCCTGACCCCAGTCCTTCTGCATGACAAAGGTCGCCTCGAGCGGCGTGAGCGCGCCTTGAGTCGGCGGGGGCGGCGGCGGCGGCGACGGCGGCGGCGGCGGGGGTGCGACGGCGCTCTGGCGGTCGAAGAACCCCTCGATGACCGAGAGCGCCGGCTTGCCCTGCGGCGTGAAGTCGGTCGGGTCGAGGGTGTTCGGCTTGGTCATGTCGACCGGGCGCCAGTCCCAGATGCTGAGGCCCTTCACCCAACCCGTGTTCTTCATCTCGAGCGCCTTGAAGAAGGCGGTGAAGAGGTCGGTCTGCTCCTGCTGGTCGACCGTGCCGCCCTTGCCGAAGGCCCAGGGCTCGACGTTGGCGCCGTCCCGGCTGCGGAACCCGATCTCGGTCACGAAGATCGGCTTGCCCCAGGCGGCGGAGAGATCGCGGTAGTAGTCGAGGATGGGCTTGCCGCCGTAGACCGTCTGGCTCCAGCTCGCGATCGGCGGCCCCACCCACGCCTGGACCAGCTGGTCGACCGTGGGGTTCGTGACGTTCGTGAGGGGCGCGTAGAGGTCGGTGCCGATGAAGTCGAGCCTGTCCCAGAACTGGACCTGCTTCTCCTCGCCGTAGTTGGCGGCATAGGTCAGCTTGCCCGTGTAGACCTGCCGGACGGCGTCGATGATGTCGTTCCAGTAGGGCGTGTGGACCGGCGCCGTCATCTTCGAAAGCTCGGTCCCGATCGCGAAGATCTCGACACCGGCCTTCTGGGCCATCTGCGCGTAATGGACGATGAAACTCTTGTAGCTTGCAAAGAAGGCGGCCGGATTCGACGCCTGGATGTCGGTGCGCGACGCGCTCCAGTCCGCAACGTCGATATGCGGCTTGAACACGACCTTCATGCCCGCCGCCGTCGCCTCCGCGATCGCCTTCTGGAGGTTCGCGTCGGTCTCGGTCTGCTGGTTGGGCGCGATCGTGTTGCCGGTCCGCGACCCGAGGAACTGCGTCGGGCTGATCGAGATCGTGTTGGCCCCGGTCCCTGCCATCTGCCGGATCGCGGTGGTGCTGTCGGCGGACGCGAAAGTTCCCTGCCACCAGGATGCGTAGTTGAAGCCGTAGTAGTCGAGCGTCGTCATCTTCGGTGTCCCATCGCCTGGATCGACCAGCCCGTCGATTCTGGCGAGATTGACACCGGTAATGGGGTACCGCGAGTCACAACTGAGCAAGCACAGAATTGTCACGAAGGACGCAGATTCGAAGAGAACAGCCGTGACCTTCATGCCATTCTGTCCGCAATCATGCCATCAATAGGCATTCGGATCATCGAACATCGTCCGGACGGTCCGAATCATGATGTGAATATCGAACAGCAGCGACCAGCGCTCGATATAGTCGAGATCGAAGGCGACCCGGCGCCGCGCCTTGTCCAGCGTGTTCACCTCGCCGCGCAGTCCGTTGACCTGCGCCCAGCCGGTGATCCCCGGGCGGACGCGGTGGCGGGCGAAATAGGCCCCGACCGCCTGGTCGTAGAGCCGGCCCTCGACCTTCATCGCGACCGCATGGGCCCGCGGGCCGACGATCGACATCTCCCCGCGCAGGACGTTGATGAGCTGCGGCAGTTCGTCGATGCTGGTCCGCCGAAGGAACCGGCCGACCCGCGTGACGCGGGGATCGTCGCGCGTGGTGCGGTCGGCGCCGCTGCCGTCACCGCGGTCGACGTACATGGTCCGGAACTTCAGCACCTGAATGGTGCGGTTGGCGAATCCGTAGCGCGGCTGGCGGAAAAGGACCGGCCCGGGGCTGTCGAGGCGGACCGCGAGCGCCGCCAGCGCCATGACCGGGGCGAGCAGGACGAGGGCCACGGCGGCGATGATCACGTCCTCCGCCCGCTTGATCAACCCCGCGACGCCCCGCAACGGGCGGCGCGACACGTCGACGAGGCGAAGCGACGCCCCGCCGGTCGGCAGGTCGGTCAGCATGCCGTCGGCGGCCGCGACCCGCACGTCCACCGGCAGGCCACGGGCCGTCTCGATCAGGCGGAGGAGGCGGGCGGCCGACATGCGCGGCGAGAGGGCGACGATCACCTCGTCGAGGTCCATCCGGCTGGCGCAGACCACGAGGTCGGCCGGGCGGCCGAGGACCGGAAGCCCCCCGAGGTCGACCCCGTCCGTCGGGCCCCGGTCGAGGAAGACGCCCACGATCCGCAGGCGCGGGCCGGCGTCGGCGAGGGCCGCGGCCGAGCGCGCGACGTCCTCCGCCGTGCCGACGAGGGCGACACGGCGCCGGGGCGTCTCGCGGAGGGCGCGCGAGGATCGGACGCCGAGCGGCGCATCGAGTGTCCTGTCGGTCACGGCCTGCCTCACCCCGCGCGAAACGATCCATACGATGCACGGATTGGACGCGCCGGACCGCCGGCGGACAATTGCGGGAAAGCGGTTACGACCTCGGCGGCGACGCGCGGTCGATCGGGCTCGGGCGGGGCTCGCCGACCGTGCCGAACGCGAGCGGTGGGGTTATCGCCTCCGCCACACGACGGGCGCGATCGCTCCCGCCTATCCCTTGGGAGAGAGGTGGCGGGCGAGGACGAGCGCCAGAAGCGGCATGCCGACGGCCGAGAACAGGTAGAGCGGCAGGGCGCCGTGGCCGTCGTAGACCCAGCCCCCGATCGTCACCCCCAGCGACTGCCCATAGAAGAACAGCGCCGCGAACAGCGCCATCCCGAGGCCCCGCGCCTCGGGGATCATCTGCGTCCCTTCCGTCTGGAGGGTCGTGTGGAAGGCGTAGAAGCCGTACCCGGTCAGCAGCATGCCGGTCGCGGCGAGGGGGAACGAGGGGAGGAACCAGACGACGCCATAGCCCAGCGAGACGACGAGGGCGCCGAAGACCGCGAGCCGCGGCCGGCCGAGCCGGCGGACCATCGGCGCGACGGTGAGCGAGAACAGCGCCCCGCCGATCCCGAAGGCCATGACCATCAGCCCGGCCTCGGTCAGCGACAGGCCGCCGCGGTCGTGCAGGTCCGTGCCGACAAAGGTGAACGCGCCGAACATCACGAGGCCATCGACCGCGACGACGGCGAGCACGAAGGCGACCTTGCGGCGCGACAGGAGGCTGCGCAGAGACGGCCGCGCGGCGCCGGGCGGGGCGCCCGGCCGGTCGAGCCGGCGCCCGACGAGGGCAACCGTCACGGCCGCGGCGACGTAGAGCACCGACAGCAGCAGGAACATCGCCCGCCATCCGAAGGCGTCCGAGACCGCCCCGCCGACCGCCTGCCCGAAGACCAGGCCGAAGATCTGTCCCGACAGGAAGCGGGCGAGCACGGCCTGCCGCTGTTCGTAGGGAACCGAGTCGCCGATGAAGGCCATGGCGATCGGGATGACGGCCCCGGTCGCGAGGCCGCCGACCACCCGCGCGACCGTCAGCTGGTCGAGGCTGGCGGCCATCGCGCAGAGGATCGATGCGAGGAAGGACAGGCCGCAGGCGAAGGCGATCACCTTCACCTTGCCGACCCGGTCGGACACGGGCCCCGCGACGAACTGCACCCCCCCGTAGGCCAGCGCGAACATCGTCGCGATGATCGAGGCCGCACCCGGCGTCACGCCGAAGTCGCGCGCGATCTCCGGCAGGAGCAGGTCCGGGGCGCGCATGCCCACGGCGCTCGCGAAGGCCGCGACCGACAGGGCGCCGATCATGACCGTCAGGTCCGAAGGGGTCGCGCGGCCCGGAGAACCGGCGTCGGCGGCCGGAGTGGCGGACGTCTCTTGCATCCCACGACCATATACGCGGCGGCGCGCACGGGTCCCGGCCCGTCGCGTCGCGCCCCCCGGCTCGCGTCGCCGACCGGGAATGCGCTATAGGCATGGGTCGTCGAACGAAGCCGGGGTCGGTCAGGGATGAAGGTCGCGATCGAGATGGGGACGGGAGCCGGCGGAGCGCCGGCATGCCTCGATCTCGAGGAGCTGCTGGCGACGCGCCTTCTCGTCCAGGGAAACTCGGGTTCGGGAAAGTCGCACCTCCTTCGCCGCCTCCTCGAACAGAGCGCGCCCTGGGTCCAGCAGGCGGTCCTCGATCCCGAAGGGGACTTCGTCACGCTGGCCGACCGGTTCGGGCACGTGGTGGTGGAGGCGGCCGACCACAGCGAGGCGCAGCTCCAGACGGTCGCCGACCGGGTCCGCCGCCACCGCGTCTCCGTGGTCCTCAACCTCGAGGGGCTCGACGTCGAGGGACAGATGCGGCACGCCGCCGCCTTCCTCGGCGGGCTGTTCGAGGCCGACCGCGACCATTGGTATCCGATGCTCGTCGCGGTCGACGAGGCGCAGCTGTTCGCCCCGGCCGCCGCCGGCGAGGTGTCCGACGAGGCCCGCAAGGTCTCGCTCGGTGCCATGACCAACCTGATGTGCCGCGGGCGCAAGCGCGGGCTCGCGGGCGTCATCGCCACCCAGCGCCTCGCCAAGCTCGCCAAGAACGTGGCGGCCGAGGCGTCGAACTTCCTGATGGGCCGCACCTTCCTCGACATCGACATGGCGCGGGCCGCCGACCTGCTCGGCATGGACCGGCGGCAGGCGGAGATGTTCCGCGACCTCGAGCGCGGGGCGTTCGTCGCCCTCGGCCCGGCGCTGTCCCGCCGCCCGCTGCCGCTGCGCATCGGCACGGTCGAGACCGAGGGCCGCACGGGGAGCCCGCGGCTCGTCCCGCTGCCGGACGCTCCGACGGCCGACCCCCGGTCGCTCATCCTCTCTACCGCGGACGACGATCCGCCGCCCCGCCCGGTGCCCGCGCGCCGCCCGCCGCCGGACCCGGACCTCCTGCTGCGCCAGCTCGCCCGCGCACGCCCGTCGGCGGCCGAGCCGCCCGTCGAGGCGTCGCCGCCGGACCCGGCGCGGGTCGACGCGGTCCTGCGCGAGGTGCTGTCGGATCCGGAGGCCGCCTACCGCTCGACGGCGGTCCTCTACCAGGACTTCCTCGTCCGCTGCCGCATCCACCGGCTGCCGGGCCCGCCGCCCGACCTGCCGGCCTTCCGCCGCCGCCTCGCGACGCTGCGGGCCGGCGTCGATTCGGCGGTGGAGGAGGGGGCCGACTGGGGCAAGGCGGTGGAGGCCGCGGCGGACCTGCCGGAGGACATCCAGGGCGTCTTCCTCCGACTGGGGCAAGGCGGTGGAGGCCGCGGCGGACCTGCCGGAGGACATCCAGGGCGTCTTCCT
>CANGXM010000172.1 GCA_947457845.1 Rhodospirillales bacterium | reverse complement strand
GTCCCGCCCCGGACCCGCGGCTCGCGCGGCTGGTGGCCGAGGACGTCGCGCGGGCGGCGATCGTCGAGCTGCACCGGTGCGGGCGGTACCGGTTGCCGTTCGAGGTGTGAGCGGACGGCGCGGACGGCCCTCACCCACCCTCCGCCACCAGCCGGAACTGGCGCGACAGCTCCTCGCGCACCGGGCGCTCCCCGTCCATTTCCAGCACGTCGGCCATCCAGGCCCGCCAACGGGCCATGACCGCCTCGCCCTCCGGCGTCGGGCCCGCGCCCTTCAGCCGGATCTGGTGGGCGAACAGCATCCGGGTGGGCGCGTGGAGCCAGATCTCGTAGTGGAGGATGCCGGCGCCCAGCAGGGCGGCCTTCATCTCCGGCCAGATCGCGTCGTGCCGGCGCAGGTACTCCGCCTCCTGCCCCGCCCGCACGCTGAGCGCGAAGGCGACGGTCTCGACCCGGGTCGCGTCGAACGGATGGATCATCGTGGCGCCTCCGCCCGGCCCACCGCGACGGGGCGCCCGCCGTCGGCCGCCGAGGCGAGGAGCGCCGCGATCACGCCGACGCTGGTCGCCCCCGTCTCCCCCGGCGAGCGGTTGAGCGCGCGATCGCCGCCGAGCGCCAGGTCCACCAGCGCCTCGACCGGGCCGCGGCCGTGGTAGATCCACTCGCCGTCGCCGATCGCGAGGTGGCGCACCGTCCCGTCGTCGCGCCGGATCTCGCACCGGTCGCGGTCGAACTCCGCCGTCAGCATCCCCTCCCGCCCGGCGAGGAAGATCCGCATCAGCCCCCGGTTCCCCTGGGGCATGGCGGCGGCGCCCGACAGGCTGGCGACGGCGCCCCCCTCGAACCGCACGCTGCCCGACACGGCGAGGTCCACCGCCTCACGCCCGAAGGCGTGGCCCGAGACCGCCTCGGGGACGAGGCCGGTCAGCCACAGCAGCAGCGGGACCGCGTGGGACATCTGCCCCCAGGCGAAGCCGCCGCCCCGCGCGGGGTCCTGCCAGGTGGCGCGGTCGGGGCGGAAGAAGGTGGTCTGCCAGCTGTTCAGCCCGCGGTCGCCGTGGAACACGTCGCGCGTGGCCGAGATGAAGCTGACCATCGCGTGCTCGACCGGGCCGATGGCCCCGTCCCGGATCATCGCCCGCAGTTCGGGCAGGTGCGGCAGGTACTGGTAGCCGTTGACGATCAGGAGGTGGACGCCCTTCGCCCGCGCCCGGTCGACGAGGTCCCAGGCCTGCGCGGGGTCGAGGGTCATCGGCTTCTCGCAGAGCACGTGCGCGCCGGCCTCGATCGCGTCGCGGGCGTGCTCGTGGTGCAGGTGGTGCGGCGAGGAGACGACGACGATGTCCGGCCGGCGGGCCAGAAGCTCGCGGTGGTCCTCGGACGCGAAGGCGAAGCCGAAATGGTCGCGCACCCGCGCCAGTTCCGCCGCGCCGAGGCGGGAGACGCCGTCGAGCGTCACCTCCGGCCGGGCGGCCAGCGTCGGGATGTGGTTCTGCGCCCCGTACCAGCCCGCACCGATCACGGCGGCGCGGAGTTTCCTTCCGGTCGTGCCGGACATTCCGTTTCCCCCCTCAAGGTCGCGCCCCCTCTTGCGGGGGGCCGAGACGCGGCGGCGCGAATTCCGCCACTTCGTCGGCCGAGTAGGCCGGAACGAAGGCGGGTTCCACCGACCGCGACGCAAAGTCCCGCAGCCGCGCCGCCAGATCGTCGCGCACGGCGGCGTGGGCCGGGTCGGCGGCGAGGTCGCGGCGTTCGTGCGGGTCGGCGCGCCAGTCGGCGAGGAAGATGTCCTCCTCGCCGGGCGGCGGCGGCGCGCCGTCGATCCGCAGGTTCATGTCGAGGCGCCAGCGGTCGGTGCGCACGCAGCCGCGCCGCGGCCAGCCCGCCCCCGTCCGCCACGCCCCCTTGTTCGCCGCCGAGGACGCGCGCGCGCCGGGCGCGCCCATGCCCACGCTGGCGAAGATCGCGTCCGGTGCCGGATCGGCGAACAGCGCGCGGCCCCGAAAGCTGTCGGACGGCGGCACCCCGGTCAGGTGGCAGAGCGTGCGGGCGAGGTCGAGGCTCTGGGCCAGGTCGTCGCGCACCGCCCCGGCGGGAAGGGTTCCCGGCCACGAGACGATGCGTGGCACCCGCTGGGACTGGGGCGCGAAGACGACCTTGCTGAGGAGCCCGTTCTCGCCGAGGGACGCGCCGTGATCGCTGTCGAAGACGACGATCGTGCGCTCCCGCATTCCCATCAGCGCGACCTTTGCCAGCAGGAGCCCGACCTGCACGTCGAGCCAGGTGACGAGCGCGTGGTAGTCGGCCTGGGCGCGCTGCATCTGCGCCTGCGTCAGCCCGCGTCCGCCGACCATCGCGGCGAAGGCGTCGTCGTAGGCGCTCTGGTCCGCGCGCGGGATGTCGTGGCCCGGAAAGTCCTCCGCCCGGAACAGGCGGCGGAAGCGGGCCGGCGGCAGGACCGGCGTGTGCGGCTGCAGATAGGAGACGCGCAGCAGGAACGGCGCGTCGCCCGCGCGGTCCAGCCAGTCGATCGCGTTGATGGTCACCGCGTCGGGCGGAAAGAACTCGCGGTCGGGAAACACGCCGCCGACCGGCGAGCGGATGCCGTCGGGCACGATGGGCTCGCGGCTCGCGGGGTCGCGGTCGAGCCCGAAGATGTGCATGTCCCCGCCCTCGCCGTTCTCCTCCTGCCAGGGCACGTAGCCGCGGGGCACGTGGCTCTTGCCGATGGTGGCGGTGCGCCGGCCGTGGCGGGCGAAGGCTTCGGGGAAGGTGTCGAGGCGCACGGGCAGCGGGTAGGACTTCCACGCGGCCTCGTTGGAATGGACGCCGTTCTCCTGCGGATGGGTGGCGGTGAGGATGGAGGCGCGCGCCGGGACGCAGGCGGGCGAATTGCAGAAATGGTTGCGGAACAGCGTGCCCGACGCGGCGAGGCGGTCGATGTTGGGCGTCGCGACGGGCCCGAGGCCCGGGCCCAGGCAGCCGAGGGCATCGGCGCGCAGCTCGTCGGAGAAGATCCAGAGGACGTTCGGCCGATCGGTCGATCCAACTGCCATCGTCGGCGGGCTCCGCAGCGGACGGTTCACGGATGCGAACCGTGGTTCAATTGTCGACGGGGAGCGGCCGGGTTGTCAACGGGCCCCCGCGCCGGGGCCGCACGGTTCCGCCCCGGCGGTCAGGGCCCCGTCCGCGCCATCTGGGCCAGCAGGTCGTCGCGGGCGCCGATCACGTGGATGCGGGCGACCAGCTCGGCCGTCCGGGAATCGCCCGCGTCGATGGCGTCCGCCAGCATCCGGTGTTCGCGGACGACGTCGGCGCGGCGCGCGGGCGAGAAGTCGACCCGCACCCGCAGCGCCTCGATCAGTCCCCGCCCGATCGTGAGCGCCTGCCGGGCCTGCGGGTTCTGCGCGACGTCGGCGATCGTCAGGTGCAGGCGACGGTCGAGTTCGATGACCGCGATCATGTCGCCCCCCTCCATCGCCGCGACGTGGTCGGCGATGATCGACCGCACGGTCCCGACATCCGCGCGCCCGGCGCGCTGCGCGCAACGGGCCGCCAGCATGCCCTCCAGCGCCTCGCGCATGTCGTAGACGTTGCGGATGAACGCGTCGTCGACGGTCACCACGCGGGTGCCCCGGCGCGGGCTGGTCTCCACGAGGCCCTCGGCGTCGAGGATGCGGATGGCCTCGCGCACCGGCATCGGGCTGACGCCGTAGCGGCGGGCGAGAATGCCGACCTTCAGGCGCGACCCGGACGGGTGGGCGCCGTCGAGGATGTCGCGGCGCAACCGCTCCACGACGTCGCCGCTGACGGTGGCCCGGGCTGCGGGGGCTTGGGGCGTGCGCATGGGGGCTCGACCGTCCACGACGAAAGTTGATCAATTCCGTACCATCGACCGCCTCGCCATTGTGCATTCCGCCACGGTCTGATCAAATCCTTCGCGCAAGCGCGGAGGGAGCGGTCGGCGACATGCGCATCGTCGGTGTGGACACCTTCACCGTCTGGGTGGACTGGTGCAACTGGCTCCTGGTGCGGATCCGCACCGACGAGGGGCTGGTCGGCTGGGGCGAGGCGTCGCTCCACGGCGGGGTCGAGGGGGTCGAGGCCGCCATCGGCTCCTACGCCGAGCACCTCGTCGGCCACGACCCGGCGGGACCGGAACGCCACTGGCACCGGCTCTACAACATGTGGCGGTGGCGGGGCGGGGCCGTCTCGCAGTCGGCGCTCTCGGGTCTCGACATCGCGCTGTGGGACCTGGAGGGAAAGCGCCTCGGCGTGCCGGTCCACCGCCTCCTCGGCGGGGCACATCGGGACCGGGTGCGCTGCTACGCGAGCCACTGGCTCTCGGGCGTCGAGACGCCGGAGGCGGCGGCCCGCGGCGCGCGCGACGCGGTCGCCCGCGGCTACACCGCCTTCAAGTGGGTCGCCGTCACGTACGAGCACCTGCGCGCCGACGAGACCCGCGCCATCGCCCGCGCCCGCGACCTGATGGCGGCGGCGCGCGACGCGGTCGGCCCGGGCGTGGACATCATGGTCGAGTGCTCGGAGTTCCTGTCGCCGCGCACGGCCGAGCGGCTGGACCGCGCGCTGGCCCCCTACGATCCCTTCTGGTTCGAGGAGCCCATCCCCTTCGAGAACGCGAAGGCGATGGCGCAGCTCCAGGCCCGCATCCGCACGCCGATCGCGACCGGCGAGCGGCTCCTGTCGCGGTTCGAGGTCCGCGAGCTGCTCGAACAGGGCGGGGCCAAGGTGCTCCAGCCCGACATCATGCACTGCGGCGGCTTCACCGAGATGCGGCGCATCGCGTCGATGGCCGACGCCTGGTACGTGCCGCTCGCCCCGCACAACCCGGGCGGGCCGATCTGCGTGGCGGCGTCGCTGCACCTCGCCGCCGCCATCCCGAACTTCCTGATCCTCGAGCAGATGGAGCCGCAGCGTGCGGCGCGCGACCGGCTGTCCACCCCGGCGCTGACCATCGAGGACGGGCACTTCGTGGTGCCGCAGACGCCGGGGCTGGGCGTGGAACCGGACCTGGAGGCGATCCGGTCCATGACCATGAAACCCCAGCCGCGCAAGGAGCGGACGGGCAGCATCTGGACCTGACGGGACCCGAGACCAACGAGAGGGAGCAAGACCATGACCGAACGGACGATCCGTCGCCGCACCGTCATCGCGGCCGGCGCCGCCGGGGCCGCCACCGCGTGGCTGGCTGGCAAGGCGCCCGCCTACGCCCAGGGGCGGACGACGAAGATCACCTACTGGTGCTGGAGCGAGCACGCGCGCGGCGCCAACGCGGTCTATCCGAAGTTCCGCGAGGCGAACCCCGACGTCGAGGTCGAGATCATCAACCTCAACCCGCAGGAGATCCAGGACAAGATCCTGGTCGCCATGGCGACCGGCGTCGGCGCGCCGGACGTGGGCCTCATCATCGAGAGCCGGTTCCCCAGCTACCCCTCGACCGGCGGCCTCGCCGACGTGACCGAGCACGTCGCCCCGCGCGAGGGGGACTTCTCGCCGCGCCTGCGCAGCCGGCTCAAGTACCGCGACCGCTATTTCGGCCTGCCCTACATCCAGAACGCGGCCGTCATGTTCTACCGGGCCGACTATTTCGCGGAGAAGGGCTACGGCGGTCCCATCGACACCTGGCCGGAGTGGATCGAGGCCGGCAAGCGCATCCGCGACAAGGGCCGCAACATCTTCATGAACCAGGTCTCGCCGGGGGCCGTCGGGTTCGGGCCGCTGGTGGGCTATCTGGAGAGCGCCGGGGTCCAGATCTTCGACGAGGCCGGCAAGACGGTGAAGTCGAACCGCAAGGGCGCCGAGACCCTGCGCTTCTATTTCGACCTCGTGCGCACCCACGACATCTCGCTGCTGGTCACCCACAATTCGCCCGAGCACTTCGTGGCGATCAAGGAGGGGCGGCTCGCGGCGCTGCATTCGGGCAACTGGGGCCTCGACCGGCTGGAGACCGAGGCGAAGGCCGACCAGGGCAAGTGGAAGGTGCAGGCCTGGCCGCGCTGGTCGAAGGACGCGCCCGCAGTCACCGGCACCTGGGGCGGCAGCGTGCTGGTGATCCCCAGGGCGAACCGGAACCAGGCGGCCGCGCTGAAGTGGGCGAACTTCCTGTCGTCGAACGTCGACGGGCAGGTCGGCCTCTGGCAGAACGGCTACGGCTTCCCGACCTCGCTGAAGGCCCAGCAGGACCCGCGCCTGCGCCAGCCGCAGTCCTTCCTCGGCCAGTCCATGTATGAGGCGTCGCTCGCCAACCGCGAGGTCAACTACCTCAACCTCGTGCCCGACTGGCCGCGCGTGCAGATCGAGATCGGGCGCCAGATGGACGCGATGTTCCAGGGCCAGAAGACGCCCGAGCAGGCGTGGTCGGACTTCGAGGCCGCGATGGTGCGGCAGTACGGCTGATGACGGTCGCCGCGGGCCCCGTCGCCGCCGTCCGCCGCCGGTCGCGGGGCCCGCTCGGCCTGCGGCTGCGGCGGGCGGCGGTGCCCTATCTCTTCATCCTGCCGTTCTTCGCGCTGTTCGGCGTCTTCTGGGCGGGGCCGATCGTGGCCTCGTTCCTCTATTCCTTCACCCAGTGGCGCGGCATCAGCGATCCGGTCCCGGTGGGTCTGAAGAACTACGTCGACCTCCTGTCCGACGAGCGGTTCTTCACGGCGCTCGGCAACACGCTGTGGATGGCGGCGGGCTACGTGGTGGTGGCGAACCTCGCCGCACTGGCGCTGGCGCTGCTGCTCGACGCCGGCTGGATGAAGCTGCGCCAGTTCTTCCGCACCGCCTTCTTCCTGCCGATGACGATCTCGATGGTCGTCTCGGCGGTGATCTTCCAGCTGATCTACGCCGGCGACATCGGCCTGATCGCCAAGCTCCTGGCGCTGGTGGGGGTCGAGGGGCCGGCGTGGCTGCGCGACCCGACGACCGCACCCTACGCCATCGTGCTGATGCGCGTGTGGCGGACCATGGGCTACTACGCGATCATCTATCTCGCCGGGCTCCAGGCGGTCTCGACCGACCTGAAGGAGGCGGCGCGCCTCGACGGCGCGTCGGAATGGCAGGTGATCCGCCACGTGACGCTTCCGGGTATCCGGCCGGTGGCGCTCTTCTGCGTGGTGCTCGCCACGATCTCGGGCCTCGAGATGTTCGACGAGCCGATGATCCTGACCCAGGGCGGCCCCGGCGACGCGACGCTCACCGCCGTCATGTACGTCTACCAGCAGGGCTTCCAGTTCCTGCAGCTCGGCTACGCCGCCGCCGCCTCCTACGTGCTGACGCTGATCATCGTGCTGATCTCGATCGCCCAGCGCCTCGTGCTCGGGGAGAAGGACCGATGACGGGACGCCTCTTCGCACGGCGGCCGCAGGACCCGCCGCCCGTCGCCCAGATGCTGGGCCTCGTCGCGCTCACGGGGCTGCTCGGGCTCGTGCTGATGCCGTGGATCTGGGCGCTGGTCTCCTCCTTCAAGCCGCGGGCGGAGATCATGTCGACCGGGTTCCTCCCGTCGGTGTGGATCGTCGACAACTACGTCGCCCTCTTCCGCGACACGCTCTATCTGCGCTGGCTGTTCAACAGCGCCGTCGTCTCGGTCTCGGCGGCGGTGCTGGGCATGGCGCTCTCGGCCATGGCCGGCTACGCCTTCGCCAAGTTCCGCTTCGTCGGGCGGGAGGTGCTGTTCTGGATCGTGATCGCGTCGGTCTCGATCCCGCCCTTCACCACCGTCATCCCGCTGTTCGGCTGGCTCGCAAAGCTGCAGATGCTCAACACATATCCGGTGCTGATCCTGCCCTTCGCGGCCAGCGCCTTCGGCCTGTTCATGATGCGCCAGTACATGTCGACCCTCCCGGACGAGCTGATCGAGGCGGCGCGGATCGACGGTTGCGGGGAGTTCCGGCTGTTCTTGACGATCATCGTGCCGTTGGCCCGCCCGGCGCTCGGCACGGTCGGCATCCTGATCTTCATCTCGTCGTGGAACTCGTTCATCTGGCCGCTGGTGTTCATGCGCTCGAACGAGATGTTCACCCTGCCGGTGGGCATCGCCGGGCTGAACAGCGAGCAGATGGCGGAATACGGGCTGGTGATGGCGGCGGCGATCGTGTCCTGCATCCCGATGCTGACGATCTTCTTCCTGATGCAGAAGCAGATCATCGCCGGGCTGACCCGGGGCGCCGTGAAGAGCTGAGGGCGGGTCAGGCCCCCGGTCGCGGTCCGAACAGGATCACCAGCGCGCCGGCGAGGCACAGCGCCGTCCCGATCGCGTCCCAGCGGTCGGGGCGGCTCCCTTCCACCGCCCACATCCAGCCGACCGATGCGAGGATGTAGACCCCGCCGTACGCCGCGAACGCCCGGCCGGCGAACGCCACGTCGACGCGGGTGAGCAGCCAGGCGAAGAGCGCCAGCGACAGGAGGCCGGGGACGAGCCAAAGCGCCGACCGGTCGAGCCGCGCCCACGCCCAGAAGGCGAAGCAGCCGGCGATCTCCGCGAGCGCGGCGGCGACGTAGACCGGCAGGGCGGTCATCCGGCCGCCGCCCACGCCGGTCCCGCCGGTCCTCGCCTCACCGGCCCCGTCTCACCGGCCCCGTCTCACCGGCCCCGTCTCACCCGCCCCGTCTCACCGGCCACGCCTCACCGGGCGGCGATCGTCGACAGGAAGGCGGGGACCAGCAGCTGCGCGAAGGGCGAAGCGACCGCGAGGTCGGCCTCGGAATAATACCCCTCCTCGTGCAGCATGTTGATCGTGCCGAGCAGCACGCCGTCGTGGATCACGAGGAGGTTCATGCAGCTGCCGCAGCCGAGGCTGGCGATCAGTTCGTGGTCGAAGAAGGCCCAGCGGATGTCGTCCATCGTCCGCCCGAGCCACGGCTTCTTCGCCTGCACCACGGTCCGGAACCACGGCGTGTCGCCCATCGACTTGCGGCCCGACACCGGATAGGCGACGGGCTGGTTCGAATAGCGCCG
>CANGXM010000171.1 GCA_947457845.1 Rhodospirillales bacterium | reverse complement strand
GGCCGCGGTCCCGACAGGGCCCCGGCGAGGCGCAGATAGGCGACCAGCGCGTCGGCGTCGGCGTCGGCGGTCGCGTCGGCGACGTCGGCCTGCCCGCGCAGTTCCACCGTCACGGCGGTACAGCCGGGACCGAGCGGCCGGTCGGGGAACCGCTCCTGCAGTTCCGCCCAGGGCCGGCTGCACGCCTCGTCGAACGGGTCGTCGCCCGAGACGTCGGCGAGGAGCGTCGCCCGCGATCCCAGGAGGGCCGCGAGCGGGGCCACCGCGTCGGCCGAGCGGGTGAGGGTGTAGAGGTGGACGACCGCCTCGCTGTCGCAGTGCAGGTCGAGCACGATGTCGGCGTCGATCGCGAGGCCGAGCAGCGTCCGTTTCAGGTGCTCGGCCGGGGTGTGGGCCGGCCGGGCGTCCAGTTCGGCGCGCAGCGCCGCGGCGACGCGGATCCGGTTGGCCTCCGCATTGCCGTCGAGACGGCCGTCGAGCCGCACCGCCGCCCCCTCGGTGAGCGAGGGGAAGCCGCGGTTGAAGTTCTGCCCGTCCGCCAGGTCGAAGCGCCCGATCGGCCCGCCCAGGACCTGCTGCGCCAGCCCGATCGGGTTGGCCACGGGAACCAGCACGATCTCGCCCGCGATCCGGCCGGCCGCCTCCTCCGCGATCAGGCGGTCGCGCAGGCGGACGGCCGCGATCATGCCGGGGATCTCGTCGGCGTGGAGCGCCCCCTGGAAATGGACCTTGGGCCGCGCCCCCGGCTCGCCGAACCGGTGGACGGTCAGCGTGTGGGCGACGCCGGGGACGGCGGGGGGGAGGGGGATGGTTTCGGTCCGCATGGATCAGGCCCTGGCCGCGGTCGTCGCCATCGGGCGCAGGTGGCGCAGATAGCGACGTTCGAGAAGCTTGAAGCCACCGACGAAGATCGCCGTCAGCACGAAATAGATGATCGCCGCCGTGCCGAACGCCTCGGCCGGCATCAGGTGATTGTAGTAGACGTCGCGGGCCACGCGCGTCACCTCCACCAGCGAGACGGTGGAGGCGATGGCGGTCGCGTGCATCAGCATCACCACCTCGTTCCCGTACTGCGGCAACGCCCGGCGCAAGGCACCCGGCAGCAGGATGCGGCGCCAGATGGCGACGGACGACATGCCGAGGCTGCGCGCCACCTCCACGTCGCCGGCCGGGGTGGCCTTGAGCGCGCCGGCGAAGATCTCCGTCGTGTAGGCCGTGGTGTTCAGCGCGAAGGCGAGCCAGGCGCAGAACCAGGCCGAGCGGAGCATCGGCCAGGCCGCGCTCTCGCGGATCCACTCGAACTGGGCCAGCCCGTAGTAGACCATGAAGAGCTGGACCAGCAGCGGCGTGCCGCGGATCACGTAGGTGAAGAGCCACACCGGCGTCGAGAGCCAGCGGTTTGCCGAGGCGCGGGCGACCGCCAGCGGCACCGCCAGCACGAAACCCGCCGCGCACGACATCGCGAGCAGCAGCAGCGTCACGCGGATCCCGTCCAGGAAGGCGGGCAGCGAGCCGCCGACGACGTCCCAGTCGAACATCTAGAGGTCCACCCGCCGCACACCGAGCGAGAATCGCCGCTCGACGAGGTGAAGGACGAGGATCGAGACGGTGGTGATCGTCAGGTAGATGGCGCCGATGGCGGCGTAGAAGGTGAAGGGTTCCCGCGTGGCGGCCGAGGCGAGGCTCGCCCGGTGCATCATGTCGTCGAGCCCGATGATGGAGACGAGCGCCGTCGCCTTGACCATGACGAGCCAGTTGTTGAGGAAGCCCGGGATTGCATGCCGCACCATCTGTGGGACGAGGATGCGGCGCAGCACCTTCGGGAACGTCATCCCGTAGGCGAGCCCGGCCTCGATCTGCCCGCGGGGCACGGCGAGGATGGCGCCGCGGAAGGTCTCCGTCAGGTAGGCGCCGAAGATGAAGCCCAGCGTCGCGGTGCCGGCGACGAAGGGATTGATGTCGATGTAGTCGAGCTCCCACGCCATGGTGATCTCGTTCACCAGGATCTGCCCGCCGTAGAAGATCAAGAGCATCAGCACGAGGTCGGGCAGGCTGCGGATCAACGTCGTGTAGACGTCCGCCGCCGCGCGGGCGACCCGGCTCTCCGACAGCTTGGCGACGGCGCCGACGAGCCCGAACAGGCTGGCGATGGCGAGCGACGCGGCCGCGACCGAAAGGGTCGTCCACAGCCCGTCCAGGATCATGGGGAGATAGCCGTGGAGCATGTGCGATCCTCAGTTCCGGGCGACCGACCGTCGGCCTGATCCCGGCCCCCTCTCCCTGTCCCTCTCCCCGGGGGGGGGAGAGGGGACGCGGCGTCACGTGAACTCCCCTCCCCCCACCGGGGGGAGGGGGCGGGGGAGAGGGGGCGGGAGCAGACCGAAGCTGTCCGGCCCCTCCCTACCCTCAGCTCTCGCCGGAGATGTCGAAGTCGAAGTACTTGGCCTGGAGCGCCCTGTAGGTGCCGTCGGCCTTCATCTCCTTCAGCGCCGCGTCGATGCGGGCCTTCAGCGCGTCGCCCTTGCGCACCGCGATGCCGACGCCGGCGCCCAGCCCGGTCTGGAAGCTCTCGCCCACCTGCTCGAAGCCACGGCCTTCGGGCTTCTTCAGGAATGCCTCGCCCGAGACGACCGACGATCCGAAGGCGATGTCGCCGCGCCCGGCGACCAGTTCGAGATAGACGTCCGTCTCGCGCGCGGCGAGATGCACCTTGCTCCCGGGGTAGTTGTCCGCGAGGTACTTCGCGCGCGGCGAGTTGCGCAGCACGATGATGGTCCTGTCCTTCAGCGTCTCGGGCTTGTTGTCCTTGAAGGCGCCGGCCTTGGCGACGAAACGGGAGGGCGTGCTGTAGTAGCTGTCGGAGAAGTCGACCGCCTTCAGCCGCTCCTCGGTGATCGTCATCGAGGCGACGATCATGTCGAACTTGCGGGCGTTCAGCGCCGGGATCATCCCGTCGAACTCCTGCTGGACGAACACGCACTCCGACTTCAGCTTGGCGCAGACCGCGTTGGCGATGTCGATGTCGAAGCCCGAGAGCTTGCCGTCGGGGGCGACCATCGAGAACGGGGGATAGTTGCCCTCCACGCCCACGCGGATGCGGTTGGTCTGGGCATCGGCGGGCAGGGCGAAGACTGCGGCGGCGAGCGCGGCGGCCGCGAGGACATGGCGACGGAACATGCGAAGCTCTCCCTTGGGGTGATCACGGCACCTCTTGCCTGGCGCAGTGTGATGCAGGATTTTCATGTGAGCAAGATATGAAAACAGATTTACATGGGGGGGATCCCATGGCGGCCGTCGCCACCGCGCCCGAACTGGCGCTCGCGGGCACCGCGTTCGGGGCCCGGCTGCTCGAACTCCGCCGCAAGGGCTCGCCGTCGAACCGCACGATTGCGGAAGCCGTGCTGCGCAATCCGGTGCGGATCGCGACCGGGAGCATCGAGGAGGTCGCGGCCACGACCGGCGTCTCCACGGCGACGCTGAGCCGCTTCGCCCGCACGGTCGGCTTCGCCGGCTATGCGGAGCTGCGCGCCCAGATCGGCGAGGTGCTGCGCGCGCTTCTCCAGCCGGTGGAGAAGCTACGCGACCGGATCGACCGGGAGACGGGCGCCGACGATCCCGTGCGCGAGGGGCTGGAGCGCACGATCCTGAACGTGCGCCAGACGGCCGAGGCCCTGGGGCCGGCGCAGCTGGAGGCGACGGTGGGCGCGCTCCGCTCGGCGCGCGGGATTTACGTGATGGGGTTCGGCCTGTCCGCTCACGTCGCCGCGATGCTGTCGCTGGGCCTGCAGCCCTTCTGCCCGCAACTCGTCAACGTGGTGGAATTCGGCGGCACCGAGGTGGCGGCGGGCCGGCTGATGAACGTGGGCCCGGGCGACGTGCTGGTCGCGATCTCGTTCCCGCGCTACGCGACCGACGCCCTGCGCCTCGCCCGCTATGCCCGCGACCGGGGTGCCAAGGTGATCGCGATCACCGACGGCCCGGCCTCGCCGCTCACCGACATGGCCGATCTGGCGCTCGCCGCCTTCGCCGCGCACCCGGTCGTCTCGTCCAGCAACGTGGCGGCGGTGGTGGTTGTGGAGGCGATCGTGACGGCCATGATGGTATCCGACCGCGAGAACGTCGCCGCGGCGGCGCGCCTGACCGAAGCGATCTCGTCGTTCGTGCTGCGGGGGGAGCAATAGGGGTTCGCCCCGCCCCGAGCCGGTCGAAGGACGCGGCGGCACCCCCGTCCTCAGGCCGCCCGCTCCACCCCGCGCCGCACCGCCAGCGCCTCCGCCACGAGGCAGAGCGCCTCGAACAGCACCGTCGCCCCCACCATCGCCGTCATGCCGGTCGGATCCAGCGGGGGCGAGACCTCCACCACGTCCGCACCCACGACGTCGATCCCGCGCAGGCCCCGCACGAGGCGCAGCGCCTCGCGGCTGGTGAAGCCCCCCATCTCCGGCGTGCCGGTGCCGGGCACGTAGGCGGGGTCCAGCGCGTCGACGTCGAAGGACAGATAGGTCGGGCCGCGGCCGACCACGCGCCGCGCCTCGGCCAGCACGGCGTCGAGGCCGATGCGGTCCACCTCCTCCATGTCGACGATCCGCACGCCCTGCGAGACCGCCCAGCCGTATTCGTCCGCGTCGTAGCGCGAGCCGCGGATGCCGATCTGCACCGTCCGGCGCGGGTCGAGCACCCCGTCCTCGATCGCCCGGCGGAAACCGGTGCCGTGGGTGAGGCGCTGGCCGCCGAAATAGGTGTCGCCCGTGTCGCCGTGGGCGTCGACGTGGACCATGCCGACCGGCCGCCGCCGGCCCAGCACCCGCAGGACCGGATAGCTGACGAGATGGTCGCCGCCCACCGCGACGGGCACGATTCCGCCGGCCACCACCTCGCCCACGAACCGCTCGATCCGGCCCATGGTGTCGGCGATGTCGATCGGGTTCACGTCGACGTCGCCGAGGTCGCAGACCCGCGCGAGGTCGTAGGGGGCGACGCCGGTGGCACCGTTCACCAGCCGCATCAGGCTCGACTGGTCGCGCACCGCCCGCGGGCCGTGGCGCGCACCCGGCCGGTTGGTCGTCGCCCCGTCGAAGGGGATGCCGAATAGCCCCACCTCCGCCCGTCCCGCGGCCTCGGCCGGGGACAGGTGGGGAAGGCGCATGAAGGTGGCGATGCCGGCGAAGCGCGGCAGCACCATGCCCGAAATCGGGGCGAAATCGTCGCGGCTCACGGCGGGCCTCAGGCGGGCAGGAGGGCGCGGAGCGTGGCGAGGATGCGGTCGACGCCCTCGTCCAGGTCCGCGCGGGAGATGACGAGCGGCGGGGCGAAGCGCAGCACCGTCTCGTGCGTCTCCTTGGTCAGGATGCCGGCCCGCAGCAGCGCCTCCGCGGCCTCGTGGGCGGACAGCACCGCGGGGTCGAGTTCGACGCCGACGAACAGGCCCCGCCCGCGCACGTCGCGCACGCCCGGGCCGCGCAGGGCCGACAGCCGCTCGATCAGGACGGCGCCGAGTTCGGCCGCGCGCTCGGGCAGGCGTTCCTCCACGATCACGTCGAGCGCCGCCTTCGACACCGCGGCGGCCAGCGGGTTGCCGCCGAAGGTGGACCCGTGGGAGCCGGGCTCCATCAGCCCCAGCACCGCCCGGTCGGCCAGCACGGCCGAGACCGGCAGCACGCCGCCGCCCAGCGCCTTGCCCAGGATCAGCACGTCGGGGCGGACGCCCTCGTGCTGGAAGGCGAAGAGGCGCCCGGTGCGGCCGAGGCCGGTCTGCACCTCGTCCAGCACCAGCAGCACGCCCGCCTCGTCGCAGGCGCGGCGCACGGCGGCGAGATAGCCGTCGGGCGGGATGACGATCCCGGCCTCGCCCTGCATCGGCTCGATCATCACGGCGGCCGTGTCCGGGCCGATGGCGGCGCGCAGCGCCTCCGCATCGCCGAACGGCACCGCGTCGAAGCCCGGCGCGAAGGGGCCGAACCCGTCGCGGTAGGCCGGTTCGGACGAGAAGCCGACGATCGTCGTCGTCCGCCCGTGGAAGGAGCCCTGCGCCACCACGATGCGGGCGCGGTCCTGCGCGATCCCCTTCGTGCGGTAGCCCCAGCGGCGCGCGGCCTTGATCGCGGTCTCGACGGCCTCCGCGCCCGTGTTCATCGGCAGCGCCAGGTCGAAGCCGGCGAGCGTCGTCAGCGTCTCCAGCCAGGGGGCGAGGCGGTCGGTGTGGTAGGCGCGGCTGGTGAGCGCGAGGCGTGCCGCCTGCTCCGACAGCGCGGCGAGGATGCGCGGGTGACCGTGGCCGAGGCTGACGGCGGAATAGCCGCTCATCATGTCGAGGTAGCGGCGCCCGTCCACGTCCTCCGCCCAGACGCCCGACGCGCGGGTCAGCACGACGGGCAGGGGCGCGTAGTTCGGCGCGGCGACGGCGGCCTCACGGGCGACGACGGCCGCGCCGCGGCTGCCCAGGGTCGGCGACAGGGTCTGCTGTCGGCTCATGACGGTCTCCGCACGGCGGGAGGAAGGATGCCGTGGAGTCTAGGCGTCGGGGCGGAGCCGGTGCGGCCGAATGTCCGGGGCGGGACGACAGGGTCTGTCGTGCGCGGGCCGGTCCCCGGCCGATCCTGTGGGGCGGAGCGCGCGCGGTCCCCGCCGCCGTCTCAGAGCCGATGGGATTCCGCGCGGCTCGCCAGGGAGACGCGCATGCGGGACAGCGTCTGGCCGACCAGTTCGAAGTTCTGGATGCGGTTGCCGCCTTCGGCCTCCGCCACCGACTGCGCGCAGTTGGTGATCGCCATGATGCCGTGGCCCAGCGTCCAGAAATGGCGGTGGGCGTTCAGAAGGAACTGGCGCAGCGCCACCGCGCTTTCGGCCGTGACGAACTCCTGCAGCGCCTGGTCGTAGTCCTTGAAGAGGAGCTGCATCGACTTGATCGTGTGGGCGAAGGCGCGGGCCACCTCCTGCAGCACGGCGGTCTGGCGGTCGACGTCGTAGCGCGGGCGGGAGCGGAGGTCGAACGGGCGTGCCGCCACCTCCCGCAGCCAGACGGCCGTCTTGCGGCAGTCCTCGGTGGAGGTGACGAACAGGTGCTCGTAGAAGGTGATGCCCTGGAGGGCGAAGAAGACCTTGGCGCACTCGCTCTCGTGGATGCCGAAGGCCTTCACGAAGCGCGCGCTCTCCGGCAGCGTCGGGTTCCAGATGGCGCCGAGCGTGCGCCGGCGCGCCTCCTCGGAGATGGTGCCGCTCATCGACGCCTTCATGAGCACGGGCTCGATCCGGCGCTCGATCAGGGTGCGGACCGCCTGTTCCTCCTCCGGTCGGATGTCGAGCGAGTTCGACGCGAGCGGGATCCGCAGCGCCTCGAACCGCGACTTGATCAGGAACGGGTCGACCGACGGCATGTCGTCGAGCGTGCTGATCACGCGCAGGTCGTGGAGGAGGTCGGGGTCCTGGCGCGCGTGGTCGAGACCGAGGTGGTCGCGCAGCATGTCGCGATAGCCGGTCTGGCGGACGTAGATGGCATAGCCGCCGCCCATCAGCTCCTTGGTATCGCCCGGGACGTAGATCCCGGTTTCGATCGGCCGGTCGTCGTTGTTCGTGGGGGCCGCGGCGGCGTCCTTGGCCGTCGAGGGCCACGGACCCTTGAAGTTCGGGTATTTATACAAAACAGTGCTGTAAAAACCCCGCTTGCGGAAGAGATTCTCGTACTTCGTGCCGTCCCGCTTCGCTCGCGTCAGGTTGAGCGAGGTGCTGCTTGAGCCGTTCGCGATTCGGTACAGGACTGGTGCGATGTGCGGGCTGGGCTTCTGGCCCCTTGCACCCTTGATCTCCATGACATCCTTCCGCTGCACTGGCGAAGATCACATACCAAAGTATTAGACGGTTGCGCAACGGGCCGGGTGTCTGGAGTTGCCCCGGTTTGGTGGACACCCTCTGACTTACGAAGGAGAGTGTCTGTATGCCTCGAAGCCGCCCCCCTTACCCCGCCGAGTTCCGGGCCCGGATCATCGAGTTGGCGCGCGCCGGCCGCTCGCCCGAGGATCTCGCCAAGGAATTCGAACCGTGCAGCCACACGATCCGCTCCTGGCTTGCGGCTGCTGGCCGCGCCGGTGTGACGCCCAGCAGGCCAGCCTCGGGCCTTGACGCGGACGAACGCGAGGAGCTCCAGCGTCTGCGCCGCGAGAACCGCCAGCTTCGTCAGGAGCGTGACATCCTGGCAAAGGCGGCGGCCTGGTTCGCTCGGAGCGACGCGACGTCGCCGAGGTCTTCCGGTTCATGACCGCGAACCAGGCCGAATTCCCGATCGCCGCGATGTGCGCCGCCTTCGGCGTCTCGCGCAGCGGCTACTATGCGTGGCGCGATCGCCGGCCATCGGCCAGAGCGAAGGCTGATGCCGCGCTGAGCGAGCGGATCGTCGCCAGTCACGCGCGCTCCGGCGCAACCTACGGCGCGCCGCGCATCCGCGCCGACCTGCATGCCGACGGTCAGGCTGTCGGCCGCAAGCGGGTCGCGCGGCTGATGCGGCAGGCCGGGCTTGTCGGCGTGAGCCGGCGTCGCGGTCCGCGGACCACGATCCGTGACGCCCGGTTACGGCCGGCCAGCGATCTGGTGGACCGGAACTTCTTCGCCGAGAAGCCCGACGTGCTCTGGGTGGCCGATATCACTTACGTCCCCACCTGGGCCGGCTTCCTGTATCTGGCGGTCGTGCTCGACGCGTTTTCCCGGCGCATCGTGGGCTGGGCGATGGGGACCGACCTGAAGACCGATCTCGTCCTGGACGCCCTGAACATGGCCGTCCAGCAGCGCCGGCCCGGCAACGTGATCCATCATTCGGACCAGGGATCGCAATATACGTCCGTGGCCTTCGGCCTGCGATGCAAGGAAGCGGGCGTCCGTCCGTCGATGGGATCCGTCGGCGACGCCTACGACAACGCCATGTGCGAGAGCTTCTTTGCGACGCTCGAATGCGAGTTGCTTCAACGCCGCAAGTTCCAGACGAAGGCGGAGGCCCGCATGGGCGTCTTC
>CANGXM010000170.1 GCA_947457845.1 Rhodospirillales bacterium | reverse complement strand
TCGGAAGGGGCGGCTGTCGCCGCGCGGGTCGCCGCGCAGGTCGACGCACGGGCCTTCTACGACTGGGCCGGCGGGCTCGTCTGGCTGTCGGTCGCGGGCGACGGGGACGGCGGGGCGGCCGTCGTCCGCGGCGCGCTGCGGGACGGGCACGCCACGATGATCCGCGCGCCGGAACCGGTGCGCGCCGCGGTGCCGCCCTTCCACCCGCAGGCGCAACCGCTGGCCGCGTTGTCGGCCCGGGTGA
Organism: Rhodospirillales bacterium; assembly: GCA_947457845.1. Classification (GTDB taxonomy): domain Bacteria; phylum Pseudomonadota; class Alphaproteobacteria; order Azospirillales; family Azospirillaceae; genus CANGXM01. The sequence continues at coordinate 8,798 of CANGXM010000170.1, read as the reverse complement.
AGGCGAGCTTCGATCCCCGTGGCATCCTCAATCCCGGGCGCATGGTGGCGGGGCGATGAGCGAGCGCTGCGTCACCACCCTCTACAACGGGGCCTGCCCGGTCTGCCGGACCGAGATCCACCATTACCGGCGGATCGACGAACGCCGGGGCGGACGCCTCGTGTTCGCGGACATCGTCGCCGACCCGGACGCCGCCGGGGCGCTCGGCCTCGACCGGGAGGACGTGAAGCGCCGCCTCCACGTGCTCGACCGCGACGGGCGGCTCCATGTCGGGGTCGACGGCTTCCTCGTCCTCTGGCGCGAGCTGCCGGGCTACCGCTGGCTCGGCCGCGTCGTCGGCCTGCCCGGCGTGCGCACCGTCGCCGCCCTCGTCTACGACCATGTTCTGGCGCCGATCCTCTACGCCGCGCAGAAGCGGCGGGAGCGGCGAGCGGGGATCGCCTGATGCAGACCAGATTCACCGCCGAGCAACTCGCCGATCCCGACGTCGCCGAGAGCGAGACGATCCTGCGCAAGTGCGTGCACTGCGGCTTCTGCACCGCCACGTGCCCGACCTACGTGCTGCTGGGCGACGAACTCGACAGCCCGCGGGGGCGCATCTACCTCATCAAGGGGATGCTGGAGCAGGGCGAGCCGGCGACGCCCGAGGTGGTGAAGCACGTCGACCGGTGCCTGTCGTGCCTGTCGTGCATGACGACCTGCCCGTCCGGCGTCCACTATCAGCACCTCGTCGACCACGCCCGCCACCACATCGCCGAGACCTACGTCCGGCCCTGGCCCGAGCGGGCGGTGCGGCGGCTCCTGGCCTTCCTGCTCCCGCGCCCGATTCCGCTGCGGTTCGCCATGGCGGCGGCCAAGGTCGCCCGGCCGTTCCGCAATCTCTTCCCGCGCATCCTGCGCCCGATGCTGGATCTGGCGCCCAGGCGCATCTTCGGGCCGAGCTGGGCCGACCGGCCCGGCGCCTTTCCGGCCGAGGGGGCGCGGCGGATGCGGGTGGCGCTGCTCACCGGCTGCGCCCAGCAGGCGCTCGCACCGGCGATCAACGAGGCGACGGTGCGCCTCCTCACCCGCCACGGGATCGAGGTGGTGGTGGCGCCGACCGGCTGCTGCGGGGCGCTCGTCCACCACATGGGGCAGACGGAGCCCGCGCTTGCGGCGGCCCGGGCCAACGTCGACGCCTGGTGGCGCGAGGTGGAGGGCGAGGGGCTGGACGCCATCGTCGCCAACGCGTCCGGCTGCGGCACGCAGCTCAAGGACTACGGCTTCATGCTCCGCAACGACCCGGCCTATGCGGACAAGGCGGCGCGGGTCTCGGCGCTGGCCAAGGACGTGAGCGAGGTGATGGCGGCGGCGGGCGTCGCGGCACCGGTGCGCGCGACGGGGCAGACTGTCGCCTACCATTCCGCCTGCTCGCTCCAGCACGGGCAGAAGGTCCGCACCGCGCCGAAGGACCTGCTCGCGAAGGCTGGCTTCACGGTGAAGGAACCGGCGGAGGCGCACCTCTGCTGCGGCTCGGCCGGGACCTACAACCTGCTGCAGCCGGAGATCGCGGGCCGGCTGAAGGACCGCAAGGTGGCCAACATCGAGCGGACGCGGCCGGACGTGATCGCCGCCGGCAACATCGGCTGCATGACCCAGATCGCGTCGGGGACCGGCGTGCCGGTGGTGCACACGGTGGAGCTTCTGGACTGGGCGACAGGCGGGCCGCTGCCGGACGCGCTGAAGGAGACGGCGGCGTTCGCCCGCAACGACAGCGTCACCGCGCCCTGACGACCGGCACGTCGTCGTGCCTCGGCGAGGGTGGTGTCGGGCATGCGGCTTCTGTACCCTTAAGTTGCGTCCGTCGTCCGCCGGACGCAACCCTCACACCTCGACCTGCGTCCCCAGCTCCACCACCCGGTTCGGTGGAATGCAGAAATAGGCGGTGGCCGAGAGCGCCGTCGCCGACATCGCCATGAACAGCTGTTCCTGCCACGGCTTCATTTCGGGGCGGGTCGAGGGGATCAGCGTCTCGCGGCCGAGGAAGAACGACGTCTCCATCATGTCGATGGCGAGACCGTGCGCGCGGCACTTCTCCAGCGCCCTGGGCACGTGCGGCGTGTCCATGTAGCCATAGCGGGCGATGACGGTGAAGACGCCCTTGCCGAGGCGCTCGACCTCCACCCGACAGTCGCGTGGCACGTGCGGCACCTCGTCGACCAGCACCGTCATGAACACGACCCGCTCGTGCAGCACCTTGTTGTGCTTGAGGTTGTGCAGCATGGCGTGCGGCACCATGCCGGTGTTGCCGGTCATGAACACGGCCGTCCCGGCGACCCGCACGGGCGACTTGTCGAGCCGCTTGAGGAAGACGTCGAGGGGGAGCGACTCCTCGATCAGCCGCTGGAAGAGCACCCCGCGGCCCCGCCGCCACGTCAGGATCGCGACGCCGCAACCGGTCGCGATGAGCAGCGGGAACCAGCCGCCCTGCGGGATCTTCAGCGCGTTCGCGGCGAAGAACATCAGGTCGAACGCGAGGAAGGCGCCGAACACGAGGACCGCGAGGACGCGCCCCCACTTCCACAGCGTCGCCGCCACGATGCCGGCGAGGATGGCGTCGATCGCCATGGCGCCGGTGACCGAGATGCCGTAAGCCGCGGCCAGCGCGCCGGACGAGCCGAAGCCGATGACGAGCGACAGCACGCCCACCATCAAGATCCAGTTGATCCGCGGGATGTAGACCTGCCCGATCTCGTGCTCGGAGGTGTGGCGGACCGACATCCGCGGCAGATAGCCCAGCTGGATCGCCTGGCGCGTCAGCGAGAAGACGCCCGAGATCACCGCCTGCGAGGCGATCACGGTGGCACAGGCCGACAGCACGACGAGCGGGATCAGCGCCCAGTCGGGGGCGAGGTGGAAGAACGGGCTCTCCACCAGCTCCGGATGGCGCAGGATCAGCGCGCCCTGGCCGAAGTAGTTGAGGAGGAGGGCCGGGAGCACGAACCGCATCCAGGCCTGCCGGATCGGCTTGCGGCCGAAATGGCCCAGGTCGGCGTAGAGGGCCTCGGCACCGGTCACGGCAAGGACGATGGCGCCGAGCGCCACGAAGGCGAACCACCCTTCGTTCGCGAACAGCCAGACCGCGTAGCGCGGGTCGATCGCGCGCAGCACCGACAGGTCCTCGAAGATCTCGATGACGCCGAGGAGGCCGAGGACGGCGAACCACGTCGCCATCACCGGCCCGAACAGGCGCCCGACGCTGCCCGTCCCGCGCGACTGGATCATGAACAGTGCCACCAGCACCGCCACCGCGATCGGCAGGACGAAGGGCTCCAGCGTCGGCGTGACGACCTTCAGCCCCTCGATCGCGCTCAGCACCGAGATCGCCGGCGTGATCAGCCCGTCGCCATAGAAGAGGGCGAGGCCCGCGGCCGACAGCCCGACGACCAGTGCCCGGCCCGCCGGCCGGTTGCCCATCGCCGCGAAGCAGAGCGCCGCCAGCGAGAGCACGCCGCCCTCGCCGCGGTTGTCCGCGCGCAGGATCAGGATGACGTACTTCAGCGTCACGACGATCATCAGCGACCAGAAGACGAGCGACAGCACGCCCAGCACGGTCACCTCAGCCACCGCGAGGCCACCGGCCTCGCCGAACGCCTCGCGAACCGTGTAGAGCGGGCTCGTTCCGATGTCCCCGTAGACGACGCCGAGGGCACCGAGGATCAGGTTCCGCTTCGTCTCGCCGGCCTTGGCTTGCGGCGCCGAGGCGTCCGCGTCCGCCTTCATGTGTTGACCCAAGACCCCAATCGTCCTTCGGCGACCGATGCCCGTCCGAACGACGCGGGCTTATGCGCCCATCCTCGACGCGGCGCAATGAGGCAGATCAACCTTCCACCCAGGCGATCCGCAACACGTTGGTGGCACCCGGGGTTCCGAAGGGCATGCCGGCCGTGATCACGAGGCGTTGGCCGGGGACGGCGATCCCGTCCTCCCGGGCGATGCGCGACGCCTTGTCCGTCATCTCGTTCAGCGAGCGCACGTCGGCCGTCTGCACGGCGTGGACGCCGAAGACCATGGCGAGGCGCCGGGCCGTGTCGATGTTCGGGGTGAGACAGAGGATCGGGACGGCGGGGCGTTCGCGCGCGGCCCGCAGCGCCGTCGTTCCCCGCGTGGTGAAGGTGACGATGGCGGCGGCCGAGATGGTGGTGGCGACCGACCGTGCGGCGGCGGTGATCGCGTCGGCGGACGTGCTCTGCGGGTCGGCGTGGCTCGCGTCGATGATGGTGCGATAGGTCGGGTCAGCCTCCACGCGCTTGGCGATCCGGTCCATGATGGAGACCGCCTCGAGCGGATACTGGCCGGACGCCGTCTCGGCCGAGAGCATCACCGCGTCGGCACCGTCATAGACCGCGGTGGCCACGTCCGACGCCTCGGCGCGGGTCGGCGTCGGGGCGCTGACCATCGATTCCAGCATCTGGGTGGCGACGATGACCGGTTTCCCGGCGATCCGCGCCTCCCGGATGATCCGCTTCTGGAGCGAGGGCACGTCCTCGGCCGGCATCTCCACGCCGAGGTCGCCGCGGGCCACCATCAGCCCGTCGGCCATGTCGACCAGCTCCTCCAGATGCTCGATCGCCGAGGGCTTCTCCAGCTTGACCAGCAGCGAGGCGCGTCCGGCGATCAGCCGCCGGGCCTCGGCCACGTCCTCGGGCCGCTGCACGAAGGAGAGCGCGATCCAGTCGACGCCCAGGTCGAGCGCGAAGCGGAGGTCGTCCCGGTCCTTGGGCGTGAGCGGGGAGAGCGGCAGGACGAGGTTCGGGACGTTCACGCCCTTGCGGTCGGACAGCTTCGTGCCGGTCACGACGACCGTGTCGGCATAGTCCCGGCCGCAGCGCGCGACGCGCACGCGGATGCGGCCGTCGTCCATCAGCAGCTCGGCGCCGGGGACGAGGGCCTCGAAGATCTCCGGGTGCGGCAGGCAGACCCGGGCGGAGTCGCCCGGGGTCCGGTCGAGGTCGAGGCGCAGCGACATGCCGGGGCGGAGGTCGATCGACCCGTCGCGGAACGTTCCCACCCGGAGCTTGGGGCCCTGGAGGTCCGCCATGACGCAGATCGGCCGCCCGGTCTCCTCCTCGAGGGACCGGATCGCCACGTACCGCGCCTGGTGCTCCTCGTGCTTCCCGTGGCTGAAGTTCAGGCGGAAGACGTCGGCCCCGGCCATGAACAGCTCGCGGATGCGTTCCGGCGTCGACGAGGCCGGCCCGAGCGTTGCGACGATCTTGATCAGGCGGTTGCGCCGGATGGCGCTGGTCTTCCGTTTCATCGGGCCTCGGACTGGAAACTGGCGGTGTGCGGCGGTGGATCGGGTCGTCGGCGGTGCCGGTCGCGTCATGCTGCACTCCCGGCGTGCGGCCGTCGACCGCAAAGGCGACCGGGTGGCCGGACCATGCCATTCCCGGGGAGCGGGTCTGCCGAACGGCGGAAGGACGGTTGAACGCTTTACGCCAGTCGGGTAAGACCCCAGCTGTTTCGTCCCCGGCTTCAGAGAGGGCGCGGGACCCACGTTCCGCGTCGGGCGCATGTCGCAGATCGTCGAGCAGACGTCCTTTCTTTCGGGCGGCAACGCCGTCTTCATTTCCGAACTCTTCGCGCGGTTCGTCGAGGATCCGGCGTCCGTCGACGCGACGTGGCAGTCGTTCTTCGCCGACCTCGGCGAGGACGAGCGCGCTGTGCTGCACGAGGCCCGCGGTGCGAGCTGGGCGCCGAACGGCCATCGGATCATCGGCAACGGCGCCGCCCCCGAGGCCAGGGCGAACGGTGCGGCGAAGGCCGCGAACGGGGCCGCCGCGACGGCGACCGTCGAGGACCAGCGCAAGGCGGCCAACGACAGCGTCCGCGCCCTGATGCTGATCCGCAGCTTCCGCGTCCGCGGCCACCTGATGGCCGACCTCGATCCGCTCGGCCTCCACAAGCACGAGTACCACCCCGAACTCGACCCGCTGTCGCCGCTCTACGGCTTCACCGAGGCCGACATGGACCGCGAGATCTACATCGCGGGCGTGCTCGGCTTCGAGACGGCGACGCTGCGCCAGATCTACGACACCGTGAAGGCCACCTACTGCGGCTCGATCGGCGTCGAGTTCATGCACATGCAGGATCCGGAGACGAAGGCCTGGATCCAGGAGCGCATCGAGAGCATCCGCAACCAGACGCAGTTCACCAAGGAGGGCAAGCGCGCCATCCTCGAGCGGCTGACGGCGGCGGAGGGGTTCGAGAAGTTCCTCCAGCTCAAGTACACGGGCACCAAGCGTTTCGGGCTCGACGGCGGCGAGGCGATGATTCCCGCGCTGGAGCAGGTGATGAAGCGCGGCGGCCAGCTCGGCCTGAAGGACATCGTGCTGGGCATGGCCCACCGCGGCCGGCTGAACATGCTGGCCAACGTGATGACCAAGCCGTTCACGGCCATTTTCTCGGAGTTCCAGGGGAACTCGTCCAAGCCCGACGACGTGCAGGGTTCGGGCGACGTGAAGTACCACCTCGGCACCTCCGCCGACCGCGACTTCGACGGCAACAACATCCACCTGTCGCTGACCGCCAACCCCTCGCACCTCGAGATCGTCAACCCGGTCGTGCTGGGGAAGGTGCGGGCCAAGCAGACGCAGCGCGCCGGCGGCCGGCTGCCGACCGACGAGACGCGGCGCGAGGTGCTGGGCGTGCTGCTGCACGGCGACGCGGCGTTCGCCGGCCAGGGCATCGTGCCCGAGACGATGGCGATGGCCGAACTGCGCGGCTATCGCACCGGCGGCACGATCCACTTCATCATCAACAACCAGATCGGCTTCACCACGGCACCCCAGTATTCGCGCTCGGGCCCCTACAGCTCGGACGTGGCCAAGGGCTTCCAGGCGCCGATCTTCCACGTGAACGGCGACGACCCGGAGGCGGTCGTCCACGTCTGCCGCATCGCGATCGAGTACCGGCAGAAGTTCCTGCGCGACGTGGTGGTCGACATGGTCTGCTACCGCCGCCACGGCCACAACGAGGGCGACGAGCCGGGCTTCACCCAGCCGCTCATGTACAAGGCGATCCGCAGCCATCCGACCACCCGGACCATCTATGCCGGGCGGCTGGCGGCCGAGGGCGGGATCCCGGCGGACGAGAGCGAGCGGATCAACGCCGCCTTCATGGACAAGCTGGAGAAGGATTTCTCGGCAGCGACGACCTACAGGCCCAACAAGGCCGACTGGCTCGAGGGCAAGTGGTCGGGGCTGACGACCGCGCCGGAGGATTATCAGCGCGGCGAGACGGCGGTCGACGCCGACAAGCTGCAGCTCGTCGGCAATGCCATCAGCCGCATCCCGACCGAGATCAAGGTCAACTCCAAGATCGCCCGCCAGCTCCAGTCCAAGCAGGACATGATGGCGGGCAAGGAGCAGATCGACTGGGCGACCGCGGAGGCTCTGGCTTTCGGGACGCTCCTGGTCGAGGGCGTGCCCGTTCGCCTGTCCGGCCAGGACGTGGGCCGCGGCACCTTCAGCCAGCGGCACGCCACCCTCTACGACCAGGACAACGAGACGAAGTTCGTCCCGCTCCAGCACATCACCGACAAGCAGGCGATGTTCGAGGTCCACGACAGCCCGCTGTCGGAGGCGGGCGTGCTCGGCTTCGACTACGGTTATTCGCTGGCCGAGCCGAACGCGCTGGTTCTGTGGGAGGCGCAGTTCGGCGACTTCGTGAACGGCGCGCAGGTGATCATCGACCAGTTCATCTCGTCCGGTGAACTGAAGTGGCTGCGCATGTCGGGCCTCGTCATGCTGCTGCCTCACGGCTACGAAGGGCAGGGGCCCGAGCACTCCTCGGCCCGGCCGGAGCGGTTCCTCCAGCTCTGTGCCGAGGACAACTGGCAGGTCGCCAACGTCACGACGCCGGCCAACTACTTCCACATCCTGCGCCGGCAGATCCGCCGCAACTTCCGCAAGCCGCTGATCATGCTCACGCCGAAGTCGCTCCTTCGGCACAAGGGCTGCGTTTCGACGCTGGACTACTTCCTGACGGGGTCGAGCTTCCACCGCGTGCTCTGGGACGAGAGCGCGAAGGTGACGGGCGACAAGGTGAAGCGGGTCGTGCTTTGCACCGGCAAGGTCTACTTCGATCTCGCCGCCGAGGCGCAGGCGCGGAACCTCCAGGACGTCGCGGTCATCCGGGTCGAGCAGCTCTATCCCTTCCCGCGCATGGCACTGGGGGAGGAACTGAAGAAGTACCCCAACGCCGAGGTCGTCTGGTGCCAGGAGGAGCCCGCGAACATGGGCTACTGGTTCTTCGTCGACCGCCGGATCGAGAAGGTCCTGACCGAGATCGGCCACAAGGCGGGACGGCCGAGCTATGCCGGCCGGACCGAGAGCGCGTCGCCGGCGACGGGTCTGCTCCGGGTTCACAGCCAGGAACAGGCGCGGCTCGTCGACGAAGCGTTGACCGTGAAGTAGTCTCCGGCGGCGATCACAACGAAGCAATCCACGGACGCATCCCATGGCGACGGAAATCAAGGTGCCGACCCTCGGCGAGTCGGTCACGGAAGCCACGGTCGCTCGCTGGCTGAAGAAGCCCGGCGACGCGGTCAAGGCCGACGAGCCGCTGGTGGAACTCGAGACCGACAAGGTGACGCTCGAGGCCCCGGCACCGGTTTCGGGCGTGCTGGCTGAGATCTTCGTCAACGAGGGGGACACCGTCGCCGCGGCGGGCATCCTCGGCACCATCAGCGAGGGCGCGGCCGCCCCCGCGAAGCCGGCCGCGGCCCCCGCGCCGGCCCCGACGGCGACCGCCGT
>CANGXM010000169.1 GCA_947457845.1 Rhodospirillales bacterium | reverse complement strand
GGACCCCGAGGCGGGGAAGGCGGCGGCGTTCCTCCTCGGCCGCATCCTCGCCGCCGAACTCCGGCCGCTCGGGATCGACGTGAACTGCGCGCCCGTCGCCGACGTGACCGACGCCGGCACGACCGACGCGATCGGCGACCGGGCGTTCGGCGACGATCCCGAACGGGTGGCGGTCCTGGCGGGCGCGCTGGCGGCGGGGACGCTCGCTGGCGGGCTGCTGCCGGTGGTCAAGCACCTGCCCGGCCACGGGCGGGCGGTGGTCGACAGCCATCACGAGACGCCTCACGTCGACGCGTCCCGCGCCGATCTCGAGGCGCGGGACTTCGTGCCGTTCCGCGCGCTGCAGGCGCTGCCCTGCGCGATGGTCGCCCACGTCGTCTTCCACGACGTCGATCCGCGGCGTCCGGCCAGCGTCTCGCCGGCGGTGATCGGAACCCTCATCCGGCGGGAGTTCGGATTCGACGGGTTCCTCTTCTCCGACGACATCGACATGGAGGCTCTGGCGGGAAGCCCCGGCGACCGCGCCCGCGCGGTTCTGGCCGCCGGCTGCGACGCGGCCCTGCATTGCAACGGACGGCTGGCGGAGATGGAGGCGATCGCCGCGACGGCGCCGCGCCTGACGCTCGCGGCGCGGCGACGGTGGGCGCTGGCCGCGGCCTATCCCGACCCCGCGCCCGACCCCTTCGATCCGGTCGCCGGGCGCCGCCGGCTCGCCGACCTCCTCTCCACGGAACCCGTGTGACGCGATGAGCGGCTTCGACAACATCGTCGTCACGATCCTCTTGATCGCGATCCCGACCATCGTCGCCATCACCTTCCACCAGGCGGCCCACGGCTGGGCGGCGTGGAAGCTGGGCGACGACACGGCCAAGCGCCTGGGGCGGGTGACGTTCAACCCGATCCGGCACGTCGATCCCTTCGGGACCGTGATGCTCCCCGGACTCCTCGCGCTGGGGCAGTTCGTGGTGGGCACCTGGCCGCCGTTCCTGATCGGCTGGGCGAAGCCGGTCCCGGTCGACTTCATGGCGCTGCGCGACCCGCGCTGGGGCATGGTGCTCGTCGCCCTGGCCGGTCCCGCCGTGAACCTGCTGCTGGCCTTCGTCAGTGCGCTCCTGATGCATGTGGCCGTCGACCTGCCGGGATCGGCCGGGGCGTGGGCGATCGATCTCCTCGACTATTCGATCCTGATCAACCTCGTTCTCATGGCCTTCAACCTCATCCCGATCCCGCCGCTGGACGGCGGGCGGGTGATGGTCGGCGTGCTTCCCCGTCCGCTCGCGTGGCGCTATGCGCGGCTGGAGCGCTTCGGGATGTTCGCCCTCATCGGGGTGATCGTCATCCTGCCGCTGATCGGCTCGCAGCTCGGCCGCGACTGGTCGATCCTGCCCGAGATCCTGTGGCCGGTGGTGAACGCGCTGGCCCGCCTCGTCTACATGGCCGCCGGGGTGCAATGACGACGGCCGCGGACCCGTTCGAGCAGCACGAGATCCGGCATCTGCGGCCGGACCAGCTGGTGCTCGACCTCGACGGGTTCGAGGGGCCGATCGACCTTCTGCTCACCCTGGCGCGCGACCAGAAGGTCGACCTCGCGAAGATCTCGATCCTGGAGCTGGCCGACCAGTACCTCGCCTTCGTCGCCGCCGCGCGCCGCATCCGCCTGGAACTCGCGGCCGACTATCTCGTGATGGCGGCGTGGCTCGCCTACCTGAAGTCCCGCCTCCTGGTGCCCGAGCCCGAGACCGTGGCCGGCGACGCTCCGGCCGAGATGGCGCAGGCGCTGGCCTTCCAGCTCCAGCGGCTGGAGGCGATGCGCGCCGCCGCGGCCCGCCTCCTCGCGCGGCCGCGGCTGGGGCGCGACGTCTTCGCCAGGGGGATGCCCGAACTGCCGCCGAGCCTCGAACGCCCGGCGTGGGAGGCGACGCTCCACGACCTCCTGTCGGCCTACGGCGCGCTCAAGCGGCGCCGGGAGGGCGTGGCCTACGCCCCGCCGTCCTGGCAGCTCTGGTCGGTCGAGCATGCGATCGCCCGGCTGCGCGAGCTGATCGGCGATCTGCCGGCTTGGGGAACGCTCGCCAGCTTCCTGCCCCCGGGCCTCGCCGACGGGCTCCTCGGCCGTTCGATCGTCGCCTCGACCCTCGTCGCGACGCTCGAACTCGCCAAGGAAGGGCGGTTGGAGATCCGGCAGGAGGCGCCGTTCCAGCCGGTCTGGGTCCGCCGCCGCCAAAGCGGGGACGGGGAGGGCGTGGCGTGAGCGCCGACGGCCCGGTCGACCGGCTCCGCCTGCTCGAGGCCATCCTCTTCGCCGCCCCGGAGCCGCTGGGGGCCGACGAACTCCGCGTCCGCACGGGTGCGGACGACGTCGGGCGCCTTCTGGTCGAACTGCGCGAGAGCTATGCCGGGCGTGGTGTTGAGCTGGTGGAGACCGGCGGGAAGTGGCGGTTCCGGACGGCGCCCGATCTCGTCGAGGCCATTGCACGGCCGATCGACGTCGCGAGGAAGCTGTCCCGCGCGGCGCTCGAGACGCTGGCGATCATCGCCTACCACCAGCCGGTCACCCGCCCGGAGATCGAGGGCATCCGCGGTGTCGCGACGAGCCGCGGGACGCTCGACCAGCTGATGGAGATCGGCTGGGTGCGGACCGGAAAGCGGCGCGAGGTTCCCGGACGTCCGCTGACATGGGTCACCACCGAGGCGTTCCTGCATCATTTCGGGCTGCCGGACCTTCGCGACTTGCCGGGCCTGGAGGATCTGCGCGCGATCGGCATGCTGGACGCGCGCCCGGTCCTCGCGGCGATCCCCGGAGCCGGCGGGGAGGGTGAGAGCGGCGACGATGCCCCCTGAGCCGCCGGTGCGCCTGAGAACCGTTTGCAAGTCGAGGCCGTCTGTTGCATGACTGACCGCATGGGACCGAACCGATGACAGCCATGCCGCTCGATTCGCAACCGCAACGCCTGCGCCTCGGCGAACGGACCGATACCGCCGCTTCCGTGCCCGCGCGCGCGGTCGAGGCGCTGGCGCTGTCGGGCGTCAGCCACGCCTATGGCCGCAAGCGGGCGGTGGCGGGCGTGGACCTCGCCGTCGCGGCGGGAGAGATCGTGTGCCTCGTCGGGCCGTCCGGCTGCGGGAAATCGACGCTCCTGCGGATCGCGGCAGGACTGGAGGAGGTTCAGGCCGGCGAGGTCCGCGTGGGTGGGCGCTGCGTGGCGACGCCGGGCCGGGGCGTTCCGGCCGAGCGGCGGGGCGTGGGGGTGGTGTTCCAGGACTTCGCCCTCTTCCCGCACATGACGGTGGCGGACAATGTCCGCTTCGGGCTCTCCGGCGGGACGGCGGCGGCACAGCGGGACCGGGCCATCGCCAGCCTCGCGCAGGTGGGCATGGCCGACTACGCGGACGCCTATCCCCACGCGCTCTCCGGCGGCCAGCAGCAGCGCGTGGCGCTGGCCCGGGCGCTGGCGCCGGAACCGGCGGTGCTCCTCCTCGACGAGCCGTTCTCCGGCCTCGACACGCGCCTTCGCGAGCAGGTGCGCGACGAGACGCTGCACGTGCTGAAGGACGCGGGCACCGCCACGCTGCTGGTGACCCACGATCCGGAGGAGGCGATGTTCCTCGCCGACCGGATCGCGCTCATGGATGGCGGGCGGATGGTGCAGGTCGGCTCGCCGACCGATCTCTACCTCCGGCCCGCCGACGCCTTCGCCGCCTCGTTCTTCGGCGAGGTGAACGAGATCCCGGCCGTCGTCCATGACGGGCACGCGGACACGCCGCTCGGCCGCATCCCGGCGCGTGGCCTCGCCGAAGGGACGGCGGCGCAGGTGCTGATCCGGCCGGAAGGCCTGACCCTCTCGTCGCCGAACGAGACGCTGTCCCGCCTGCCCACCCTCGGACGGGTCGAGGCGGCGCGCCTCCTCGGACGGACGAGCCTCGTCCACCTGTCCGTCCCCGCGGCCGACGGGCGGATACTGCACCTGCATGCGCGGATGCCGGGGATCTTCCTGCCGCCGGACGGGAGCCACGTCTCGGTGGTCCTCGATCCGCGACAGGCCTTTGTGTTCCCGGCCGGCGGCCCCACCTCATGATGATCACGGGCCGGGGGCGGCGTTGCGGGCCCCGGACCTTTCTGCAATAGTGCGCCGCCACACGCGGGCGCGTCCGACGGGAGCTTGGGTAGCATGGGTTTCACGAGCATTTGGCACTGGCTGGTCGTCCTCGTGATCGTCCTGCTGGTGTTCGGGGCCGGCAAGCTGCCGAAGGTGGCCGGCGACCTCGCCAAGGGCATCAAGAACTTCAAGTCCGGGCTGAAGGACGAGGATGCCGCGCAGGCGGACGCCGCGCGCCAGTTGCACCAGGATGCGGCACCCGCCTCGCAGCCCCAGGGGTCCACGACGACGGCTCAGGCCCAGACGGGCGGTCAGCCGGCCTCGGCCAACGCGACCCGCCCCGCCGAGACAGCCCGGAGCTGACGGGTGGCGGCGTCGCCGCCCTTGACGAGGTCCGCCGCGCAAGGTCACTGGAACTGACATGTTCGACATCGGCTGGCCCGAACTCATCGTGATCGCCGTGGTGGCGCTCGTCGTCATCGGTCCCAAGGATCTTCCGTTCGCGCTTCGCACCGTCGGGCGGTTCGTCGCCAAGGCGCGGACGATGGCGCGGGATTTCCAGACCCACGTGGACGACATGGTCCGCGAGGCGGAGCTCGACGAACTGCGCAAGAAGGCGACCGAGCTGAAGGACGGCGTCGACATCAGAAAGCACGTGCAGAATGCGATCGACCCGTCGGGCTCCATCCGCGACGCGCTGACGCCCCCGTCGATCCTGTCCCAGCCGGTCGACGCGTTCACGGCGCTTCCCCAGGACAAGCCGGCGACGGCTGTGGCCGCGCCCGCCTCCGAGACCGCGGCACCCGTGCCGGTCGCGGGTCCCGTCGTCTACGATCCCGCATCGGGATCGATGGCTCCCGATGCGGCCCCGGCGGCGCCGACCGAGACCGTCGGGGCGGACGTCAAGCCGGCCGGCGACGTGAAGGTCTGACCCCATGGCGGAGACGGAACGCGACGAGCTGGACGACAGCCGGATGCCGCTGCTCGAACATCTGATCGAGCTGCGTAACCGCCTCATGTACTCCATGGCCGCGCTGATCGTGGCGTTCTTCATCTGTTACTTTTTCGCGCCGCAGATCTACAAGCTGCTGATGGGCCCTCTCGTGTTCGCCTACGGGACGAACCTCGACAACAGGCGGATGATCTTCACCGCCCCGCAGGAGGCCTTCTTCACCTACGTGAAGGTCGCGTTCTGGGGCGGGGCGTTGATCGCGTTCCCCGTCATCGCCAGCCAGATCTGGAAGTTCGTCGCCCCCGGCCTTTACAAGAACGAGCGCAAGGCGTTCCTGCCGTTCCTCGTGGCGACCCCGGTGCTGTTCACGCTCGGCGCCTGCCTCGTCTATTTCTTCATCATGCCGCTCGCGCTGACCTTCTTCATCAGCTTCGAGAGCCCGGGCGGCGACGGGATCCTGCCCATCGTGGCCGAGACGCGCGTGGCCGAATATCTGTCGCTGGTGATGGCGCTGATCTTCGCCTTCGGCATCGCCTTCCAGCTTCCGGTCCTGCTGACGCTGCTCGTGCGGGCCGGCATCGTGTCGGTCGATGCGCTGGTCTCGAAGCGGCGCTACGCGATCGTGGGCGTGTTCATCGCCGCGGCCATCCTCACGCCGCCCGACGTGATCAGCCAGGTGGGCCTCGCGATCCCGCTCCTGCTGCTCTACGAGGTCGCGATCATCGTCGGCCGGCGGATCGAGAAGCAGCGGGCGGCGGCGGAGGCGGCGGCCGAGGCGGCCGCAGACTGACCCCGGTCCGGCGGTGCTGGACCGTCCCCGCCGTCACGCCGTATAATCAGCGCCCCGCACCATCCGCCGCAGTGCCGCTCCATGCACGATCTTCGCGCCATCCGCGAGACCCCCGAAGTCGTCGACCGTGGTCTCGCCCGTCGAGGCCAGCCGCCGGCATCGGCCCGCATCCTCGGGATCGACGAACACCGCCGCCGCGCGCTGACCGAGGTGCAGGAGGCGCAGGCGCGGCGAAACGACCTGTCGCGCCAGATCGGCCAGGTGAAGAAGCAGGGCGGCGACGCCGACGCGCTCATGGCCGAGGTCGCGACCCTGAAGGATCGCATCGCGGCCGGCGAGGCGCGGGCGACCGATCTTCAGGGCGAACTCGACGGCCTCCTCGCCGTGCTCCCCAACGTGCCCCGGGACGAGGTGCCCGACGGTGCCGACGAGACGGGCAACGTCGAGGTCCGGCGCTTCGCCGAACCGCGCCGCGCGAACGACGCCCGGGAGCACTTCGACATCGGCGAGGCGCTCGGGCTGATGGACTTCGACCGTGCGGCGAAGCTCTCGGGCTCCCGCTTCACGCTGCTGCGCGGCCCGCTCGCGCGGCTGGAACGGGCGCTCGCCCAGTTCATGCTCGACCTGCACACGGGCGAGCACGGCTACACGGAGGTGAGCCCGCCGCTGATGGTCCGCGATGAGGCGGTGTTCGGCGTGGGCCAGTTGCCGAAGTTCGCCGACGACATGTTCCGGACCCAGACGGGGCACTGGCTGATCCCGACGTCCGAGGTTCCGCTCACCTGCACGGTGATGGACGAGATCCTCGACATCGAGGACCTGCCGCTGCGCTTCACCGCGCTCACGCCCTGCTTCCGCTCGGAGGCCGGGTCGGCCGGCCGCGACACCCGTGGGATGCTCCGCCAGCACCAGTTCTACAAGGTCGAGCTGGTGTCGATCACGGCGCCCGAGGCGTCGGCCGACGAGCATGAGCGCATGACCGCCTGCGCGGAGACGGTGCTGAAGCGGCTCGAACTGCCGTTCCGGACGATGCTGCTGTGCACCGGCGACATGGGGTTCGCCTCGCGCAAGACCTACGACATCGAGGTCTGGCTGCCCGGTCAGAACGCCTATCGCGAGATCTCGAGCTGCTCGAACTGCGGCGACTTCCAGGCGCGGCGGATGAATGCGCGGACCCGGGCCCGGGGGACGAAGGACGCACCGCGCTTCGTCCATACCCTCAACGGGTCGGGCGTCGCGGTCGGTCGCTGCCTGATCGCGGTGATGGAGAACTATCAGAATCCCGACGGGTCGATCGCGGTCCCGGCCGCGCTGCGTCCCTACATGGGCGGCGTGGAGACGATCGGACGGCATGGCTGAGACACTCGACCTGCGGGGCGCCCGCATCCTTCTTTGCAACGACGATGGCATCCACGCGCAGGGCATCGCCGTCCTCGAACGCATCGCCCGCTCGATCACCGACGACGTCTGGGTGGTCGCGCCGGAGACCGAGCAGTCGGCGGCCAGCCACTCGCTGACGATCCACCGGCCCCTTCGCCTGCGCGAGATGGGTCCGAAGCGCTTCGCGGTCGACGGCACGCCCACGGACTGCGCGCTGCTGGCGGTCAAGCACGTCATGCGCGAGGCGCTCCCGACGCTCGTGCTCTCGGGGGTCAACCACGGCTCGAACCTCGCCCAGGACATCGGTTACTCCGGTACGGTGGCCGCGGCGATCGAGGCGACGCTGCTGGGCCTTCCGGCCATCGCGCTCAGTCTGGACCTGCGCGCCGATGCGCCGCCCGCGTGGGAGACGGTCGAGCGGCACGGGGCCGACGTGGTGCGCCAGATCTGCGCCGCCGGGTTCGAGCCCGGCATCCTCGTCAACGTGAACTTCCCCGGCTGCGCGCCTGACGCCGTCACGGGCATCCAGGTGGTGCCGCAGGGGCGGCACATGCTGGAGGACCAGCTGTCCGAGCGGATCGACCCGCGCGGCCGCCGCTATTTCTGGATCGGCGGGCGGATCGACGGGGGCTCTGTCGCGCCCGGGACGGACGTGGCGGTGGTCGCGGCGAACGGCATCGCCGTGACGCCGCTCCATCTCGATATGACACACGGCGCCAGCATCGAGCGGCTCGCCCGCGCAGTCGGGGCCGGTGCGCCGGCGTGACGATCGAGGCGCGCAAGATCCGCCTCATCATGCACCTCCGGAAATCGGGGGTGGTCGACACGGCCGTCCTGTCGGCGCTGGAACGCATCCCGCGGGAGGCGTTCCTGCCGTCGTCGTTCCACGATCAGGCCTACGAGGACATGGCGCTCCCGATCGGTCTTGGCCAGACGATCAGCCAGCCGCTCGTGGTGGCGCTGATGACCCAGGAGTTGCGCGTCGGCGATCGGCTGAAGGTCCTCGAGATCGGCACCGGCAGCGGCTACCAGACCGCCGTCCTCTCCAAACTCGCCCGCCGAGTCTACACGATCGAGCGCCACCGGCCGCTCCTGAAGGCCGCCGAGGCGGTCCTGGAGCAGTTGCGCATTCGCAACGTCACCACCCGCTGCGCCGACGGAACCCGAGGCTGGCCGGAGCAGGCGCCCTTCGATCGCGTGATCGTCACCGCCGCGGCACAGGGTGAGGTGCCGAAGGACTTGACGGACCAGCTCGCGGTCGGTGGAGTGCTCGTCATTCCGGTGGCCGTCGACCGCCGAGACCAGAGGGTCGTGCGCGTCACCAGAACGCCCGACGGACTGGAGCGAGAGGAGCTGTGGCCCGTCCGATTCGTCCCCCTGATCCCCGAGCCGCCGGACTCCCCCGGGGGGCGGGCCGAATGATGCGGCCCGTCGCCGCCGTGGCGCTGTTGCTGCTTGCCGCCTGCGGCACGCGCACCGATCCGCCGGCACCGGTCGTGGAGGTGGATACCGGCGCGAACGTGCGGGGCGACACGATCGTCGTCATGCCCGGCGACACGCTGTCCGGCCTCGCGTCCCGCCACGGCGTCGGCCAGCGCGAACTGGCGGAGGCGAACGGTCTGGCCGCCCCCTTCGTGATCCGGGTGGGACAGCGCCTCGTCCTTCCGGCGCCGCGGAACTACACGGTCCAGCGGGGCGACACCCTCCTGGGCCTGTCCCGCCAGTTCAACGTCGCGCAGGACGACCTCGCCCAGGCGAATGGCCTGTCGGCGCCGTTCGCCCTTCGCGAGGGGCAGGTCCTGAGCATCCCGGGCGGCAGCCGCGGGGCCGTCACGGCCGCGGCCCCTCCGCCGGCCCCCG